>CBHYLN010000038.1:0-39217 GCA_966128725.1 uncultured bacterium | reverse complement strand
CCCGGCCGCGGGGCGGGGGCCCAGCGGGGTGATGTAGTTGGCCACCTTTTTGGTGGGTGGTAACCCCCACCCCAACGGCCGCAGTGTGCAGGGCGAGCTGGAGCGGATGCTTGCACGCCTGGCCGGCGACGTTCCCGTGACGGTTGTGGGGGCCGGGCGAACCGATTCCGGCGTGCATGCGCACGGGCAGGCGGCCCATGCCGACATCGCAACCAGATACGGCGATTCCGAGCTGCTGCACGCATTGCGGCGCATGTCGCCCGCGGATATCGCCATTACCGAGCTTCGGGGTGTTCCGGCCGGCTTCCATGCCCGGTACAGCGCGTGCGCACGATCGTACCGGTACAGGATTCATCACAGCCCCGACCCGTTCGCGGCCCGTTATTCGTGGTATCTTGATCGGCAACTGGACGTTGCCCTGTTAAACGCGGCGGCCGAAGGGCTTGTCGGTATCCACGATTATACAGCGCTCTCGAAGCACAATCCTGATACCCCCAACATGCTGTGCAACGTGGCAACCGCCGCGTGGCACGCAGGCCCCGGCGGGCTGGAGTTCGCCATCACCGCCGATCGGTTTCTGTATGGCATGGTGCGGTTGGTGGTGGGGATGCAGGTGGACGTTGCGCTTGGGCGCCGGCCGATGCAGGACATCGGGCTGGTGCTTGCTTCGCGCAACCGTGCAGGCCAGAGCGCCATGGCGCCCGCCGCCGGGCTTTCGCTTGTGGACGTTGCCTATCCTCACGAATACGAATTCGGCACTGAGATCATGGCGTCGTAATTTCGCGCCAACCTGTACATCGGGGTGCCGGCACGGCAATCTTCCCCGGACATAAATCAATTGCGGCTATGAGTGATGTGAACAGCAAACGATTCGCGCGGCGCTTCGCGGCGCACCGGACCACCTTCATTGCCCTGATTGCCGGGCTCTGCACGCTTGTGGCCTGTGGCTTGAACGTGTACTCCGTGGATCAGGATGCCTCCTTCGGCAAGCAGATGGATCAGGAGATCCGCTCCTCGCCGCAGGAATATCCCATCCTCAACAACGAGGGGGTACGCTCGTACGTACAGGGCGTGGTCAACAAGATCGTGCAGGCGCCCACGATCAAGTATCGCGGCAAGTTCCCGTACACGGTGACCATCATCAACGACGACAAAACCATCAACGCCTTCTGCACGCCCGGCGGCTACATCTACGTGTATACCGGCCTGCTGCGATTCCTGGATAACGAGGCATCGCTGGCCGGTGTGCTTGGCCACGAGATTGCCCACGCCGAGGAACGCCATGGAACCGAACACATGACGCAGGCCCTGGGCGCCGATGTGGCATTGCAGGTCGCGCTTGGCAACAATCCCGGACGGCTGGAGCAGATCGCCGGCAACGCCGCGGTGCTTCTGGCCACGTTGCGCAACAGCCGCAGCGACGAGATGGAGGCCGATACCCGTTCGTTCGAGTATCTCCGCACCACCAACTACTATCCCGGCGCCATCGCCTTCTTCTTCAAGAAGATGGTTGAAGCTCAGGGCAAGCGCACGCCAAGCAAGATCGAGGAGTGGACCTCGACGCATCCAACGTCGCAGGACCGGCTGGACAATCTCAACCAGTTGATGAAGAACGCGAACACGCCGCCGCCGTCCTCGGCGAACCTGATGGCCGATAGTTATAAGAACATGCTTCGGCAGTTGCGCTAGGCGCGCTGCGGGCAACGTCTCGATCATCCTTCAACCATACCCGGAGACGATGAGCAGCTTCAACGATCGATATCGTTCCATTCTCGAACGCAACGGCACACGGCTGTGTGTTGGGCTCGACAGCGACGCGCGCAACCTGCCGGCATCGCTGGCGGGATCGGCCGACCCGCTCTACGAGTTCAACGCGCGCATCATCGACGCAACCGCCGATCTCTGCGCGGCCTATAAGCTGAACCTGGCATTCTACGAGAGCGCGGGCGAGGCGGGGCTTGGCTCGCTGGCCCGCACGCTGGAGCACATCCCGGCCGGGACGCTGGTGATCGGCGACGCCAAGCGCGGCGATATCGGCAACACGGCCGAGCGGTACGCCCATGCGCTTCTGGATGTGATGCGTTTTGATGCGGTCACCGTAAATCCGTACATGGGCATGGATACGTTGCAGCCGTTTTTCGGCTACGAGGGGCGCTGCGTGTTCGTGCTAGCGCTTACGTCGAACCCGGGCTCGAATGACTTCCAGCGCCTTCAGGTGGAAGGCCGTCCGCTGTTCATGCACGTGATCGACCGCTGCGTGGAAACCTACGGGGCCACCGGTTCGCTTGGCTTTGTGGTTGGCGCCACACACCCCGGCGAACTGGCCGAGATCCGCGCGCATCTGGGCGGCGATATCCCGTTGCTGATCCCGGGGCTTGGCACGCAGGGCGGTGACGCCGAGGCAACCGTGCGCGCCAACGACGGCGGCATCGCGTTCTTCAACGTTTCGCGCGCGATTATCGGCGCCAGCAAGGGCGAGGATTTTGCCGAGAAGGCCCGCGATGCGGCCGCGGCGTTCGTGGAGCAGCTTCGCGAGGAAGGCGTCGCGCAGCAGTAGCGCACGCCGTAGCACACCGATTGGCGCGCCGATTGCGGCAGCCTGATATGATTGCGTGATGGCCGGCGATGGATGGTATCGCCGGCCGTTGCCGATCGCTCAAACCTCCCCCACACACATCCGCGATACCCCCGTTCTCGCGTCAGTTGAAATACCCCGGCACCGCGGGCTGTTCAACAACAGTCTGTTCGCATGCGACCGCACTTTCACCGGCCGTACCCCACGGTTGGTAGCGTACCCCACACGACATATCCCACACGGAATACATCGTTGATGATGAGTGATGGATACCAGCGCTATATCAAGCGAGCGGGATCTGTACGCCCTTTGGGAGCACGTTGCTGTCGCCGGCGCATGTTTCCGCTGCTGTGGCGGTGAGCGTGTTACCGTGGTTGCGTGCGGACGGCGCAACAGGGTGGCCGGCCCTGATTACCTGGACGCCGTGTTGTTGCTCAACGGTGAGCTGATCTGCGGCGCGGTGGAGATGCATATCGAGGAAGGGGAATGGTTCGCGCATGGTCACGATGCCGACACCGCGTACAACGCGGTTGTGCTGCACGTTGTGGCGCGCCGATCGGCCCGGCTGCGAACCGCGATTCCAACCATGCTGGCGGGGGCGTTGCATTCGGCCTCCCATGTTGCATCGGTCAGCGGGGAAGCGCACGTGAAGGGCGCATCAACGGCCGGCGACACCTCGGCCGGCGACACCTCGGCCGGCGACACCGTGGTTGGCGACGCGGCGGTCGGCAACACGGCGGCCGTGCTGCTTGCCGAGCTTGCGTGGGCAAGGCTTCTGCGGCGCGCCACGGCCATCGTTCGTGCAGCGCCCGGCATCCCGATCGCCGCCGGCGCCACGGCCGCCGAACAGCCGGCAGTGTGCCGATACGGGGCCGCGTTCCTGCGGATGATGTTCGATTGCCTGGGCTACAGCACCAATCGCGATCCCATGCGAAGCACGGCCGCGCGGTTGCTGGAACATGAGGCCTGGTTGCGTACGGCCTCGTTTGACCGGACCGTTGCGTTGCTTGTGTCGCTCGCCGGTATCGATCCCGCGGCGATCGAGCGCGTTGGCAGGGGATTTATGAGCGCGGAACGATTGCATGGTATCCTGAACAATTCCGATCTTCCACGCGGCGTGTGCCAGTGGCACTACGGCACGCGACCGGCCAATCGTCCGGAGTGTCGGCTTTGGGGAGCCGCCAAGCTGGTGTTCGATTTCTATCACGGCCATCTGCTCCCCCGCCTTCTCGAGATGGTTGCGCGCGGTCGGCTGGCGCCGATTGTTGCCGCGCTCACCGTCCGCATGGGAACAGCGGCGATGGTTGGCGGAGGGCGTGCCCTTGAAATCGTGGTGAACGCTCTGTTGCCGATAGCGCTTGCCGAAGGGCTTGCGCGGCTCGGCGAGCCCGCCGGGCAGGGTGGGGCAGCGTTGGTGCAAGGCGCATGCGGGCTGTACCGTGCCGCCCCTTCGCTGGGGCATAACAGCGTGCTGGCTGCGGTGGAGCGCCTGCTGGTTGGCGGCGATCGTCTGGTTGGCGCGTTCTGGCAACAGGGTGCCATCGAATATTATCAGCGATATCGCACCACCGATCGGCGAGGCCTGACGTTCGTGGCCGAACCGGTGGACGATGTTACCCGTGCCGATCGTGGCCAACGGCCTGATAGCGATCGGGACATGATTCCGTAGTTGAGCGGTCCGCCCTGACCCCACAGCTCACCCGGCCGAACCGACCTGTTGTATACTCCGCGGTACTGCTCCCGTGGGCATCCCAATCATGTACATACTCACAGAACCGAACAATGGCATTGCAACCGTTTGAAGAGTACCTGCTGAAGTCGCGAACACTGGCCGATCTGAACGCCGCCGTTGCGGTGCTTGGATGGGATCAGGAGACATACATGCCCGATGGGGCCGCGCACGGGCGCGCCGAACAGATCTCCACGCTGAGCGCGCTGGTGCATCAGATGACAACGGCCCCTGAGTTCCGCGCCATGGTGGACACACTGCGCGACGGAGCCAGCGACCTGGAGGACTGGCAGCGGCATGCGCTGCGGGAAACCGCCCGCGAGCAGGCGTTGGCGTCGAAGCTGCCGGAGGATCACGTGCGCGAGGTGTCGCGCGCTACCTCGCTTGCGCAACACGCGTGGCGCCAGGCCCGCGAAGAGAAGCAGTTCGGGTTGTTCGCCCCGTCGTTGCGGCATCTGGTGGAGCTGAAGCGTCGTGAGGCGGAGTACTTCGGCTATGCGGAGAATCCGTACGATGCGCTGATCGATCTGTACGAGCCCGGCATGACAGCCGCGCAACTGCGGCCGGTGTTCACGCGGCTTCGCGAGGGAACGCGCATCATCCTTGATCGCATCGCGCAACACGGCGTGCAGGTGAGCGACGATGTGCTGTTCACCAATTTCGACAAGGACGCGCAGTTGCGCTACGCGCAGCAGATGGTGGCGAAGCTCGGGTTCGATTTCTCGAACGGCCGTGTGGACCTTTCGGCCCATCCGTTCTGCACATCGTTCGCGCCCAGCGATGTGCGCCTTACCACGCGCGTGTTCGCCGACGACCTCCGAAGCTGCCTGTTCGGCCTGATACACGAGGCCGGCCACGGCATGTACGAGCAGGGATTCGATCCCCGGTTCGCGCGCACATCGCTTGCGGCCGGCACCTCGATGGGCATTCACGAATCGCAGTCGCTGTTCTGGGAGAACATGGTTGCCCGCAGCGAGCCGTTCTGGCACTGGGCATTCCCGGGCCTTGCCGAGACGTTCGGCGCCAGCCTGGGCTCGATGACCGCCGCAGACTTCTTCCGTGCCATCAACGTGGTGAAGCCCAGCTTTATCCGCATCGAGGCCGACGAGCTTACCTACAACCTGCACATCATCCTCCGATTCGAGCTGGAGGACGCGTTGATCAACGGCCAGTTGGATGTTGACGACGTGCCCGAGGCATGGAACGCGAAGATGGAGCAGGCGCTCGGAATCCGTCCGGCGCACGACGGCGAGGGTTGCCTGCAGGATATTCACTGGTCGTTTGGCGGGTTTGGCTACTTCCCCAGCTACACGCTTGGCAAGCTGTACGCCGCGATGTTCTATCGGCAGATGAAGCTCGACATGCCGGACGTGGAAGCCAAGATCGCCAACGGCAGTTTCGCCGACGTGCTCGGCTGGCTGCGCTCCAGGATCCATCAGTGGGGCAAGGCAAAGTCGGCATCGGAACTGGTGACCGAGATTTGTGGCGAGCCGCTCAGCGAGCAGGCGTTCCTGGAATACATGACCGGCAAGGTGGCCAGGGTGTACGGGATGCCATAATAGGCCGTAACGTGTGGTGTGCCCGGCGGTTGGAACACCCGATCGCCGGCACATCCGTCTATGGAACGGTGAATCAACACGCAGTATTTCGACGGAAGCGAGCATACGTGAGCAAGCGCAGTAACGATAACGATCCCGACAAAACCACTCCCGACGCGGGCATTCCCGACCAGGGTATTTCCGTATCGGGTACTTCCGCAACGGGCATTTCCGCAACGGCGCTTTCCGGCAGCGGAGCCGCCGACACTGGCGCGCGCGCGGGCGAAACCGGGGATGCCGGCAACAAGGCCGATGATGCCGTGGGCGCGCCGAATGCCGGCGCCAACGGCCGCGCAACGGCCGGGCCACCGAAGGATGCCGCCAACGGCCTGGACCCATTGGCGGGGGATGCCGGCGATGATGATCCCGACGACGATGGCGAGGTGCGCGTTGTTCGTGGTAATGCACCGCAACGCCGGGCACAGCGGCGCACGGCGGTTGTGCCATCGAAGGCGCAGAAGGCGGAGTTGGAGGAACAGCTCAACCGCCTGCTGGAGGTTTGCCGTCACAATCTTCGCAGTTGCGACGAGGAATTGATCCGTAAGGCGTTTCACCTGTGCGTGGACGCGCACAAGCGCAACATCCGCGCCTCCGGCGAGCCATACTATACGCACCCGGTGGAGGTGGCGATCATCGTGGCAACGGAGATCCCGCTGGACGATATCTCCGTTGCAGCGGCGCTTCTGCACGACGTGGTGGAGGATACGGAGTTCACGCTGGACGATATCCGCGCGGAGTTCGGCCCGGTGGTCGCGGAGATTGTTGACGGCGCCACGAAGATCACCGACGTGTTCAACAGCCACGAGGTGACGCAGGCGGCCAGCTATCGCAAGCTGCTGTTATCGATGGTGAACGACGTTCGGGTGATCCTTATCAAGTTCGCCGATCGCCTGCACAACATGCGCACGCTGGAGTATCTCTCGCCGCAGAAGCAGCAGCGCATGGCCAAGGAGACGCTGGATATCTACGCTCCGTTCGCGCATCGTTTCGGCCTGGGTAATCTGAAGTGGGAGCTGGAGGATCTTGCCTTCAAGTATCTCAACCAGGATATCTACGCGCAGTTGAAGCGCGAGCTGAACGCCAAGCGGCGGCAGCGCGAGGAGTACATCCATCGCTGCATCGATCCGATCATGCACCGGCTGGAGGACGAAGGCTTCACCTTCGAGATCAGCGGCCGCGCGAAGCATCTGTTCTCGATCTATAACAAGATGCGGTTGCAGAGCAAGTCGTTGGATGAGATCCACGACCTGATGGCCATTCGCATCATCCTGGATACCGAGCAACCGAACGACTGCTTCACCGTGTACGGCATCGTCTCGGAGATTTACACGCCGGTGCCGGAGCGATTCAAGAACTACATCTCGGTCCCGAAGAAGAATGGGTATCAATCCATTCACACAACGCTGATCGGGCCCGACGGGCGGCAGATCGAGGTGCAGATTCGCACCCGGAAGATGCACGAGATAGCCGAGAAGGGTGTTGCCGCGCACTTCATCTACAAGGAGTCATCGCTCAACCCGCTTATCTCGGAGGATCGCCAGCTCGAGGAATGGGTGAACTGGATTCGCGACATCTTCGAGCGTGTTGGCACCGAGGATGTGCCGCACGAGGTGATGGAGAGTTTCCGCCTGAACCTGTTTCAGGACGAGATCTACGTGTTCACGCCCAAGGGCGATCTGCGCATCCTGCCCAAGGGGGCCACGCCGATCGACTTCGCGTTCGACATCCATTCCAAGGTTGGTTTCCACTGTATTGGCGCGAAGGTCAATGCGAAGATCGTGCCGCTGGATACCGAGTTGAAGTCCGGCGATCAGGTTCTGATTCTGACCTCGAAGAACCAGACGCCGAGCCCGGACTGGGAGAAGATTGCCGTTACGCACAAGGCGCGCAGCGGCATCCGCCGGTGGATGAAGGAGGAGAAGCGCCGCCATGTAAAGATGGGCCGCGAGGCCTGGGACAAACGCGCCCGGCGCGAGCGCCTGCACATCAACGACGATGATCTGGAACGCGTTGCGCACCTGCTCCGCTACGATCACCGCGGTGACCTGTTCCACGATATCGGAACGGGGAAGCTGACGGCCGACGAAGCGGTTGACCTGGTGCGCGAGCGCATGAAGGCGCCGCAGCAGAAGGACGACGGCAACCCGCTGGACGGCCAGGCCCTGTACGACCGATTCCTCTCCGAGGCGCGCACGTCCTCGAAGGGAGTGATTATCGACGGCACGCTCAAGGGGCTGAAGTACAGCTACGCCAAGTGTTGCAGCCCCATTCCCGGCGATCAGGTGATCGGCATCGTGAGCACGGGCAAGGGCGTGATGATCCATCGGGTGACGTGCAAGAACGTGCTGAACATGCTCAGCCAGCCCCGCTCGCGCAGCCGGGCGCTGGACGTGAACTGGGATGATTCCGACGGTTTCGAGTTCATGGCCGGCATTCGTGTTACCGGCGAGGACAGGCCCGGCATGCTGAACGATATCACGCATGCGATCCTGACCTATCATAACACGAACATTCGCAGCGTGAACATCGCATCGCTTGACTCGTTGTTCGATGGCACGGTGATGGTGATGGTAAAACACATCGACCATCTGAACCGGGTGATGGAGCGGCTGCGAAAGATTCGCGATGTAAAACACGTGGAACGCTTCGAGCAGACGTAGTGCTCGCGGCACACGCGCGCGCATGAGGCCGCCACATGGGCTTTCCCGCGCGCCGATTTTGTTGAACAAGAGTGAGGGGCCTTGCACGCCGATGAGTCGTATCGGAAAGAACCGATCGTTTGAAGGGACCAACGTGGTACCGCTGGATCAGCTTCAGATCGACCCGGAGTACAGCACCACCGAACGCCGCATTGCGCGCTTGCGAGGCGCCATACAACGGAAGCAGCCGGATCTGCATCTGGTGCTGGAGAACGTGCACGATCCGCACAACGTATCGGCCGTGTTGCGCACGTGTGATGCCGTGGGCGTGGGCACCGTGCATCTGGTGTACACGTACGAGAAGTTCCCGAAGATCGGGCGGGCCAGCTCGGCCAGCGCCTGGAAATGGGCAACGATGCTGCCGCACGCCGGCATCGAGGAGTGCTACGCGCATCTGCGCACGCTGGGCTGCAGGATCTACTCCACGGATCTATCGGAGCGAGCGCGATCCTTATACGAGCACGATCTGCTTGGCCCGGTGGCGCTGGTGTTCGGCAACGAGAAGCTGGGCATATCCCGCGAGGCATCGGAACTGGCCGACGGAAATCTTCTGATCCCGATGGTGGGGCTTATCCAAAGCCTGAACATTTCCGTGGCGTGCGCGGTGACGTTGTACGAGGCGATGCGCCAGCGCACCGCCGCGGGCCTGTACGAGCGCAGCGTGCTCAGCGATGCCGAGGTGGAGGCGCAGTTGCGCGATTGGGCGTCGCGCTGATCGGCCTGGCAAGCGCAGAGCCGGCGCCGGCCCGCATCAATCCTGAAAAACAGAACCCCGCGGAAATCGGCCTCTGGAGAGAGCTCCTCTCGCTCCGGGCCGTTCCCGCGGGGTTTGTTATTTGTGCTCCAGCCGCGATGGCGGGCTGCCGGGCAGCGTCATCCGCGGCGTTGGCCCGCACGTCCGCCCACTGCAACGTTCCAACGAATTTTCAACAGGCCGACAGGTTCGATATCGCATGGATCGGCCTCCGTAGGAGGTCCCTGTCTGTAGCAGAGATGGTGCGCAGGCGGATTGAAGCTCCATCGGAGCGTACCGTGTGTTGCGCGGCACGGCTCGCCCCTGGACGGGGCTTGTAGGTCGGTACGTGCCCTGATTCCTACAGACGGCTCGCCCCTGAACGGGGCTTGCGGAATGTCGAGGATGGACAGATGCCGGTTCCAGAATCGGCGGTTGTCGTCCCGTCCTCGGTTGTTAGGGAGACTGGAGCGCGGCCTCCGTAGGAGGCCCCTGTCTGTAGCCTCACGCGCCCATTTGCGGTGCCAAGCTCCATCGGAGCGTACCGTTCTGCATAGCGCCGTACCGACCTTCGCCTGAACGGTTCACTCCTACGGAGTTATTAGGTGGGAACGTGCACGCTCTGCTACAAACCGGTGCCCCCGCTGGGGGCCTATGGATCGGCCTCCGTCAGGAGGCACCTGTCTGTAGCCTCACGCGCCCATTTGCGGTGCCAAGCTCCATCGGAGCGTACCGTGTGTTGCGCGGCACGGCTCGCCCCGTCCTCGGTTGTTAGGGAGACTGGAGCGTGGCCTCCGTAGGAGGCACCTGTCTGTAGCAGAGATGTTCCAGGCGACACCGCAAACATCCCATGCCATCTCCACAATGCTTTGGTCCAGCGCCCTTGCCTGTGCGCCCTGACGGGCAACGTCGAGATCAGCGTCTACGATGCCGCATAGGCGCTGATCACACGCACCAGCAGGTTGTTGAGCAGCTCAATGTTGTACTTGCCGATCGTGGGGCGGATGTGGCTTCCGCCAATCCCGCTGTGATCGGTGATGAACGTATACGTGCCTCCGGTGGTTACCGCAAGGAAGCGGAGCAGGAATTCGGTTTCCTTGTCCACGCCGCTGGCGGCTACCGGCACGATGCGGATGCCCCGCTCGGCGGCGGTACGGGCCAGCTCCTGCAGGCGCTGCAGCCGTTCGGGTGTGTGATGTGGTGGGGCATCCAGCACAAGGAACAGGATGCGCGCCCGTGCCCTTGGTCGCCAGTCGTGTTCGTTGATCGCGTTGTTCAGCGCAACCTCCACGGCTTCCTCGAAGTCGCCGCCGCCGCCGGCTTCCTGTTGGCGAAGCTGATCCACCGCCTCGCCGATATTCTGCGTGAACGGGAACGCGCGCACCAGATACTCGTCGCCCTCGTCGCGGTATACATTGCAGCTCAGCCGGACGTCGGCCTGCTCGCGGTCCATATCCTGCACACGCGTGATCACGTTCTCCAGTTCGGACTTCAGATACTGCATCTCGTCGCCCATCGAACCGGTTGCGTCCACCATGAACATCAGATCGATCCCGTTTGCAGCGCGGCGTGTGGGCAGTGAGAGCTTCAGTTCGTCCGACGGCGCCACCGCATCAACCATTGCCTGCGCCGTGCGCTCGCCGTCGCTGGCGGTGATCAGATAGGGGCCGGGCTGCTCCTCGAACACCGACGGGAAGGCATAGGCCACGCCGGCGTTATCAGTACGGCCACGCCACAGCACCTTCCCGGAGCGTGTTGCCAGGGTTACCGCCGCATCCATGAACGGCCGGCCTTCGGCGTTCACGCGCACCACCACGCGATGCGCGGGGTTGAATCCCCAATGCGCGGGCATCGTTCGCCAGGAACTGTCGGCGAGCACGCCGGTCCAATAGTCCCAATCGGAAAGGTCGCGCCACTCGCCGGCGGTAAGCTGGCCGGGCGAGGGCGTGGTTTGTTGGGCGATCTTGCCCGCCTTGTCGGCCTCGGTCTCCGTGCCCTCCACATGTTCCACAGGGCCATCCACCGCTGCACGGTCGCCATCGGCGGCGGCAATCGTGGCTGGCGTGGCCGCATGCCGCGAGGAGAGTGCTACCGAACCGGACATGAGGGTTGCCGACGATTCCACCGTACCCAATGGCGGCGGGGGTGGTGGCGGTGGATGTGGTTCTCGTGCAGCGGTCCGTTCGTCATCCGAAACCGATAGTGCGTCGGACGATTCGCTGCCGTCGCGGGCCTCGCGTGTTTCGGTTGTGCTGCCCGTTCGGCACGCGCCAAACGCGATGCCCAGCGCGGCAAGCAGGGCGCATATTATCAGGGCGGTACGTGGTGTATCCGGACGAGTTGTTCGCATGTTCATCGTGCTCCGCATGTCAGTGTAGGTATTCGCCTGCAGGGCAGGGGGCCGGCGTCAACAGCGGAAGGACGTGGTGTTCCGGGCGATGTAACAGGGCGGGGCACATCCGCGTGTGCGCATGTGCCCCGTTCCAGGTTTGCAAACCATGTGAATGTACCGCCATGTGAACGCGTGCGACCACCGGCGCCCAACGGGGCGTGGCGCTTCGTTCACGGCGTTGCCCTCTCAGCCGCCAACGTAGCCGTTGATCACCGACACCAGCAGATCGTTCAGATGGTGAACCGCGTACGGGCCAACCGTTGGCGCGATGTGGCTGTCGCCGATGCCGCTGTCGTTGGTCAGGAACACGTACGCGCCTCCGGTGGCGATTGCGGTAAGGCGCAGAAGGAACTCGGTGTTCTTGTCGATGCCGCTGGCGGCGATCGGGACAATCCGGATTCCCTTGCCGGCTGCGGCCTTGGTTGCCGCGTGGATTACCGCAAGGCGATCGGGTGTGTAATGCGGTGGGGCGTCGAGCACCAGGAACAGGATGCGCGCGCGCGCCGAGGTCGACCACTGATGCTGGTTGACCGCATTGTCCAGCGCCGATTCAACCGCTTCCTCGTAGTCGCCGCCACCGTTGGCTTCCTGCTCGGCCAGGCGGGCGGTAGCCTCGTTGATATCCGTTGTAAAGGGGAAGGCGCGCACAACGTAGTCGTCGCCCTCGTCGCGGTATACGTTGCAGCTCAGGCGGAACCGCAGGTCCTCCGAGTTCATGTCGCGAACACGCTGTATCACATCGCGCAGTTCCGATTGGATGTAGCTCATCTCATCGCCCATCGAACCGGTTGCGTCCACCATGAACATGATGTCCACATCGGTGCTGCCCCGGCGCGGTTGAAGCGTTAGCCAGCAATCCGTGCGGGATGCCGTTGCCTGCGTCTGCACGGATGTGCTGGCGCCGTCGTACGCGGCCGTTATCGTGTACGGCCCGGCCGACTGTTGCAGTATCGAGGGGAATAGATAGGCAGTGCCGTGGTTATCGCTGCGTGCGCCCCAGAGTTTGTTGCCGCCGCCATCCAGCAGCGTTACCTCGGCGTCGGTAACGGCGCGGCCGCCATTGCGGATGTTGGCGACGATCACCGAGCGCGCGTTCAGGCCCCAGTGGGTGACCGCATCGGACCATTGGCTTGTGCCCAGAAGGTCCATCCAGAACGTCCAGTTCTCCAGATCGCTCCAGCGCCCGGCGGTCAACTGGCCAGGCTTGGGCAATGTAGTGTCGCCGCGGCCTCCACTGCTGGAGGCGTCACCGCCCGCGTCGGCATCGGACATGATGCCCGTGCCGATGTGATCGCGCCCGCCCGGCGAAGCGCCGGTTGGTGATGTTGCGTCGCAGCCCACGCCAACGGTGGCGGATACCACGATCATGGTCAACAGAAACAGGTGTCGCACGGTGGCAGCATTACTCTTCATGGTTGCCTCGGGTTGAACGGGGTTGATGCATCCGGAGTTCAACCGCTAGACACATGTGTTCGCCAACGTAACAGCGGGAGGAAGATTTTGCAGCGGTGGTCAGCCCTGGCGTTCAACCGATAACGCGCGCGTGCAGTGTCGAAGGTCGGATTCGTCGTTGGTGGCAATCAGCGTAACGCGCTGGTCGCGATCGTGGCTCAGAAGCTCGTACAGTGCGGCGATGCCGCCGGCATCCAGGTTCGTGGTGGGTTCGTCGATCAGAAGAAATCGCGGGCGATGGATGAGCGCGCAGATGTACTTCACGCGCTGCATCATGCCGGAACTGTATGTGGCGATCCGTTCGTTGCGCCTGTGCGCAAGGTCGAAACGCTGGAACAGTTCGCTTGCGCGTTTGGCATCCATCGGCAGGCCGCGCATGCTCTGAAGCAGCTCCACGTGCTCCCAGGCGGTGAACTCCGTGTACAGTTGAAGGTAGGGCGCAACAAACCCCATCCGGGCAACCAGATCGGCGGCCGAAAGCGCGGCCCCGTTTACCAGGTGTTCCACGGTGCCGGCGGTGCGCTCCATCACGTTGGCGACCAGCTTCAGCACGGTGGACTTGCCCGAGCCGTTGCGCCCCGTGATGCCAACCACGTCGCCGGCCCCGGCATGCAGCTCGAAATCGGCGATGATGGTGCGTACCCCGAACCGCTTCACCAGGCCGCGCACAACCAGTGCACACGGCGCGGCGCCCGTGTTGCCGCCGGCGCCTGCTTCGGCGGCCGATACACCATCGCCCTGTGTCACTTGCGCACCACCACGAACTTCCCAACAAGCGGAGCGGCCTGGTTGATCGAGAGCTCGTACAGATACACGCCCGATGGTACCAGATTGCCGTTGCGGTCGCGGCCGTCCCAGGCAACGCCAAGCTGGTTGTTCAGCACATCCAGCTCGCGGCGTTCAAGCTCAACCACACGGCCCGCGGAGCTGGAATAGATCCACAGGGTTGCGTGCGTCACCTGCTCCTTGGCAAGGTTGATGCCGAACAGCATCTGCGAGCCGCCGTCGCACAGATAGGGCTGCGGCGAAATGCGCGCGCTGGGCACCGCCGTCTGCTGCCCGCCCAGCAATGGGGTTACGCAGAACTGCGATGTTGGAGACGTCAGGCGGAAGTAGAGCTTGCCATTGGAATACTCCAACGCCGTGTATCCGTCGCGTTCGGATTTCGACAGGTCCAGCGTGCAATTATTCTTGGCCAATCCAGGCCCACCGATTCCGAAATCGGTGCGGGCATCGGTAACCAGGAAATCCACCGTGTCGCGCGCCGAGCCGCTGGCCTGCGGCAGCAGCACCCGGAAGATGCCGAACGACAGCGGGTACAGCGACATACCGATAACCGCGTCGGCCGAATCAAGCGTACGCTGCGTGGCCACCCGCATCGTTGGATAGAACCGGGCCTCCGGCAGATACGTGGTATCCTGAGCGCGGGCCCCGGTGTAGTAGCACCACAGCGCGAACTCGCAGTAGCTGGATTCCAGATTCCATCGGTTGTCGCGCAGCGCCAGATCCATCGCCGTGAAGCAATTCGGTTGATCGGCGAATTTCTCCCAGATCGATCGCACGATATCGCGCCCGAAGCGCTTCGCCAGATAATCGAAATAGATCACGTGGCAGTAGCCGGTTACGTCCTCGGCGGTTTTGTGCGTCGCAGGCGAATAGTTCTGCGGCGCGCCCAGGAAGTCGCGCACGTACTGCAGATAGTCCGGGATGTCCGGGTGTACCTGGCGTTCAAACCACACCGACGTCATCTCGTACAGGCTGGTCTGCGTGCGATCGTAGCGATATCGGCTGAACTGCACCAGGTGATTGAACTCGTGCGCCGAGGTAACCGCCAGCCCCTGAATGCCGGGCGTGGGATAACCCGCGTAATCATTATCGAGCGTCATGAACCCGTTCAACGTGTTCGTGCCGGTCGGGTTGTCGGCCTCGGGAACGGTAAGCCCGTAGATGTTGGATGGGAGATTGCAGATATAGACATCGGTCTCCGGGCCGGGGCCGCGGTTATCCGGCGGAGGGGCAAGGAATCCGTACTGGTCGATCTCCACCGTCCAGGCGTACTCAAGGTAGTACGCAACCGAATCGATGTAGTCCGGCACGTTGTTCGCGTTGCTGTCCTTGGCGGCCACCGCGTCGGCGCCCGTGCGATCGTAGTGGATGCGGAAGTGCCCGCCCGGGCTCACCGTGTTTGCCTGCTTCAGCACGCGCGAATCGCACAGGCTGGCAAGCAATCCCTGCAGTTCCGGATGTTTGCCGTCCTGTGCACGGATCCACAACGACGTGCCGCACATCGCATGAGCATGGCCATCCAGCGAGTCATCGTGCTGATGGCCGAACTGCGCGTTTGCGTTGCCAGCGACAATGGCAAGAAACACCAGCGACAACGATATGAAGCGTATGCGCATCAAGGGGCTTGCGGTTGATTGAGTTCTGCCGGCGGCGCGCAGGGATTGCCGTTCGGCCGGGTAATCACAGTGCCGGATTCGGAGTGCCGTTATGCAATGCGTCGATCTGCTTCCGGCTTTCCAGGCGTGCCGTGCGGCGCAGCGCGGCGGCCTCGTACCGGCGATGCTCGTCGGCCGTTTCCGGTGCAACGGGCACAATCGGAAGCGGCTTGCCATGGCCATCGATTCCAACGAATGTAAGGTATGCCGTGTTGGCATGCACACACGTTCCGTTGATCGGATCCTCCATCTCCACACGCACACCAACCTCAAGCGACGTACGGAACACGCGGTTCACCGATGCCTTCAGAATAACAATGTTGCCAAGCCGGATCGGGGCGTGGAAGCTCATGCCGTCCACCGAAGCCGTAACGCACACCCGGTTGGAGTGGCGCATTGCCGCAAGCGCGGCAGCGATGTCGATCCAGTGCATCAACCTGCCGCCAAGAAGATTGCCAAGCTGATTGGTGTCGTTGGGGAGCACGAGCTCGGTCATAACAACCTGAGACACGTGCACGGGGCGTCCGTCGGTTTCCATATCGATTCTTGAAGAGGGGTTACTTGGGGTCGGATGCGGCCGAAACCGCGATCTCGTTCAGCTCGGACTGTGCCTGCGCACGGCCGGTGATGGCCTTCGTGGCAAACGATGTGCCGGGATAGTTTTCGATAACGCGTTCGTAGTACATCACCGCCGCGCGGTAGTCCGCCATCTTCTCGTAGAGCACTGCGGTCATGTAATCCTTCTCGGCCAGCTTCTCCTGCAGCGCCAGAACCCGCGCGCTGGCGATGGGCGTCAGCGAATCGGCGGCGTAGATCGAAACGAACGACCGGAACACGTCGATTGCGTACCGGGTTTCGCGCTGGTCGCGATCGTACGTTGGCGAGCTTTTGAAGTAGCTTTCGCCGGACATGAAGAACGCCTGCTTGGCGAACTGACTGCTTGGGAACGCCGTGCGCAGGCGGTTGTAGTTGAACGCCGCCAGCTTATAGTCGCCGTTGCGGAAATAGCTTTCGGCCAGGTAGAACTGCGCATCGTCGGCATAGTCGCTGGCGGGATCCTGCAGAATAATGCTGTTGAAGAACTGCTGCGATTCGAGATAGTTCTCGTCGTTCAGTTCCTTCATGCCGGCCTGAAATCGTTGCTCGATTGTTCCGGTTTTCAGTATCTGGAGGCTTTCGCCGGCACAGCCGGCCATTGCGGCTGCAACAAGGAGGAGCAGGAGGAAGGGGCCGCGATATCGAAGCGAGTGTGCGAACATGCGGGGATTCCAGGTACAACAAACAGCCCACGCAGTGCGGGGCCAAGTCGTGAATATACTACCGTGGGGCGTAGTAGCGCCCCGGAACACTGTTACTGACTGCGTACGGTAAACAGCAGGATTGTCATCACCACGGCCGAACCAACAACAACCGCGGGCTCCACCACCGTGGCCCAGAACCCGGTGGGCGCCGGCGGCGGGGGCGTGCCGCGCGTGAACTCGTAACCGGCGGCTTCCACCACCGGAAGCGCGGCTGCCGGGATCGTGTCGCGCCGCGTTGCGCGCAACGCCCGGGTAACCCGCGAGGAGGCCGGCGAGCCATCCACCAGAACCACCGCCTCGATTGTTGCCGTGCGTTCCAGCACATCCTCGTTATCGGTTGCGGCGTACGCCACGCCGATCGACGTGACCGCAACCGAGACCCCCGGCGACTCGCACCGAACCAGCCGAATGGATCGGGCTTCGGCGGCGGCCGCAAGCCCGGACTCGAGCACCCACGCCGCCGGGTGTTCCGCCGTACGCGCGCAGATCGAATCGGACCGGGGGACCAGCGCGATCGCGCTGTCGCCGATTTCGCGCGAGCAGGCCATCAGCATCTCCAGATTGCCCTGCTGCGCCGTTGCCGGCATCGAGCCCGCCATGTGGGCCAGCACCGTGCACGCGGCAATCGTCGCCGTTACCATTGCCTTGCCGGCGCGAGCACCGATGTGGGGAAGGGAACTGCCGACAAGACGCCAAATGCGCGATATGTATCCAGTATTGAACACGGCCACAAAGCTACAACCTCGCGGCCGACCGGAATACGATCGTTTTTCGATGCAACAAAGCGAAACGAGCAAAAAAACGGTTGACACGCCGCCCCCGAGGTTGTAAATTTGCCGGCTCTCAACAGTTTACTGTCAGCAAAAGATACTCATGCCGCAGCATAAGTCAGCCGAGAAGAGGGTTCGCCAGACGGAGCGTCGCCGCGCGCGCAACCGCTATTACAAAGTGAAGATGCGCAATGCGCTGAAGGCCGTTCGCACAGCCACGTCGAAGGAGACGATGGTTGAAGAGGCCCGCAAGGCCACGGTGATCTTGGATCGCTTGGCGACGAAGGGCTTGATCCACAAGAACTTCGCGGCGCATCGCAAGTCGCAGATGGCTCGTCTGGTGGCACGCTTCGATCAGGCATAACGTCGCAAGCACCGCGCCAGCGCAAACAGCCATCGGCGCCGCTTGATACGAAAGTTCCTGCACCCGTAGCTCAACTGGATAGAGCATCTGACTACGGATCAGAAGGTTTGGGGTTCGAATCCCTACGGGTGTACTAACGCCCCGCAGCAATGCGGGGCGTTTTTCGTTTTGGGGGGCGCCATCGCGTAACGCCCATGTAACGCAAAGCCTTTGCCCATCACCACAAATCCGTCAGAACAACATGCACCCCCAGCTCGAGAAAGAAGAGCTGCCAGCGCAACTGGTCCTGATTCAACGGAACCTTGATCGAGAGCCCGGCCTGGGCGTCAACCTGTATGCTTCCGCTGCCCGCGCGGATGAACGCGACTGGATCGAGAAAGAGCGCTCGGGGATGTGTTGTTGAGCGAGCCTCGCGGGTGACGTTGTCGAACCAGACGTACGACGTGCGGAGCACGAGTCCCTCGGTAACCACGTCGAACGGCTCCCGCGTTCCGCTTGGCTTCCTCGTGTTGCTCGCGTTTATCTGGATAAATGCGCGGTGGTAGTCCCCTTCGAGGCGGAAGACGCCGCTGAAATCTTTAAAGATACCCGCCACAATATCGGAGTCGTTGGGCCAGTATGCCACTGCATGCCCGCTGCCGTAGCCGGCGAGTATGTCGAACCTGGTGCTGTCGGCGAGGAACGAGCCGCCCAGGCCGCATTCAATGAAGCGATGTGAATAATGCTGATCACCGCTATCGCCTTCTGGTATGAACCACCCATTGTCGATCGAGAGCGAACCGAAGAGGCAGATGTTGTCAACGGGGGCAGCGGCGGTGACATTGAGGCTGCCGGCGCCGTAGCAGGCCCCCACATCAACCGTCCCGGCCCGGTTCGGCAGCGCGGTGTGCATTGCGTTCGGCGTGTACAGCGGAGCACACGCGGGAAATACAGCAACCGCGAACATGAGCGCCAGACGATTGAGAAGCTGTGCCATCATGGATCGATTGTCCGGTGGGCTTCGGCCGATTGTTGTGTGTGACACAGGGCGGAGGGGAGTGTAACGGGCTGGCAATGGGGGAGCCAACTCGCGTGCGGGCGTTGTGATGCGTGTGTGTGAGGGGGCTACAAGCTGTATCCGAATGCGATGCGTACCCGTCCGATGGCTCATAGTAGAAAGTAACCCGGCGACAAACTCGTCGAGGATCGTTCCCGTGGCTTCGGCACTTGGGGCATGATACCGAGTGTAGACGGTGCGGAGATACTCACATTTCGAGCTTCCAGACATGGCGTTGTCTCAGTCCTTGATGGGTTCCATCCATTATGAGGCAACGACACCCGAGACGACTCCCATCAGGTTACATTATTTGTGAGGCAATTCGCGGTTGTGCAAGCCCGGCAATAATTGTTTCGACGCATCGCCAAGCCCTCTCTGACCACCATAGAACAATGTCTGGCTTATCTCCGATACAGAAACAACGCGGCGAAGTTCGCGTAGGCGGGCGCGCCTGTTTGTGCCAGCCGCGTGCGAATGCCCAGTGTGACGCGGTGATTCGGCAGAACACTTCGAATGTTGCGCGAGCGCACGTACTCGCCCTTCCATCCAATCGGTGTGAGTTCACTCTCCGGGATGGGCAGGCTGTCGGTTGCGTTGAACAGTTGCAGTCGAAGACGTGCTTCTGGCGTGTAGGATGACATATACGCTACAAACACCGCCGAGTCCACGCCGGGATAGTCGCGGATGTCGAAATCGATCAGTGTGTGGAACGGGCCGCCCGTATACCAGACGGTATCGGATGCCGCGATGTCGTTCGTGGAAACAAAGGGCAATCGGATTTGCTTGTCGCGCGCGGCGCCGCTGGCTGAATCCGGTCCGGTTGTATTATCGGAGCAGCACGCACTCATGCACAGGGCGGATAACATCACGCTGAGAATCTGATAGTAGAGCGAACGCATGGCAAGAAGCTCCGTAGGTGACATGCAGAGAAGGCGCAGGGATAAGCGCCTCGGTTGACAACTGAACACACTGCCGGGCGTAGTGTTTCACGCTGCGAAACAGCGCATCGGCTGTGGCGACGGGGAATCATGGATGCAAGAAGCAAGCGGCAGCACCGATGGATATTCATTACCGAGTAACGGGTTCGATTGCTGAACACCGATGCAGGAACTCGCAACCGCACCTGCGTGCGCCTTCGGTGTCGTTCGCATACGGCGCTTGGCTAATGCCGATACAGGAACAGCGTTGCATGGTCCAGGATGACCGATGGCGTAACAACTGAATCGTTCAGACTGGTCTGCAACCCCAGCAGGATGCGTCGCTCCGGGAGGCCGTGGCGGCAATTGCCCGAGCGGAAAAATTCCCCCTCCCAGGCGCGTTGCACTGCCTCGCTGCCGGCAATCGGAAGGCCCTCGGTGACGTTGTAGAGCCGTACGCGCATGGTGGCGCCCGGCGTGCTCGAAAACGCGTATGCCTCAACCACCACCGAATCGACATTGGGATAATCGCGGATATCGAAATCGGTGATCGCGTGATTGATCCCCAGGTATTTCCAGATAGTATCGGTGGGCGCAGTTGCATACGATGTCATGCGGAATCGAATCTGGTGGTCGAGCGGGGCGATGGTCTCGGAGCAGCCGCCAATGGTGGCTGCGGCGATCAGAAACATCGGAAGTGCGAAAGGGAATCGCGGCTTGGTACTCATCACTCGAGAAATCGTGAATGGAGAGAAGTGCACAGCGCAGCGCTGCGCAGGAAATTTGGGTACGGCTGCTGCATGATACTGCCATTACCAAAACACCGGTGGCCGGTGAACGCCACACTGAGCATGTGCCTCGGCAGTGCAACGCCTGTTGGGTGGGCGCGGTATCAGAGATCATGCCGATGCGCGATCATCGGCTCTGGGTAGCCAACGTATCGTGCGTGTAATGGCTCCGCATCTGCGTCAGCCATCACCGGCCTATCGCCGATAGAGATACAGCGTCGGGTTCATAACGCTGGCCGCGTCGTCCTTGCGGTTCGCGCGGAGCATGAAGCCGATCAACACCGCCGAGTCCACGCCGGGATAGTCGCGGATATCGAAGTCGATCAATGTGTGGAACGGGCCGCCCGTATACCAGACGGTATCGGATGCCGCGATGTCGTTCGTGGAAACAAAGGGCAATCGGATTTGCTTGTCGCGCGCGGCGCCGCGGGCTGAATCCGGTCCGGTTGTATTATCGGAGCAGCACGCACTCACGCACAGGGCGGATAACATCACGCTGAGAATCTGATAGTAGATCGAACGCACGGTAGCGAACTCCATGAAATAGTGCGCACATTGCAATCAGTGCCGCGCTGTGTATAGCAACAGAACACGCAGCCCTCCCCGATGTTTCACTTGCCCTGAAGGTCCCTACCGTTCGTTGCTCCATTCCTCGATCGCCCGTATCTTCGCCGCATTGTGCCGCCAATCACCCCGGCGCCGATAGATAACAGTGCTTTCGATTGAATCCTCTTTCAAGTTCTGATCCTTCATGGATGTTTTCTCCGTACGCAACCGCCTGGTGCATGACTATGCCGATTACGTCGAAAGCTTTATTTCGATCAGCGACACCAGGATCGGACGCCTTGTTCACGACGAACTCGAGCGCGGTCTGCTCTGGCCAGAGCCGTGGATCCAGCTCAACCCGACGTTCGAGCCCGGTGATTCCGTCGATGAGCTGGTTGGGGAAGGGGTACTGCATCCCGAATGCGCGCGTTACTTCCGCATGCGTTCCTCGAACGGTGACGAACATGCGATGCGTTTCCATCGCCATCAGTCCGAAGCAATCCGCAAAGCCCGAGAGGGAGACAATTACGTGCTGACAACGGGCACGGGGTCGGGCAAGAGCCTTGCCTACATTGTGCCAATCGTGGACCATGTGCTGCGCAATGGAAGCGGTCGGGGGGATTCAAGCCATCGTAGTCTATCCAATGAATGCGCTGGCCAACAGTCAGCTGAACGAGCTATCCAAGTTTCTTCGTCCCGAAGACGGTCCTGAAGCTCCCGTGACCTTCCGTCGGTATACAGGCCAGGAGTCAACGCTGGAGAAGGAGGAGATTCGCCGCAATCCACCAGACATCCTGCTGACCAACTATGTGATGTTGGAGCTGATCATGACGCGGACCGACGTGAGAGTAAAGAAAAATAGTGCGGAATGAGAAGCCGCGTATTTGCTTGGGGTTTTACTTCGAGCATAAAATCCTAGGATTAAGCAAGGGAAAAACAATGTCACCAGCAGAAGAACGATCGGCAATGTTCAATCAGGTGTTCGCAACATACTTTGGTCGCAATGTCGGGAGGCTTAGCATCGCGACCGGGTACACTAAGCAGCAGATCGAGGCGTGGAAGAAAGGTGTCAGTCCGAATAAAAAGACTCTCGAAAGGATCTGTTCGGTGGTCTTTGTGCCGGAATTCCGCGTGGTCTGCGAGTATGCGGAGGTTGGCGGTGGGGCCAGCACTCACACGCAGTTGAACAAGATTCTGTCGCATCATAAAAACGATTCAGGCGTGTATGCGTTCTATGATGCTCGCGCGCAGTTGTTGTATGTAGGAAAGGCGACCAAGTTGCTTGCGGAAATGAATAGTGCGTTGAATCGCAATGCGCAAATTTCGTTCCCGAAAGGCGTGAAGAAGCGCAATTTCAAGGTCTGTGACCTTGTGCGCTATGTGTCCGCCTACAATGTTGGCGCTTCATTTAATCAAGTGGGCCTCAGTAGCTTCGTGACATGAAGGACACTGATCTCTATGCCCAGATCCTCGGCGTGGTAGCGCCGTGGGTCGTGACGAACGTCGAACTTGATCCAACCGCCAATGAAATCCGCGTTCAGGTGCGGCATCATGGTGAAGCTCGCTGCCCGGACTGTGGGAAGACATCTCCCCGGTACGATCATCGTGAGCGGCGTTGGCGTCATCTCGACACGTGCCAACTCAAGACGATCCTGGTGGCCGAACTACCACGTACCAACTGCGCCGAGCACGGTGTCAAACAGGTCAATGTCCCGTGGGCAGAGCCGGGGTCGGGCTTCACAGCCTTGTTCGAGTCACTGGTGATCGATTGGCTGAAGCAGACCGGCTCGACCTCCGGCGTCCGTCGCATGCTCCAGCTGAGCTGGACGGCTCTCGACAACATTATGCAGCGAGCGGTCCGACGCGGTCAGCTCCGCCAGCAGGTTGTCGCGCCGAAGCACATGAGCGTTGACGAGACATCGTTCCAGCGGCGCCACGAGTACGTCACAGTTGTCACCGATCAGGAGACCGGGACGGTTGTCCACGTCGCCGATGGGCGCACCAAGGAATCACTCGACGGCTTCTTCGAGACGCTGACTGAGGAGCAGAAAGCTGCGATCGAAAGCGTCTCAATGGACATGTGGGAAGCCTACATCTGCGTCGTCCGCAAACACGTACCCGAGGCTGATTGGAAGATCTGCTTCGACAAGTTCCACGTCGCGAAGTATCTCGCCGATGCTGTTGACCGGGTACGTCGTCAGGAGAATCGTGTGTTGCTGAAAGAGAACGACGACCGCTTGAAGGGAACGAAGCACCTGTGGCTCGAGAACCCGAATACGATGCGTCGCGATCGCTGGGCCGAGTTCCGGGAGCTCTACGACCGAGCCTTGAAGACGGCACGGGCGTGGGCGCTGAAGGAAAGTGCTATGCAACTCTGGCACTACACCACGCGGCGATGGGCGCTGAAGATGTGGATGGCCTGGCTATCACGTGCGGTACGCTGTCGACTGGAGCCAATGTTGAAAGCCGCAAAGACGATCAAGGATCATCTCTGGGGGATTATCAACGCTGTCGTACTCAACCGCACGAACGCAACGGCCGAGAGCATCAACGCACGCATCCAACGCATCAAGCGAAACGCCTGCGGCTTTCGCAATCGTGCTCGCTTCGGCAATGCCATTTACTTCTATCTCGGCGGGCTCGATCTCTACCCTCGAGTAGCCGTACACACCGTGTGACCCACTCGGTTAAATGAAGACCCACAATGTTAAGCGCATGGACGGGATGGACCATGCGAAACACATCGAGTCGTTGATTCTTAGAATATCCAAGCCTCCGATCAACAAGAACATCGGACGTCTGGAGCCGGCACATCCGCCTATCGGGCCGGTATAGCAGAAGGCCGGTGATTGTTGTGATGCGAGCAGGCAGATTTCGAGCGCTGTTCCGCTCCTGTTTCGTCCGGAGCCATATTCCGGGCGAAACAGGCAGGGCGCCAGTTTGCTTGCCCTGAGCGTGTGCATGTACCGGAGCTTTCATGTGGTCGTTGTTCGGTGAGTACATCCCGTTCGTGGAGAGTGCGCAGGCTGGTTTTCATGCATGCACATGGAGGATGCCGCCACCGTTCCACCAGCGTTGAATGCGCTCGCTGCCTGAAGTGCGCCGGCATCACTCCCGGCACTGCGCCGTCGACGGCCGGGGGCGCCCAGCCCCCGGCATCTTCCTATCTTTGCCGCCGATCCTCACCAACGCCCGGCGGGATCGCCTGTATTCCCCGGCGGCGTGCATCGCCGTGGGCCGTGTCTTCTTTTCCCAAATAATTCATACATCAACCGTCATGCCGGCAACGGTCGTCCGCTCCAAATTCCTTCCGCTCTTCAACGACTTCGTGACCGAGTACCTTTCGCAGCCGATTGGCATCGAACACATCGAGCAGGCGAGGCGCGTGATCGCTCGGGGGCGCGCCAACTACGAGGCGGTGCTGCGGGCGCAGGACCGCGGCGAGGACATCACCGACATGGTGCTCGCGACGCTGCTGCCGCATGGGGACTATCCCGAGAATGTTGACGGGCGCGTCTGGGTGCATTACGCTCCAACGGTCCACCGCGATGTTCGGCGCGAGTACGGCGCCAAGTACGGCCGTGGCGATGCCGACTGGCAGGCCGTGGCGCGCGCCATCTTCCGGTTCGTACGGCGAGCGGCGGGAAACCCCGCGGACGTGGAGGCCGCGGCACGTGAGTTCGCCGAGAGCGGCCAGGGAAAGGGGTTTCAGAGCGGAACGCTTTCGCCGATCCTTGCGGCCGTCGATCCGGAGAAGTTTCTCCTTATCAACAACAAGTCGCTGACGGTCATCAACTACTTCGCCTGCACGCGGCATGAACAGGGCATCGCAAGTTACGCCGCCGCGAACGCAACGGGTCGGGCGCTGGTGGCGGAGCACGCGGAGCGGATGATCGAGGTGGCCGGGCGCGAGGACGTTCCGCCCTGGATGCTCTTCGACATCTTCACGCACTGGCTGGTGGCCGTGCGCGGGTACTTCGACAAGGCGAAGGAACCGAAGGCATATGTCACGCCGGGGGAGGGTGGTGACGTCGCGGATGATGATGCGTGGGTCGCCGATATGTTCGCGGAGTTCTATCCCGACCCCGCGCAACGTCGCTTTGCCGAAACCATGCTCGTCGACGCGGTGGAGTTGGCGAACTCGCTATCAACGACCAATTGGTCGTTGACGTATCGGATCGATCAGAATCTGATCCGGCTGAATGTCGGCAGGGTGGAGGTGCTTGTCGTAACGGTCGGCGGGTTCAAACTTTTACTAGACGCTTCTGCACTGAGTGACGATCTCCGTGTTCTCGTCGAAGGAGAACTGAAGGTCGGCGATGAAGCCTATCGCAGTATGCGCGGGGAGACCGCCCACGGTTACGTCGATGTTGCGTGGGCGGCGGAACACTACGAGCAACTTCGTCCGGCACACGAAGCGTTCATCCGCAAGGCATCGGCGACAGTGTCAGGCCGCAGCACGTGGGCGCGCCATCACGCGCCGGAGATCATCGAATACCTGCAGAGCGAGCTGGGACGCGCGCTTCCGAATCCCGCCTATGTGGATGAACAGCCCGGGACTACCAAAGGGGCACATGTGAACCCCCACTATCCATTCCCCGACATCGCTGCCGCTAACGGTTTCACCGAGGAGAAGCTGGCACGATGGGTGCGGGCTATCGAACGCAAGAAGCAGGCGATCATCTACGGTCCTCCGGGGACCGGCAAGACGTTTGTGGCCGGCGAGCTGGCGCGGCATCTGATCGGCGGCGGCAACGGATTCCAGGAGATCGTGCAGTTCCACCCGGCGTATGCCTACGAGGATTTCATGCAGGGCATCCGCCCGCGCCTGATCTCCGGCGGCGGTCTGGACTATGCGCTTGCGCCGGGGCGGTTTCTGGAGTTCTGCGAGCAGGCCCGCGGAGTGGAGGGGACGTGTGTGATGATCGTCGACGAAATCAACCGTGCGAACCTGGCGCGTGTGTTCGGCGAGTTGATGTACCTGCTGGAATATCGCGACCGGGAGATCCCGCTGGCGGCCGGAGGAACGTTCGCGATTCCGGGGAATGTGCGCATCATTGGCACGATGAACACAGCCGATCGGTCCATAGCGCTGGTGGACCACGCGCTGCGCCGCCGCTTCGCCTTTCTGGAACTCGCGCCCGAGTACGACGTGCTGGAGCGCTATCATGAACGCAACGCCACGGGATTCCCGGCCTCGCGGCTTGCCGGAGAGCTGCGGCGGTTGAACGCGGCGATCAACGATCCCCACTACGCAATGGGCATCTCCTACTTCCTGCACGATGACCTGGCCGATTGCATCGAGGATATCTGGCGCATGGAGATCGAGCCCTATCTGCAGGAGTATTTCTACGACCAACCGCAGAAGGCAAAGGCGTTTGCGTGGGAAGAGATCGGCCGGAGGATCCTGGGGTGAGCCGGGACGATACACGCATCATCACGCTTCGTGAATACCAGCCGCTGGAGCTTGCAGCCGGTGAATTTGACCATGCGGACGCCGAGATCATCTTTCGCGACTATCGCGAGAAGATCGAGATCTATGAACCTACTACGATGCGCACGGGCGGCCGGTGGCGACTGAAGTCTCTGGGCTGGGTGGGTTCGATTCCCCTGCGGCCCGGGCTGCGTCTGCATCTGGAGCCGAAAGTGCCGGCCGCGAGCATCTTCCGAATGCTGGAGTATGCCTACGCGCTCAAGAGCTTCGAGATACTGGACGGAGTGTCCGAGAGCGATCGGATCGAGGAGTTCTATCAGCGATTGGCAGCGGTGCTGGCGCGGAGGGTGCTGGATCGTGGCAGGCGCGGGCTCTATCGTGAATATGTTCCGGAGGAGGATCGCCTTCCGTACGTGCGTGGCTCGCTGGACATCGCGCGTTCACTTCGTGCGCCATGGGATGCCGTGCTTCATTGCGCATATCACGAGCACACTGCCGATGTGGGCGAGAACCAACTGCTGGCCTGGACGTTGCATACAATCATCCGCCAGGGACTCTGTACCGGCGAGCGTCTGGACCGTGTGATGGCGGCGTGGCGCTCGCTGCGCGGTTCGATCTCGCTGCGCGGCTTCAGGCCGGCGGAGTGCGTCGGCCGTCTGTACAACCGCCTCAACGGCGACTATCGCCCGATGCATGCGTTATGCCGTTTCTTTCTGGAGCAGGCCGGTCCGACACACGAGCACGGTCGCTTCGAGACGATCCCGTTTCTGGTGGACATGGCGAGGCTGTACGAGCAATACGTCGCCGAGTATCTGGCGCCGCAGGTTGGAGATGGCATGCGTCTGAACGCGCAGGAGGATGTTGTGATTTCCAACGACGGCACGGTCAACATCACCATCGACATGGTGTTGAGCAATGCTTCGAGCGGTGCTGCACTGGCCGTGCTGGACACGAAGTACAAGCGTGACCAACAGCCGTCGGCAGACGATCTTCATCAGGTTGTGGCCTATGCCGTTGCGAAGAACTGCCGCCGTGCTGTGCTGATCTACCCCGAGATGCCCTCGCGCCCGATCAATGGTCACTACGGCGCAAGCGACGTGGAGGTGATAACGGCATGTGTGACGCCGGAGGGCGGGATCTCCACGGTACTTGCGGCGTTGCTTGCAGGTTGATCCCGTGGCGAAGGACAATCATGCCTTCCGCCGAAGTCTCAAGGCGATTGTATTGCATTCCCCCTCCCCACACACACCCGCACCTCCTCCATCGCACCCTCGGCCGGCCCCACATCATCTATCGGCCAAGGCCGCTCGCATTACCTGCGCGTGAAGCGCCCGCCACACCACCAACAACGCAATTGCCCGCGGGGATGTATGTTTGGTGATATCAATTTCAGACCGGAGCGGAGCATCGCATGCCAGGCGGGGTACAGGCCACTCCGCTGGCTGAATCCGCCCGGCCGGTGCCGACCAATCGAGGATCGAACCGTCTTATTGAAGCCGCCCGGTTGAAGCTGCCCCGTTGAAGCGGCTTGTTAAGGGATCCGTTATTCTCATATTCCGACCATGACGCTGTCCGGTAAAGCTTTTCGCGAGATCGCCCTGTTCGGGGTCTGTGGTGGTGTGGTGATCGCCCTGCTCCGGTTCACGGAGTATCACGTTCTGGTTCTTCGGCATTCGGCCGAGATCTATGGCGCCATCGTGGCCGTGGTGTTCGCGGCGCTGGGGATCATGCTGGGCGGGACCCTTACGCGGCGGCGGCCCGAGGTGGTGGTAAAGGAGGTGCGGGTCGACGGTCCGTTCGTCCTGGATGAGGATCGGGTTCGTGAGCTGCAGATCACCCCGCGTGAGCTGGAGATCCTGGGGCTGATCGCAATGGGGCTGAGCAACAGGGAGATCGGGGAGCGCGCCTGTGTCAGCGAGAATACGGTGAAGACCCACGCGAGCCGGTTGTTCGACAAGCTTGGCGCCCGCCGGCGTACCGAGGCGGTGCAGTTGGGAAAATCGTGGCGGCTGATCCCCTGATCCATCGCCCGAAGGGATGATTCCGTTGCCGCAGGGCCTGAATCATCCAAAAGTATGACGCGCCGGGCACCTGCACATCGGTACGTTTGCGCCCAAGGAGGCAAAACTCGATGAAGAAAGTTGTACTGGTTTACGGATTGATCTCGGGCGCGATCGCCGCGGTGCTGTTGCTTGCCCATGTGCCGTTCATGGACTCGCTTGGCTGCAACACGAGCCTGCTCGTTGGTTATGCGGGGATCGTGCTGTCGGCGCTGCTCATCTTCTTCGGCGTGCGTTCGTATCGTGAGAACGTCGGCAACGGGAAGCTCACCTTCGGGCGCGGGTTCACCGTGGGGATCCTGATCGCGCTGATCTCCTCGGCGTGTTATGTGGCGGTATGGGAGGTGGTGTACTACAGCAACCCGGGCATCGCGGACCACGTCTTTGACAGCCAGTTGAAAGAACTGAAAGCAGGCGGGGCGTCGCCGACGGAAATCTCCGAGGCGGTGCGCGAGGCCGAATCGTTCAAGGAGATGTACGCGAATCCCTTCGTCAACATCGCGTTCACGTTTATCGAACCGTTCCCGGTGGGGCTGTTGATGACGCTGATCTCGGCCGCGATCCTTCGTAGAAAGTGATCCGGGTGGCGCTGAAAGTGATCCAGGTGGCGCTGAAAGTGATCCGGGTGGGGGCGGCCCCATCCCGAGCTATTGGAAAACTCATGGAGGCATATCATGCAGAACGGTGGAGCCACGGCGGCGAAACATCGGATCTATACAACAAGCTTTGCCAGTGTGTATCCGCACTACGTGGCCAAGGCGGAACGGAAGGGCCGTACGAAGGAGGAGGTTGACCAGATCATACGCTGGCTTACCGGCTACACTCAACGCCAGTTGGAGCAGTTGATCGCGGACCGGACGGACTTCGAGACGTTTTTCGCGGAAGCTCCGTCGCTGCATGCGGCGCGCGCGTTGATAAAGGGCGTGATCTGCGGCGTGCGTATCGAGGAAATCCAGGAGCCGTTGATGCGCGAGATCCGTTACATGGACAAACTGATCGATGAGCTGGCCAAGGGAAGGGCCATGGAGAAGATCCTGCGCGGGTAGGGGACGCGTTGATGGCCTGCGGATGCAGGCCCTGATGGCGTGTTCATGAGCCTGCCAGGCTTTCGGCAACAACAACAAACAACAGGGGAGCGTGAGCATCATGATTCGTACTGTCGCCAGCGCGTTGTCGTGCGGCATTATCGGCCTGTTCCTTGGTCGTGCGGGGCAGCCTTCGGCCGATGCCAAACCGGAAAGGGGGCAGATGCGGCTGGGTAATTTCTCGGTCAGCCTTACGGTGAAGGATATCGCGAAGGCGCGCGAGTTCTACGAGAAGCTTGGCTTCCGCCAATGTGGCGGCGATCAAGCGCAGAACTGGTTGGTCCTGGAGAATGAGACGGCGAGGATCGGGCTCTTTCAGGGCATGTTCGACAAGAACCTGCTGACGTTTAATCCGGGATGGGATCGCGACGCGAAACCGCTGGCGGATTTCGAGGACGTGCGCGAGATTCAGAAGGAGCTGAAGAGCCGCGGGTTGGGGTTGAAGGTGGAGGCTGACGAGAAGACGTCGGGACCGGCGTACCTGATGGTGGTGGATCCGGACGGCAATCCAATCCTCATCGACCAGCATGTGCCGAAGCCAGCCAGGAAGTAAGGACAATTGAATACGCCGGGCAGGGCGATCGATCGGGCCCGTGGGCGCCACCGATCGTGCGGGTAGCATCAAGGTGCTGTGCCCGAAGCAATCGCCGGTGTACACATGAACGAAGCCTCGCGGCAACGCGGGGCTTTTTCATTTGGCGCTGTAAACACCAACACGCGGAGCGCAACCTGTCGCCGACTGGCCCCGTAGGCGGTTCGATCGAATCCATATCCAGGATGATCCCACGTGTATGCCCTGCCTGTAAACGGCGGCTCAATGGCGTTGGGGGGACACACGCGCAACCGGCGCTACCCTGATGATGCATCACATGCGGCCCGGGTATCGCGGGCGTTGCAGGCTGGCAATGCGGGCGACGGTGGGGAAGTATTCGCGAGGACAGGAACGTAACGACAAACGATGGAAATGGCACGGCAACGCACAACGAATCGTACGCAGCGCAAGGCGGAAATTGTGATCGCGCTTCTGTTCCTGGCTACAGCGGCGGCCAGTATCACGGCGGCGTTCGCGCTGGATCCGATCCTGAGCGCCCCGAACTACCTCGCCACGGTGTATCCGAACAAGGGGGCGGTGGAACTGAGCGCCCTGTTGTGGTCGATCAACAACATTGGCATCGTGTTCATCGCGGTGTATGCGTTCGGCCTCCTCCGAAAGCTGGATGAGGCGTTGGCCGCAGGGTATCTGGCAGCCCGGATCATCGAGGGTACGATCATGATGGTTGGCATCGTGGCAACCTTTCTGCTGATCCCGTTAAGCCAGCAGTATATCGCGGCGGGCTCGCCGGCGGGCTCGTGGTTCCTTTCGATTGGCGACGTCCTCAGGCATGCCAGGTTCCTGGGGCTTACCCAGGTTTCTCTTCCCATACTCGGGCTTGCGGGGCTGCTCTTCACCTGGAGCCTGTTCCGGTTCCGCCTTGTCCCCCGGCTGATCGCCGTGGTTGGCCTGATCGGTTATGCCCTGGTACTGTTGGGCGGCATTGCCGGCTGGTTCGATCTTGTCGACGTGGCGCCGGGCGGGAGCGGGTCGGTGCTTGCCGTTCCCGTTGCTCTGTGGGAGATCGTCATCTTCCCATGCTGGCTGCTGTTCCGGGGCTTCACGATGCCGGAATCGGCCGGCGACGGAGCTCACGCATGACCGCCGCGATTGCTGGCACGGGCCGGCCGGCGACCATCATGAAGTGATACGAGCCCACACTTTGCCAACACGGAGAACGCCTCGCGCCATGTGCGAGGCGTTCTTGTTGCTGACCTCCGCAAGTGCCGCTGATCTCTCCTGTCGCCGTACCGCGCCCTGATGAGGCCCACTGCCCACACGAGCTACTGATCGACGTCCAGCGGACTGCGCACCGACGCGCGCCGAGCCGAGAGCACGCGAATGTAGTTCATCGTGGTCCGGACGTCGCCATGCCCCAGCAGCTCCTGAACCGTGCGGACGTCGTACCCGTTCTCTAGAAGATGCGCGGCGCAACTATGGCGGAACGTGTGTGGGCTGCCCGGCTTGGTAATGCCGGCCGAGCGCACGGCGCGTTTCACGGTACGCTGCACCGCCGACTCGTCCAGATGCAGGCGCATCATCTTCCCGGTGCGTGGGTCGGCCGACCGGCGCGAGGCAGGGAACACGTACTGCCAACACCATTTACGCGCGGCATTTTCCGGCATCCGCTCAGGCTCATCTGGAATCGGCACCTCTCCATATCCCTCGTCCAGATCCAGCCAATGCTGCCGGCGCACCGCCTGCAGGTGTTCGGACAGGGGCGCGACAAGCGATTGCGGTAACATCGTGATGCGATTCTTCCGACCAGTCCCTTGTCGCACCGTGATCCGCATCGCCTTGAAGTCCAGATCCTTCACGCGCAGTGCCAGGCACTCGCACAACCGCAATCCCGCACCGTAGAGCAGCCCCGCCACGATCCGGCATGTTCCGTCGAGCTGGGCGAGCACGGCGCGGGCTTCTTCGTGCGTGAACACCACGGGCAGCTCACGCAGCCGCCGTGCACGCGCGATGTCGTCGATTGCCGGGAGCGGCGTGACGAGAACATTCCGATAGAAAAAGCGGAGTGCGTCGAGCGCCAGGTTCTGTGTTGAGGCCGCCAGCCGTTGATCCACGGCGAGGTGCGAAAGGAAGGCGCGGATTTCCTCGGCCCCCATCTCCTTCGGGTTATGCTGTTTGTTGTACAGGATGAAGCGGTCAATCCAATAGACATAGGACTTCTCGGTTCTGCGGCTCAGGTGACGGCAGCGAATCTCCGTTCGTACCTGGTCCAGCAGGTTCGGTGGTTGCATGGCAGTGAGCTCGACTAGAATTACACAACGATCGACGCCAAAAGCATGAGGGAGGAAAATGCGTATTGCGGAATGGGGAATAGTGGGATGGGGATTAGGGAATAGGACCCCCACACCTTGCGTATGTCCGGCTTACGGACGAGACCACGAGCGCATTGCCTGCGGATAATAATTACTGTGATGGCATACTGTGAAAGGCATGCAGCATAGCACCACGAATCCTGCATGCTCACCAGCATATCGAATCAAGCCTCGCATTTGGTCGCCTATGTTCGAGACGCATTCCGGGTGGGGAAACAGAGGGGTTGTTGAGGGAAGAGGAGGAACCGATGGGCCGGGGATTCCCCGCCCCGCCATGCGACAACACGGATAACCGACCGATGCTCGATGCGGTATCACACAATTGTCAGGTATCCCGGGCTTCGGATTTGTTCCATTCCACAATAGTCGAGGAGTCGATATGTCGTACGTAACAAACGTCGCCGTGACCATCATGGATGATTTCAATCCCGAGAAGGGCAAGCCGGCGGGAGACGGCTGGAGCGTCGTCAAGAATCCGACGGGCCAGGCGCAGGATTTCAATCAGGGTGCCGGCGGCAAGTTCGTGTTCATCTACTACCAGACCCGTGATTCCGGTGATCCGGTGTCCGGGCTGCGCATGATCACGGGCAAGGATTCGCCCACGCCGCCGGGATGGGTCAAGATCGACAAGGACCTGAATGCAGGGCACGAAGGGAAATTCATCTACCTGTGTTACGCGACCACACCCGGCGCGCCGAAGATGTTCACGGTGAAGGCCGGTTTTGGAGATTCCATCGAAAGCGCCATGAAGGACTTCTTTCCGCAGGACATCGTGCTTCGGCAGGACACGAACGAAGGCGGTGGCGGCAAGTATATCTTCCTCGGCTACGAGTACCAGGATTAAGTCCGTACTGAGTACGTGAACAACTGTGTGCATAGCTGAGCGTTGGGCCTGAGAGTTGTACTCAGGCCCTTTTCTCTTGCCACGATCACATGGCTGTTGTTTGGCGGCTGGCGTACGCGGGGGGGCTGTACGCCCTTCGCGGCCTGGCGGACGATGCGGAATGTGGAGCGGTTGCAGGGCGTAGGGATCGCCGGGGCAAGCGTGGGAATCACGGCCCATACCGTGGTCCCGTACGACGCCCAGCACCACAGGGCGGGTACACGAAGATGTACTCCAACCGACCAGCCGGCGCGTGTAGCTTTGCCGCCTCATCAATAACCAACACGGGGCCTATCATGAGAACAAAACATGTTCTTGGCGCGCTTGTGCTTGTTGCGTTGCTGGCCGCGGCCGGCTCGGCGAGCGCTCAGACGCTTTCCGCCGCGCAAACCAGCACGGCGCTTTCGCTTACGGCGGCGGATTATCCGCTGACGATCACGCACACATATCAACGTGGATCGGTGACGCGCACGTATCAGGCCAACGGTACATACACGGAGTCGACCGCCAACGGGCTTGGTGATCTGGTGAGCATAACGGTGTTCGGCGCCACTACTCGGTATGGCGTTATCGACAACGAGACTACGCCCGGTACCGGACGCAAGGCGCTGGTGTCGTTTACGTCGCGGGAAGCCGCCGAGGGCACAACCGGAATTATTGTTGTCGACGTTATTGTCTTCTGAGGAAAATGCCAGGGCATTACCACTCCGGTACGTCGCGCCACCGGCCTTCACACATTAGCTACATTGAAGGCTCATGATGCTCATGTACATGCTCCCGCGCCACAGTCTCCGTACCCGGCCGATAACGGCGTGCCGGGGCGGCGTGTGCATGCGTGGTGATCGTACGGGGCCGGCATGAAGCGGGACGCCTCCAATCCAAAAGGTGCGTTGCTGCTGCGCCGGCTTGCGGAGCTTGGCGAGATGCAGCGCGACCTTCTGCATACCCTTGCGACGCTGCCGGCGGCTGACCTGACCACGCCGCCCGCGCCGGGGAAGTGGGCGCCAATCGTGATTGTGGAGCACATGGTGCTGGCCGATTTGACGGTGTTCGCCGGGCTTCCCGCGCTGTTGTTGCCTGCGCGGCGCCGTACGTTGGCCGATCGATTCCGGTATCTGCTGGTGCTTACCGTGTTGCGGCTGCGTATTCCGCTGCGAGTGCCGTCGGAGGGGATGATCCCGACCGGCCGGCGCAGCTTGGAGGAACTGCGCGAGCTCTGGGCCACACATCTCGCCAACCTTGTTGCCTACACCGCCCGGCAGGAGCCTGCCAGCCTGCTGCGCGCGGTGTTCTTCCATTCGGTTGCCGGGCCGCTTACCGTTGCCCAGGCCGTCGGGATGGCGCGCATCCACATGAGGACACATCTTCGCCAGATACACGCGTTGATTCGCGCGGCTGGGGTGTGATAGTGCCGGCGCACGATCATGTCCAAATAGCGCGGCGTGAACACTCTTATGATGAACGAGCATGCCGTTTCAGGAACCGCGCCCATGCGCGGTCGCGGCGCTCGCTCACACGTAGGTCTTCTACACCATGCGTCGATCAACCTTCCTATCCCTTGCACTCCTCGCGGCCATGTTTGCCCTTGTTGTGCTGCCTTCGTCATCGGCATTACACGCGCAGCCGGCGTGCCCATCGCCAACTCTGCAAAGCGACAAGGATGTGCCGTGCGACGTCACCATCTGTTTTGTCAACAACGATACCGAGCCGCCCACCGAAGTTGAGTGTGTCACGGTTGCACCGGGCGGCACTCAGCGCACCGAGCAGCCTCGCGGCGCAACGGGCATCGCTGTGAAAACGCCGGCCGGGCTTCTGCCGATTGCGCCTGGCGACTGCCTGAAGAGCGTGCAGATCGCGCGCGATTGCTGCGTGGATATCTGCTTCGACTGGTGGAAGTGCGCCATCGTTATCACCAAGAGCGCGGCGCCCTGCGGAACGTAGCGCACGCGCCGGCGTTGTCATCGCCGTGCACAATGCAGCACAATGCAGCCCGGGCTCTTCCCGCGTCCACAAGGCGTAGCGAGAGAGCCGGGCTGTGTCGCGTTCCCGCGCGCGCGCGACGTGCGCCGTTCTGCCGGCACGTTGTGCTCTTGCGTGCAATCGACGCCGCGCGCCGGTGGAAGTGAGCGTTGATGCTTGCAATCGTTCCCAGATTTCCTGCCACTTGTTTTGTGCCAACCACAACCATAGATTCGGGGCCAATGTGCTGTCCGTGGCGGTCAGGCCTTGCTGGCGCACGACTGGGATCCCCCGATTGTCCCGCCATTATGCTGCATTTGCAGGAGTACCATGTTTCAATCGCGTGGGGTGATGGCTGCCATTGTTGTGGTCGCGACGTTCTGTTGTACGGTTTCGGCGAACGCGTGGAATGCAACGGGGCATATGGCGGTTGCGGCGATCGCGTACCGTGGGTTGAAGTCCGATGTCCGGGCTCGCCTGGTTGCATTGATTCACAGGCACCCGTGGGCCAATCAATGGCTTGCCGACCGGCCGTCGGATGTGGAGGAAGGCCTGTATCTGTTCATGCGTGCGAGCACCTGGCCCGACGACATTCGCGAGGGGGGAAGCGGCTTCGAGATCCACGCACGCTGGCACTACGTCAACTATCCGTTGCGGGGGCCGGCGTTTGCGTTCAAGGGCAGCCCGTTCCCGGACGACGACATATTGTTCGGGCTTGGCGAGTGCGAGTCGGTTCTGGATGATGCATCGGAATCCCAGTCGGTACGGGCGGTGTATCTAAGTTGGATGCTCCATCTGGTTGGCGATATTCACCAGCCTCTGCATTGCGCAACATGGATCGGCAACGGATTTACCTCGGTTACGGGCGATCAGGGCGGCGGCCTTGTGTTCGTGCGCTCGGCCGCCGGCGCCAAGCCAACAAAGCTGCACGGCTTCTGGGATGGCTTGCTTGGCACCACGCGTGACGAACGCGCTATTGTCTCGCTGTCGTTGGATCTGGAGAAAGCGAATCCCAGATCGGCGCTGGCGGAATTGCTTGGGGCCACAACGCCCCGGGCCTGGAGTCGTGAAAGCTGGACCCGTGCACGGAATGATGTGTATCGTTCGGGTGCGTTGATGCGCTCCTCGAATCCGGATACGGCGCCCGTGCTTCCAGGCGGATATGCAACCGCCGCGCGAACAACGGCGCGACGTTGCGCCGTGCTGGCCGGTTACCGGCTCGCGGATCTGTTGAGCAAGGTTGCCAACGAATAGCGCCGAGGGCAACATATGCTTGCGCATACATTGCCCTCATGCAGTAACATCAACGGGAACAACATCCGCGAATGCGGCGATTGGTTGCTCGTACCAGTGTGCCTGGAAACTGCTCGCCGATGGTTGTCGATCAAGCCTTGTTGCGCCGCAACACTGGTTCCGTTCAAAATTCCAATGCACATGGCGGATATCGCGGTGCCGATTACCGCCGCATCACACATACGTCAGCAGAAACCCTGCGATTGAATCCAAATAATAAAATATTGGCTCTCCTGACCCCGTGTGCTCAGGCATGGCACCGTGCATTGTCCGGAGCAAGCACCCTAATTCAGGAAGAAGCTGAAACGCATTCGGCATCGTGGTGATGATACCGATACGCCTACGTAATGGCAGTAGAGGGGTTCGCCGATGCCGGGGATGTTCCAACCCGCCTGTGGCGAGGGGGCCATCGGGATTGCTACCGTCTTGCTGCCTGCCGTAAATCCGGTAATGGTTGTACCGGCAGGTGCGGTTGCGATGTACGAGGCGTTGGCGGCTCCAACGCTCAGCGAGGTTGTGGTGCCATCGCTGAAGGCCACGGTTGCCGAAAATGCAACACCGGTTTCGTTGTCAACCGATAGCTCGGTGACTGGATTGGATTGCGCACCTGCGTAATTCTCCATCAACGGTATTGCCGTTGCCGATAATACGAGCGGCACGATAATGTGCCAATGTGGGAATCGCATACATACCTCCGTCATGAAATAATAGATGAATGGGGGGATATAAATGAATAAACAACGATCATATCCAATTCATATACATTCTCCGGGCGATGTCGAGCGTCTGGATCAACTACTTCGCAGTGGCTGGTGGTTGGATCCCAATGCCGAAGGCAGCATAATGTTCCCGGCGGATATGTCGGCCGAAACCATGGCGCTTGCCCGCGGGAAAAACAAGGATGTGGCCACGGCCCCATTGCTGCTGCTTTTAACCGAGGGGCGTCGCGAGTCGGCGCAACGTGCGCTGGCTTTGATGCACGACCGAAACGGCCGAGTTGATACCAGCTTGATGCGTCTGTCGCGAATGACCGAGGATCTCTGGGGTGGGCGGTGGCGCCTATGCACCATGTTGCTTCTTGGGCGCGAGTGGGCCTGCTGCATATTCGACGAACAGCGTGCCCTGTAGACGTGGTGCGGTCGCGCCGCTGCATCCATCACCATGCCGATGCAGCGTCGGGATTGGAGGAACATGCCGGTTCCGCAGGCGGATTGTCCAATGGGTGTAATGCCCGGTTGGATGCCGTGGTGTCCATCCTGGTTCCAATGCAAGCGTGCATTTTTGCTTGCTGTTACACGAGGGGAAATGCGGCCGCGACGTGGTGCATACACGCCGAAGCTGTGAGCATTCAGCAGCATCATAATAAATGTCGTGTGTTGATGCCGGAGTCGAATCAAAAAAGAAATATTTCATCGGAACGGTGTGCTACGACCCCTCGGCTTGAAATCGTGTGGTGCCACCCAGCAAAATATTCAGTACGATTCCAGCCGATCCTTGACCCGTTGAGCACATAACAGACACGCAGCCGTTCGCGGGGTGAATCTAATGCGTGGAATTACCAACCGCAATCCATTCAAAAAATTCTCTTCAAAATCACCCTGGAGCGGCCTGGCCTCTGGCGGGTACCATGCCAGTGAGCCCGGGTGTCCCCGTTAAAGGAACGGGATAGCTTCCGGTGCTGAAGCTACCCCGTTCTTGTTGCGTTTGTCGACGTCGATCGCGGACCGGTCCGTGGCCCGCGTGAGCCCGTTTCCTGACTACGGCGTTACCGTCACCGAGTGTCCGGTTGCATCGTACGCCACCTTGTAGCGATACAGTGCCGTGGTTGCCGGGCCGCGACGCACCGCGCCCGTCAGGTCGAACTGCGAGCCGTGGCAATCGCAATTGATGGTGCCATTGCTTGGTGAACGGCAGACACAACCCTCGTGCGTGCACGACATCGACAACGCCGTGTAGGTTGTCGCGGAGTTGCGCACCAGCACGATAGGCGTGCCATCGCCGCCGTTGGTAGCTGTTACCATTGCCGTGCCATCCACAGTCAACGAGCTTACGTCGTACGTGGCGCGAAAATTGGGATCCATCGAGGCAGGACCCGTGCTGCTTTCGCAGCCGGCGATAAGCGGAGCAAGCGTTGAAATCATCGTGATGCCGGCGAGCGAGCTGCCGAACTTGAGCAGGAAATCACGACGCGCGTTGTCGTGATCTTGGGGGGTCTTCATGTGCATTGATCTCGTTGTATG
>CBHYLN010000037.1:0-40278 GCA_966128725.1 uncultured bacterium | reverse complement strand
GCACGTACGGTGGTGTGGGAGCTGGGGGAGGGTGACCTCCCCCGGCTACCCGATTAGAGCTATGTGGCGCAATCAAACCACTGTGACGTTTCACAAGGCCCCCCTCCTCGGGAGGGGGTACACAAAAATGTCGCTGGGTTTGTAACGCAGGCGAATTTGTACCACGATATATTATCGCAATGCTATAAATGGTGATAGGTACTCCGGCCTAATGAAATCAACATTCACTTGGGAGATTATGCTATGACGTGCTCACGTATCTCAATTGTTTTGGCAATGTTTATGCTTACTGCGAGTATGGCGGTTGCGCAAAACACCGATCAACCAATAATCCATCCGTGCCTTTGCGATACGGTGCCAATCGAGGTTGACCCCGCTGTTGAATGCAGTATCGAATTCAGGATCACATACCCTTCCGGAATTGTTATCGGCCAGGTGTTGCTGCCGGGTGCGAAGGTTCGTGTCGCGTGCCAGGATAGTATGCTGTTCGAAATGCGTGTGGGTGGTAACTGTTGGATAAAGCTTACTACCGATTGCAAGCCCGTCCATGGTGTATCTGGCTCCCCACGAAACTGTTGCGTGACGGCATGTTTGCACACGAACATTATGGGATGCTGGATGGTACATGTCAGCAATGCCCGAGAATGGCCTTGCACTATGTGCGGAGACGGACCTCCGCAGCACGACGGCAAATAGAAGCTGAGAATACTCAATGAGAAGTGCACGTATCGTTGACCAACGTATCCACGTTGTGCATTGACGATTGCCGAAGATGTAGCTGTTACTACCATGCAGGATGACAGTGCCTGCATGGTAGTAACGAGGCCAAGATCTTTTGGCTTGGACAAACACATCCCACAGTCCCAACAACTCAATTCCATTGCCACTCACACCGTCACTTGACACGTTCGTCAACTTTCGTATATTACCAATCAGTTATGGAACAAACCGGTTATACATTGGCCTCGTCCAGCCGCCTGGACGCTACATTCGCGGCGCTTGCCGATCCAACGCGGCGTGCAATCCTGGCACGTCTGGCGAAGGGCGACGCCTCCGTCATGGAGCTTGCCGAACCGTTCGCGATGACACAGCCGGCGATCTCCAAGCATCTGAAGGTGCTGGAGCGTGCCGGCCTGATCGCGCGCGGGCAGGACGCGCAACGCCGGCCACGCAGGCTGGTGGCCCAGCCGCTGGCCGAGGCAACGGCGTGGCTGGAGGAGTATCGCCGATACTGGGAGGCCAACTTCGCGAACCTGGATGCGCTGCTTGTTGAGATGCAGGCCGTTGGCGCGCCGGTTGCCGAAACCACGAAACGCAAACCCACCGGGCGCAAGCAAGCCAAACGCGCGGCATCCAGGCAGGGTGAATCCAAAACCAGCCAATCAAAACACAGGGAGAAGAAACGGGGATGAGTACCAGAGGACTGCTGAACATCGCCGCGCTTGGCGATCGCGAAATCGTTCTGACGCGCGAGTTCGACGCACCGCGCGAGTTGGTGTTCAGGGCGTGGACCACGCCCGAGTTGCTGAAGCGATGGCTGGGGGTACACGGTGATTGGAGCCTCGACGTGTGCGATATCGATCTTCGTGTTGGCGGCGCGTACCGCTACGTATGGCGCAACACGAGCGGGATGGAGATGGGCATGGGTGGTGTGTACCGCGAGGTGATGCCGCCGGAGCGCCTGGTGGCCACCGAGAAGTTCGACCACGCCTGGTATCCCGGCGAAGGCGTAGGCACCGTGGTGTTTGATGATCTGGAAGGGCGCACCAGGCTTACGCAGACGCTGTTGTACGAATCCCGCGATGCGCGCGACGAGGTGCTGCGTTCGCCGATGGAGCAGGGCCTTGTTGCCGGCTTCAATGCGCTTGCCGATGTGCTTGCAACCCTTGTGGAACAAGCATAACCCAGGGTATGGCCAAACGAGCAACTCAATCCGAAGCCGTGCTTCTGGCGGGCGATGTGCCCGTGCCGGTGGCCGAGCGCGTGCAGGCGGTGATGGCATGGTTGCAGCGGAACGCCAGCACGCGGATACGCGAATCCATGGGGCCGCGTTACGGTATCCATACCGAGAAGGCGTATGGCATCCGGATGGCCGCCATGCAGGGCCTGGCGAAGCAGTTGGGCCGCAACCACCAGCTTGCCGCGGCGCTGTGGCAAACCGGTTGGTACGAGGCGCGGATCATTGCGTGCTACGTTGAACAGCCGGAGCTGCTTACCGTTGGGGGGATGGACCAATGGTGCCGTGATTTCGATAACTGGGCCATCTGCGATACGGTGTGCTTCAAGCTGTTCGACCAATCACCACATGCCTACGGCCGTGCTGCGGCCTGGGCAAAGCGCCGCGCCGAGTTCGAGCGCCGCGCCGGATTTGTGCTGATGGCATGCCTGGCGGCGCACGACAAACGTGCCGGCGACGAGCCCTTCCTTGCCTTCCTTCCGCAGATCGAACGTGGCGCGGCGGACGACCGCAACTTCGTGAAGAAGGGGGTGAGCTGGGCGTTGCGTGTGATTGGTCGCCGCGGCAAGGTGCTGAATGCCGAGGTGGTGGCATGCGCCGAGCGCCTTGCGGCATCGCCCGAAGCCGCGTCCCGGTGGATTGGCCGCGACGTGCTGCGCGATCTGAAACGCCATGCCGAACGCCGGGCACGAGGCGCCTAGCACGGCACGGGTTTGCAGTCGCGACGCCGACCGACGACGCCGGATATCGATCCAAACGTTTTTGATTACTTCAACTTCCAACGCTCACGAATATCGGAGAAGCTTGCAATGCTCGACACGCCTGAGATTGTCCAGACCGAAGCGCGGCCTACGGCCGTGATCCACCTTACGATTCCCCGCAACGAGATCACGCAGGTTATGGGGCCTGCAATTGGCGAAGTGATGTCCGCCCTTGCGATGCAGGGCGTGGCGCCTGCCGGGCCGGTGTTCTCGCATCATTTCCGGATGGACCCGGATGTGTTCGATTTCGAGGTGGGCGTGCCCGTGGCCGCGCCGATAACGGAATCCGGCCGCGTGAAGGCCGGCGAGTTGCCTGCGGCCACCGTGGCGCGGGCCGTGTATCACGGTCCGTACGAAGGGCTGGGCTCGGCCTGGGGAGAATTCACCGCGTGGATTGCCGAGGCAGGGCATACATCCGCAGGCAATCTGTGGGAGTCGTATGCGTCGGGTCCGGAATCGGGCAACGATCCCGGCCAGTGGCGCACCGAGCTGAACCGTCCGCTTGTGGTGTAGGCCTCTGCCAGCGCGCTCCAGTGAACATCAGGTGGCATCGTGGCGTATACCCACGGTGCCACACGGCGAATCCAGACTGCATTGGCAGGGGCTGCTGATGCACGCAAGGAGGTTGCGATAACGCATCGCGACATGTACACCGTTTCTGCACAGCGGACATCCGCACGCTCTGCGTGCTGTCAGCGAATACATCATGGCACAACATCGGAAGCTGCTCGGCATCATACGAAACGTTCTGGGAGCCTATACCAGCCGGAATAGCGACTATTATGGCTACTGGCTGTTCGGGTTTCTTGTGAATGGTCCGGGCGCGTATCGTATCGATCTGCTGGTGCCAACCTCACCAACCATGTATGGCTGCCCAACCGACGCGGCGGCCGACATCGCCCGCGGGATCTTTGCCGATCAGGTGTTGAAGGCGGAATTCGATTTCGCGCGCATCACCAGCGAGGTGTTAACCATCACGCAGGATCCGGCGCCCGCGCTGTCGGTGTTTGGCAACACGCCCCGCAGCGGGCACCATTTGCACGTTGCAATTTCGGCCGCTGCCGGCACTGCCGTGTACTCCGCATCGGTCAGGATCTTCGCGGCTCCGCACGATCCCTCGCTCGAGATGCGCAGCGCCACGCCGTGGTATGCCTGACTCGTTTCCCTGGCGACCGTTCCGGCCAAAGTGTACATGGTTCGGCGTACTGTGTTGGAGACGAATCGTAGATTTGCGGATTCTCCGCCCGGCGCTACCGAGTGCCCGGCAGTTCCAACAACAGCGATACCATGGCGCACTATACAGCGGATGTTCTCTGGCATCGAAGCGAGCAACCGTTTCTGGATAACCGCTACAGCCGGCGGCACAGGATCGTGTTCGACGGCGGCGTGGAAATCCCCGGCTCGTCGTCGCCGCACGTTGTCCCGTTGCCGTATTCGGATGCCTCGGCCGTTGATCCGGAGGAGGCCTTTGTTGCGGCGCTGGCAAGCTGCCACATGCTCTGCTTCCTTTCGGTGGCGGCAAAACAGGGATTTCGTGTGGATCGATATTTCGATGCGGCAATCGGCGTTATGGAGAAGAACGCGTCCGGTAAACTTGCGATGACCGTCGTGACGCTGCGGCCGGATGTGGCGTTCTCCGGTGAACGCCTTCCAACGCGGCAGGAGCTGGAGACCATGCACCACCAGGCTCACGAGGAATGCTTCATCGCCAGTTCGGTGCGTACCGATGTGCGCTGCGAGCCGGTGTAAACCGGAACGCTCCGGGCCGTGCTGCATGCCATAACAACGCTCTGTTAACCAGGCGCAACAATACATGACCGCGAAACCGACGACCATCGATCAATACCTGGACCGCGTGTTGCCCGAGCAGCGTGTGGTGCTTGAGAAGCTGCGCGCCACCATCAAGGCGGCCGCGCCCGGCGCGGAGGAGGGCATCAGCTACCAGCTTGCGGCGTTCCGCCTGGGCGGCAAGCCCCTGATTGCCTTTGGCGCCACGGCCAGGCACTGCGCGCTGTACCCGATGAGCGCCGCCACCGTGGAGGCGTTTGCCGGTGAACTGGCGGCCTACGAAACCAGCAAGGGGACCATACGCTTTCAACCGGAGAAGCCATTGCCGGCCGCGCTGGTGCGCAAGCTGGTGAAGGCGCGGATTGCCGAGCTGAACTCCGGCGCGGCACCGGCGATGAAGGCGACCACCCCGGCGCCGACGGCACGGCCCACGAAGGCGGCGCCGCGCGCGAAGGCCGCGCGCCCTGTTGCTGCCACCAGGCCGGCCGAGCATGATGATCCCGCGGCGGTGAACGCCCTGTTGGCGAAACTTGCCCACCCGCTGGATGCAGCCATCGGGGCGCTTCGAGCCATCATCGCCGGCGCCGACAAGCGGATCACGCAGGGTGTGAAGTGGAACTCGCCGAGCTTCTATTTCAACGGCTGGTTTGCCACCATCAACACGCGGAGCAAAACCGAGCTGCTGGTGATTTTTCATCAGGGGGCCAGGGCAACACACCGAAGTGCGCCCACCATCGACGATCCCACCGGTCTGCTGAAATGGCTGGGCAAGGATCGGTGCGCCGTGGCGATTGCCGGCCCGGACGATGCCAAACGCAAGCGTGCCGCGTTGGTGGCGATCGTGCGGCAATGGATTGCCCTGATGCCCGATGCCAACGGTTAATGGCTGACTACGAACCGCTGTCGCCCACGGCTCGGGGACCCGCCCAGCCGTTCGGCATCGTCACTGTATGATCGCTGATCCTTCATCCCGATGCGCGGCCGGCGCGTGCCCGCATACACGACCAATTTCACAGCCCATGGCATACGAACAAACCCGTGAGGACTACACCGTCTCCGACGATCCGCGGCGCCTGGACGCGGCCGCCGTCCACGCCTATCTGACCCGTAGTTATTGGGCGGCGGGGATCCCTCTGGAGGTAGTGGAACGGGCCATCGCCAACTCGCTGTGTGTTGGCCTGTACCATAACGGCCAGCAGGTGGGATTTGCGCGCGTTGTAACCGACCGCGCAACCTTCGCCTATCTGTGCGATGTGTACGTGTTGGAGGAACATCGGGGCAGGGGGCTCTCGAAGTGGATGATGGAGGCTGTGTTGGCGCACGGCGAGCTTCAGGGGCTGCGGCGATTTCTGTTGGGTACGCTGGACGCGCACGAGCTGTATCGCCGCTACGGGTTTACCGAGCTTGCCGAGCCGGGCCGCATGATGGAGATCATGAATCGCGATGTGTATGCACGGCCGTGCATCAGCCAGGCGGATGCCGAGCCCTGACAGGACGATGAACCCTGACAGGACGATGAACCCTGACAGGACGACGAACCCTGACAAGACAATGAATCCTGCCAAGACCATGAATCTGGGGGGGCGATGAATAACGAAACAGGGCGCCATGCGGCGCCCTGTTTCGTTGACGTGCAGCCCGATGCGGGACCGCGCAAACCGTGTGCGCCATATCGTAGCGCGTGGTTGCGCGGCCTGGGCTTGTATGCTCAGGTTCGTTTCTTCGCGGCCTTGGGTCGCTTGGTGCCTTCCCAGTCGCGCGGGCGTTCCGGCCGTGCGGGCTTGGCGGGCGCCGCAATCTCGGGAGCGCCGATATTCGTGTTCAGCCAGGCCGCCACGTCGGCCGGGATAACATTGCGCTTCGGGTCATCAAGGTCGTAGTACAGCGCGTACAACTCGGCGAAGAACTCGAAGTGCGACATCGCGGCGTACGAGTCCGGCATCTTCGCTATCAGGTTCAGCGTATCCACGCTTACCACCATCAACGTCTGATACCAGTAGTTGAGATAGAACGCATATCCGTTGGCGCGATACCATGTCTTGAAGTTGTTGAACCAGTTGGCGCCGGATTTCTCGTAGGCCAGGCGGGGGCCAAACGTGGCGCCGTTCCAGGGATGGTTTGCCGGTGCCTTTGGCTTGGGGCCTGGGTTCCAACTGCTACCGTTGCCGAGCGCGGTTACCAGATAGCCGCGTACCTCGCGGCGCTGCGCGGCCGTGAGCGTTCCCCAGCCGCCCATCAACGAAATCCATGCATCGATTTCACCGTCCGATGTGCCGAACACCCGCCAGCCGAACTTCGTCGTAAGCCAGGTGTTCACCAGCTTGGGCTTCATCTCGTGCACCGCGTGGCCAACCTCGTGGCGTACCACATCCTCGAACCGTTCCTTGCCGGCCAGTTCCTCCGAGCCGATGGCGATGTCGTACGATCCGGGATCATACGTGCCACCGCCGGTGCCTTCGTCCAGCAACAGTTCGTGGATCTTCGTATTGCCTTCCACGTTCGTGTCCGGCAGGTCGCGCAACAGCTTCCAGAGCGTGTCGATGTCGTTCGGGTCGGAGTTGCTGGACCAGTCGTCGTCCAGCTCGATGCCGAACCGGATCTCGAACAAACTGTCCTCCAATTTCGACAGCCCCTTCTTCTTGGCGTAATCGTACAGCGTGCGCAAATCCTGCTTTGCCCAGGAGGGAAGATGATTGCCGCGCGGCAGGCGTGCCAGCATGCGCAGGAACTCCGGGGCCGCCGTGTCGATCGCCTTGCCGGCGCGTAACGTTGTTGCATACGTCCGCAGTTGCTCCAGCGCGGTTGGCTGCGGCGACCACTGCCACATATTCACCCAGTGCACCGCGGCGCTCAGGATATTTGTGCCCGGATGCGCGGCATCCACCCAGGCCTTCAGCGCTTCCGGCTTTTTCAGCAATCGGCTTACGCTTGAGCGCGGCATTGCCAGTTGAAATCGCTGCTGATGGTGCTCGTAGCATGCACGGAACTGCAGGTTGCTTCCGTTGATTCCGTTGAACACCAGGCGCAGGCGCGGGCGGCGCACCAGCACCGGATGTTCGTATACAAGCAGCGCCTTCAGCAGTTCGATGGTACGATCGTCGATGTTGGCATCCTGCGCCATCAACTTCTCGCGCAGCTCGTCCATTCCGAATATCACGCGCAACGTTCGTCCCTTTTCCTTCAGCGTGAAATTCGGCACCAGCGTTGATGCACGTTCCAGCGCGGCCGACTCCGCCCGCCAGCGATGACGTTCGCCGCGCGGCAGCACCTTGAAAAATGCATTACGAGCGCGGTCGGTGTAGTAGAACGGCTTTTCAACAATCATCGTGCGCTTGCAGGCCGTGCAGGTGGCCCTGTGCATTTCGCCATTCAGAATGCGGACCCGCGCCTCGGGCGATCGGGCAACGTTGATGCTGTCGGCAAGCTGAACAACCAGCTTCTTGCCGCACGCACAATTCACCGTGTGTGGATGAAATACTGCCATGATTGTGTGTCTTGGTACATGATGGTTGGAATAGGAGGAGAATAAGGAAACGTCAACCTGGAAAAACGCCGTAACGACGGCGAGGCATCGTGGCGCCGATTGTTGAATTGATTGCGGGGAGTATGGAGTGAGTGCGTCGCAATATACAGTTACGGTTCGAACTCCGCACTATTGGGCAAATGAAGCGTGTCTAGCGTTACCACTACGAGTGGTGGGCGAATTATGCTTGTAGGAGAATCAGGGGAGCGATAGGTTGCGCAATCGCATGCGCCGCGACGCTGCTTACAGTCAGGTAGCGCGGCATGCCGGCCCGAAGAGTCGCAGGGGCTGGCGCTTGCAGCCATCGTTCATGAGCTTTCCCCGAGCTCATGGCTGGAACGACGGTATCTCCCTCACCGTGGGCGTCCCGAATTATCGGGGCGCCCAGTTCCGTTTTATGGGCATGCCAACCCCAACGCCGGTACGGCAGGTATCGTCAATTCGGTTCGGATTCGGATGCGCGCGATTTCCTCCGCGCGCATCCGAATGAAAAATCGTGATCGGTATGGCGTTCGGCTTATGGCCAATCATCGCATACGGTTCGGGCTGCCGGCTACGGCACGAACTGACCCCAGATCGGCTTCAGAGCTGCCTTCAGTGCCTTTGCCCGTGCCGCCGCGTTTCCCGTTGTTGGTATTGTCACTACCGCACGTGCCGGCGCGCCGCGCTTCAATTGCTTTCCGATACCAATGCCCACCAATTGCACGGTTTTGCCATTTGCAGTCCGATCGAATATCAGGAAACCATCCGGCGACCAGAAGTAGCCATCGGTATTGCTGTAATCCGATGCGGCGCGTTGCATGATAAGCTTCATGGCCCCGTCCCCATTGACGGCTGCGCGCACCTGGGCTACCGAAATATTCGCGGGCAGATCGCTGCGCAGTCCGTAGGAAAGTGATTCCTCGTCGTTGGTACACTTCCGAGCCCAGCAGCCATCCTTCAGCAAATCCGCGATGATCGCATCCAGCATCGGGTCGTGGGCGTTGCCGCTAAGGTTCACGATGTAGATGCCCATGCGGCGCTCACCGAAATGCGGGCGCGGGTTGGTGGATGCCGGCAGCACGGCGATAAACAGAAGCAGGGCAGCAGCGAGAGCGGTACGTGTGATCATGGGTTTGCGGATCTTGTTGTTCGATACCGTGATTGCGGAGTGGGCAGGTGTTCGATTACCCGTGGAGCGCAATCGAAGTGTTCCGTCAGGTTCTGTTATCGATTGGCATGGTGCACGACAACACGACCACGGAGTACGCGGTCACCAGCAACACCGTGAACATTGTATATGCCATTAGGAACAGCGGAGCAATCCCAGATCGTCCTCGGTTCACGTCCTTCCACCGGAATTTGCGCTACTGAATTGCCGATTGCGTCGGTTACCGTCAACAATGTGGGAGCATGTATGCCGTTAGGTAGATGGATCGTCACAGACTGTTTGGCTGGAACCGGGATACATCGAATTTCCAACGTCTGCGGCGCATCAGCACGCCTCACACGAGCCAGGGTCGGGGGGGGCCCGACCCATAATACACCGGTGGAGGTCCCGGCGTACATGTTTCCAGAAGAGGTTTTGCACAGCCCCACCACGGGATCGGTCGGGCCGCCCTCGGCAGGTTGCCATGTCATGCCATCATCCCGCGACACGAGCAGGCCATGAGTGGTTGCGGCCCACACGAAATCCGAGTCGGCCAGCAATCTCGTGAACAACGTATCCGGATGCGTCCACCATGTCCAATTGATCCCGGAGTCCATGGAGCGACCGCTGATGCCTATTCCACCGATCACGATCGTACCGTTCGCCTGTGTCGCAATCGTTGCAACCACGCTGTCGACGGGTGTGGCGATCCAGGAATTCCCGCGATCGTATGAGCGAATCACCTGACCTGTATATTTCCCACTACTACTCGGGTGAAGGCCAGTCCCAATCAAGACAGAGCCAAGATCAACCACCTGGAACACTTGCCCGGAGTGCTCGAGGGCTTTCCAATGTTTGCCTCGGTCGTCGGATGTAAATATGCCATGTGCCGAGGGTGCGTACAATCGGCGCCCATCATCAAGCAACATGTAGCAAAGTTCAATCAGCTCGGTATTGGCGATTGCCTGCCAGGTGATGCCGCCATCGTCCGTAGCGTACAAGCCCCAGAAATCAGTACCGATAAGGAATGAGTCCTGCGAAAGAACGTGAATTGCGTATGGCGGCTTGGATGAATCCGGCCAATGAAGCGAGTGCCATTCACTGTCATTCGGCCGCTGTGAGAAAATGCCAACCGAGTCGATACCAACAAGCACATGGCCCGATGGAAGTTCCGTGATACACAGGATATACTGGCCGCGGGATGGAAGTGTGGAATCGACCGTCCATCGGTATACCTGAGCCGACGCTGTGAACGTCGTGATCAGCGTTGCCAGTAACAGCGTGGGAAATACACGACTGAGGCGCATTGACTTGTGCATAAAGGTGATTCCCAAAAAGCGCGCACAGGCCGGCACTCAGCGCCGCCCAATGCCATACCGCGCGATGGTCCAGAGAATCTTGTAGCCGGCCCGCGCCGAGCCGATAATCGAGCCGGTGATTTTCGAGACGCCGATGCGCTTGCGATAGGAGACCGGCACTTCCGTATGTCGCAGCTTCATGCGCGCGGCTTTGATCTGCATCTCCACGGTCCAGCCGTAGTTCGTGTCCTTCATCCCGATGCGTCGCAGCGCGTTCGCCGTGATGGCGCGGAACGGGCCAAGGTCCGTAAACCGGGCGCGCCAGATCAGCCGGATCAACGTTGTGGCCAGCCAGTTGCCGAACCGCGCATGCGGCGGCATCGCGCCTTCCTGCAGGTTGCCAGCCGATCGCGAACCGATCACCATCTCGTTGCCCTGAAGCGTCACCTGCTCCACCAGCAACGTCATCTCCTCCGGGTGGTCCGAGTAATCGGCGTCCAGAAACACCACGATGTCGTAATTGCGGGCAAGCACATACGCCACGCCGGTAAGGCAGGCCGAGCCGTAGCCGCGTCGGGGCTCGAACAACACCGTTGCGCCCGCGGCGCGGGCGATCGATGCGGTCTGGTCCGTGCTGCGATTATCCACCACCACAACCTCGTCCACAAGGCCCGTGGGGATGTCCTCCAGCACGCGAAGGATGGATGTGTCCTCGTTGAATGCCGGGATTACCACCGCGATGCGCTGGCCTGCCTTGGCGCGTTCGATGCGCTCGCGCGCGGTAAGCGGCAGCGCTGATATCGTTGATGTTGCTGATGTCATCGTTTAAAACCGGAAACTGCCGTAAGCCGGATTCGGGTCCGGGGATTGGCCGTGCCCTGTTGCAGCGCGCCTAACGGACAACCACAAGCGGAGCATGGATAACCCTGGCGCCGGCGCTCAGGCGACAATAATACTGCCCGTTGGGCAGATTGCGCACGTCGATGCTGATCGTGCCGTGCTCCGCTGCAGCGGCTTCGCTGTACAGACGCGCCACGTGCCGGCCCGTGACAGCAAACAGATCGATCGTCGCGGGCGCGCCCGCCGGCACACTAAAGCGCAGTGTTGCCGCCGTGCTGGCAAGATTGGGCACAACTCCAAGATGCATTCCCCGTGCCTCGCCGGCTATTCCAGGCCCGGCAACGGCCGAGGTCGCGGGGCTGGCGTTGGCGTACAGGTGTCCGGTGCTGGAGCCCGCGAGCAACGCGCCGCTTGGGTCCAGCGCAAGCGTGCGGATGCTGGTTGCCTGCAAGTTCGTGCTGATATCGTTCCATGTGCCGCCGTGATCGTCGGAGCGGTAGACGCCGTCGGGCGTGGATGCATATACACGGCCGTCGTTATCCACAACAACACAGTACACGAAGGGTGCCTCGAGCGATGTTGATGCCCAGTCGACACCGCCATTCGCGCTGCGATACAGTCCGCTGGAAGCCGCGTACACATAGCCGTCCGGGCTTGCCGCCATCGATATCACGCCGATGGTTCCGATGTTGATTGTTTTCCAGGTGGCGCCGCCGTCGGTGGAGCGGAATGCCCCCGCATCCGGCGTTGCGGCCAGGATGGCGCCGTTGTAGCCGATCGTCATCGTCCAGATCACGCCGGTGGTGCCCAGTTTTGTCCAGGCGCGTGTTACCGTGTTGAAGCCGAACACTCCCTGCGATGTGCCGGCGTAGATCGCGCCGCCCACCGGGGCCTTCACAATGGTCTGGAGCTTTGCATTGCCCAGCCCGTTGTTGGCCGGCGCCCATCCATTGGCCGGCTGCATGGAGGCGTATACCGTACCGCCTTCATTCGCGGCGAACACTTCCTTGTTGGCGGCAAACAGCAATCCGCAGATCACCATGTTCCCAAGCCCGGCGTTGCCGGCCTTCCAGGTTGTGCCGAAGTCCGACGTTACCAGGATGCCCTTTGTGTCGGTGCCCAGCACAATCGTGCCGGTGCCGTCGGATGCGATGGCCGTGATCGCCGAGCCGGCGGTGGCGCCAAGATCCTCCCAGTCGCCTGTGGCCGGGGCCTGTGCCCGGGCAGTGCCAACAATGCCCATGCCCACGACAATCGCAACCAGCAGAAGAGACAGGGGACGGATTACACCAAGCCTGGCACGGCTGGCGCGCGGTAGGCAATGCGGCCTGCGAGACGTTGTAGAACTGGTCATGGATGCGCGGGGGAATTAGGTTTCTGGGCCGATGTGCCCGTGCGTGCCGCGGCGGCATTGCCGGCCAGCATCGTGGCCACGATTGGCGGCTCGTGCGGGCCAAGCGCCAGCGCAAGCCGGTTGTCGTTGTCGACAAAGCCCACAACGTGGCCGCAGTTGAAGCTGAACAGCAGCTCGATGCGCCGCCCCGCGTTGAACGCGCGGATTGCGTGGCGGGGCTCGAAGCAATCCAGGCCGCGACGCTTGTCGGTGGTTTCGATGCCCTTGGTAAGCGCGGCCAGAAGCGTGGCGCGTGATGCGCTGTCGGGCACCGGCACCAGGCGCACAACGGGCCATGTCATCACCATGTCGGTGCCGGCGGGTTCCACCGAATCCGGCGCCGCGCCCAGCTCCACAAGCTCGAATCGTTCGGCCGCCAGAATTGCGCGCCGCAGCGGTGCAAGCGCGGCCTCGGCCGGCGGTAGTGCGCTGTCGGCGGGGGCGGGCGCTATCGGCGGCGGCGGGGTGGCTTGTGATGCCGGCGCCGCACCGGGCGCTTGTGCCGTGGTATCAGCCGCGCGCTGTGCCGGTTGTTCCGGGCGATTGTTGCAGGCGGGGAGGAGCGCCAGCCCGAACAACAGCGCGGCCAGCGCTGGTGTACAGTGTCGTGTGCGCAACAAGCGAATCCTAATATTCGGCATGGATGTGTTTGTGGATGGGTGTGCGATCGGCAGCATCGTCTGTTGGCACATCGTATTACGAGAGCTGGCCGATTCGCCAGATACTGGTCGCCTGTGCGGCCATCCAACGTTGGCGTACGGCAATCCTGTCGCTCCGCCAGTCCGAGTTGTCGGTCGATATGGTGCGTGTTGTGGTAAACTGCGACGCATCGTATGCCTGGCGTTTGGTCTCGAATGAGGCGTTGCCAACTGTTCGGTTCGGGCCGGATTCGAGCAACGCAAAATTGCCAAGCCTGTACACGAACTCGTCGGCTTCATCCTCGGAGAATTGTGACCAATTGTCGCCTGGATTCTCCGGGAGAATATGCTCCAGAGAGTAGGCTGCACTGTCTGCATCGTATTCGCCACCGCTGATGTGCCGTTCCAGAGCGAACAGTATATAACGGGCCACATTACGGTTGCGTCCTATCGTCGTGCGCAACGTCTTCTCCGCGAATGCGCTTTTAAATGGCTCGTCCGCGATGTACACCGGGGCAAGCGCGCGAATCACGCTTGCCGCGTTCGAGAGTTCGCCATTTGAGATCCGTTGGGCAACCGCGTTATAGGTGGCTTCTTGGCTATTTGTCGCAAGGCCGCCGATAACGTTATACCGGAACGAGATGATGCTGCATGCGCGTAGCACTTCGGTGTACTCCTCGCCGCTCAGCGCGCGATGTGCGGCAAGCAGCAATGGCCATGGCTGGCGAACGCTAAACATGCGCATCTCGCGAACGTACTTACGTTGGTTGACGGCCCAGATCTCGTCCTCCGGATTGGGAAGAGCCGCGTACACCGGCACGTCCAGTTCCATCTGCCGTAGCAGTTCGAACACCGCTCCCTTGTCGCTGGTCTCCGCTCGAATCGTCTTGAACAGATCGGCCTCACGGACGAATCGTCGTCGGCTGTTCCAGTGTGTCCGGAGGAACCCCGGGAAGCTCTCGCTTCCCAGCTGGCCAACCATTGCTTCCCACCGGCGTTCAAGCGCATCGATTTCGCTGTTGTGCGAATGCTCTCGATGCACGATCGAAAACAGGTAGTTCTTGAGAAGATCCGTGGGCGACAACCGAACACCGCGAGCGTTGAGTGTTTCAAACACCTTGAATGCATTGAGCTCGTCGGTTACGGTGATGACGGTAAAGAACAGACGGTCGGAAAGTTGGTCGATGAACCGCGCCAGCACCATACCGTCCTGTAGAACGCCATATGTTTCCCGCACGCGTTTGGCGAACCACTCGAATGCCTTGCGGAGCAGGTGTTCGCTGCTGCGCAGGCGGCGTTGAGGGAGCTTGGCGAGAGGGACAAGGTAATCGCGATAATAGGCGTCGTTGTTACGATTCAGCGCAAGCTTCGATCGTGGTATCAGCGTAACCGGGTCGAGGTAGCCAATGTAGGTGTTCCGCAACTGCTCAAGCCGGCGGGCATTGTTCTCCGAGTCCATACCGTGCTCGATCAACTCCTGCAGATTCTTGAGAACAGCGAGCACCAGCAGGCTGAGCGTCGTGAGCCGTTGTTGTCCGTCGATAACGTCAAATGTCTTCGCGTCCTCTGAGCGCAGAACCAGATAGCCCATGTAATGCGCGGGCTCACCTCCGGTTTGAAGCATATCCTCAAGATCCTGCCACAGGTCGTCCCATTCATCTTGCCCCCAACTGTAGTCGCGTTGGAACTGCGGCACGTTGTATGTCAACCCATTGCCTAGAAGTTGACGGAACGTAAGATTGGCAGTACTGAAGTTGATGGCGGACATAACTACACTAACTTTTTAGGTTCGGGCGGCCGAAACCACACGGAAACCACCGCTTCCCAGCCTGCCGATCATGCGAAGATACTGATGTGGGAATCGCGAACCTCCGCCGCTTGGTCCCTACATTCCCAGATACGCCTTCTGAACTTCTTCGTTGGCGGCAAGCTCGGCGGCGGGCCCTTCCAGCGAGATGGTGCCGGTTTCCAGCACGTACGCATACGAGGCAACGTTCAGCGCCATGTGGGCGTTCTGCTCCACCAGCAGGATGGTTGTGCCCAGGTCGCGATTGATCTCCACGATCTTCTCGAATATCAGCTTCACCAGCAGCGGAGCGATACCCAGCGAGGGCTCGTCCAGCAACAGCAGCTTCGGCTTGGACATCAGCGCGCGCGCGATCGCCAGCATCTGTTGTTCGCCGCCGGAGAGCGTGCCGCCGGCCTGTTTCATCCGCTCCTTCAGGCGCGGGAAGATGGAGAACCCGTACTCCAGATCCTTCTCGATGCCGGCGCGATCCTTGCGCAGATACGCGCCCATCATCAGGTTCTCGCGCACGGTAAGGCCGGGGAAAATCATGCGGCCCTCCGGCGACTGGCACAACCCACGGGCCACGATCTCGTGCGGCGGGCGGTTGGTGATATCCTCACCGTTGAATGTGATCGTGCCGCCTGCGGCCTTCACCAACCCGGAAACCGTGCGGAGCGTTGTGGTTTTGCCCGCGCCATTCGCGCCGATCAACGTAACGATCGCGCCCTCGGGAACATTGAATGATATCCCCTTGATCGCCGAGATGGCACCGTACGAAACGTTCAGGTTCTGGACGCGCAGCATTGCAGACGGAATTACGAATGTCGAAGTAGGAGTTACGAATGTCGTCGTTTGTGGGCCTTCGGGCCAACCGTTGTGCTACGTTCGCGCTGGCCAACGCATCACGTTTCGTGTTGAACGCATCAACCGCCAAGATAGGCCTCGATTACCTTCGGATCGTTCTTTACCTGCTCGGGGGTGCCGCTGGCGATCTTTACCCCGTAGTCCAGCACCGTCACGCGTTCGCAGATACCCATCACCACCTTCATGTCGTGTTCGATCAGCATGATCGCGATGTTGAACGCCTCGCGGAGATACCGGATCAGGTCCATCAGCTCGGCCTTCTCCGTCGGGTTCATGCCGGCCGCCGGCTCGTCCAGCAGCAGCAGGCGGGGCTTGGTGGCCATCGCGCGCACGATCTCCACGCGGCGCTGATCGCCGTAGCTCAGGTTGCGCGCGAGTTCGTCGCGCTTGTCCAGTAGGCCGAACTTCTCCAGCAGCTCGTCGGTTTCGCCGGTGAACACGGCTTCCTCGCGGTGATAGCCGCCAAGCTGAAGGATGGAGCCGAACAACCGTGTTTTGGCAGAACGGTTGAAGCCGATGCGCACATTGTCCGATACGCTCAGCGACGGGAACAGCCGGATGTTCTGGAACGTGCGGGCGATGCCGGCGTGGGCGATCTGGAACGGCTTGCGGCCGGCGATGGACGCGCCCTCGAACGCAATCGTGCCCTCGGTGGGGGTGTACACGCCCGTGATCATGTTGAACACGGTTGTTTTGCCGGCGCCGTTGGGGCCGATCAATCCCACCAGCGCATTGCTGGCCACATCCTCGGTGAAATCGTTCACCGCGGTAAGGCCGCCAAAGCGCATCGTCACGTTTTTCAGGTCAAGAAGAGGCATCGTAGGTAATTCCAAATTCAGAATGCAAAATGCGCGCAACGGGAATGTACGTGGCCAACGCCCGCTGTGCACTCAACTTGTGCCATTGCTGGCCTACGTTTTTGCATTCGCCATTTTGCCTTTCGCCTTTGCTTGCGGGCGTTTCAACTTCACCCCGCCGAACAATCCCTGCGGGCGCACCAGCATCAGGATGATCAGCACCAGCGAGTAGATCGACATCCGGAACTCGGAGAATCGGATGCCGAACAGCTCGAAATCGCGCAGCCACTCCGGCAGGTACGTGAGCACCGCCGCGGCCAGGATCACGCCGTACGTGGACCCCATGCCGCCCAGGATCACCATCACCACGATCTCCACCGATTTCAGGAATCCGAAATCATCCGGCTTTATCAGGCTGTTGTAGTGTGCGTACAGCCCGCCGGCCACGCCGGCGAAAAACGCGCCCACCACAAAGGCCACCACCTTGTAGCGCGTGGTGTTCACGCCCATCGCCTCGGCTGCGATTTCGTCATCACGAACGGCCAGGAATCCCTTACCGTACGTGGTGCGGATGATCTGCTGGATCACGAACACCACGATCGCAAGGATCACGTACACCCACAGGAAGGTGCTCACGCGGGGGATGTCGGACATGCCCAGCGCGCCGCCAAGTGGTTTCACGTTCTGAAGCACCACGCGGATGATTTCGCCAAAGCCCAGCGTGACGATCGCCAGGTAATCGCCCTTCAGCCGAAGCGAGGGTACGCCCACCAGCAAACCCGCCAATGCCGCGGCGATGCCGCCGGCAAGCAACGACGAGATGAAGAGCATGCCATCGGAAACGCTGCCGTCGCCGGCGGGCATGAACAACATGGTTGTGAACGCGGCCGACGCATAGGCGCCGATGGACATGAAGCCGGCGTGCCCAAGCGAGAACTGGCCGGTGAACCCGTTGACCAGATTCAGCGACACCGCCAGGATCATGTTGATCCCGATGTTCACCACGATACGCTGCTCGTACGAGGAAAGGCCGGCGGTGAGCATGTTCAGCAGAACAATGGCAACCAGCCCGAGTGCCAGATAGGCATATGATCCGTATCGCTGCATCATACCTTTTCGGCGCCTCCCTTGCCGAGCAGACCCGACGGCTTGAACAACAGAATCAGGATCAGAATGCCGAACACGATTGCGTCCTTGTACCCGGGGTCCAGATACCCGGCGGTCATCGTCTCGGCCGTGCCGATCAGGAAGCCGCCCAGCGTTGCGCCCGGGATGTTGCCGATGCCGCCCAGCACGGCGGCCACGAATGCCTTCAGGCCGGGCAATACGCCCATCAGCGGGTTGATCTTCGGATAGGAGATGGCGTACAACACGGCGCCTGCGCCGGCCAGCGACGAGCCCAGGAAGAACGTGAACGAGATCACCCGGTTAAGGTTGATGCCCATCAACGAGGCCGCGTTCATGTTCATCGACACCGCCCGCATCGCCGTGCCGATCTTGGTCTGCTGCACGATCACACGCAGGGTTGCCATCAGCAGCAACGCCACCACGAACACCACGATCTGCGTGCTGCCGATGCTTACGCCATCCATCAGCGCGAACGTGGTATCGGGGATCAGGGTGGGGAAGGTCTTGTAGTCGGCGCCGAACACCATCGGCAACTGCCCGGTGTACTCCAGGAACAGCGAAACGCCGATGGCGGTAATCAGCACGGTGAGCTTCGGGCGGCTGCGCAGCGGCCGGTAGGCCAGGATCTCGATCAACACGCCAAGCAGGCCGCAGCCCACCATGGCGATGGCGATCACCAGCGCGGCCGCCACGAATCCGGTGCCCATCATCGGGCCTATCCATTTGTTGAACGCGTAGAATCCGATGTATGCCCCAACCATGAACACGTCGCCGTGCGCGAAGTTGATGAAGCGGAGCACACCGTAGATCATCGTGTAGCCCAGCGCTATCAGCGCATAGATGGCGCCCAGCGAAAGACCGTTGATGATCTGTTGGAGAAATTCACTCATGGTACGATGGGTAGGGCGGGAAGAGTGCGACGGGAGGGATGGACGGTTCATCAGTCGTTGGGGGACTGCCCTGCCCAACGATAACCATGCGCTCCCTTCGGCATGCTTCCGCGGAGTTGCACCGCGGGCGCACACCGTTTGGTGCGCGCCCGCGTGCGGGTTCCGGAATGCCGATTACGGCGCGATGGTTGAATGGTACGTGAACTTGCCGCCCTTGATCTGCAGCACAACCGCCGGCTTGGTGGCGTTGTGGGTCTGGTCGATCGTGATGTTGCCGGTCACGCCCTTGTAGTCCTTCAGCTCGGCCAGGCCCTTGCGGATCGTCTCGCGATCGGCCTTGCCGCCGTCCTTCATCGTCTTGGCAAGGATCATCATGGCGTCGTAGCCCAGCGCCGACATCGCGCCCGGTGCCTCGCCGCCGAACTTCGCCTTGTACTTTGCGATGAACTCGCGCACCGCGGCCGATGTATCCTGCTCGGAGTAGTGATTGCTGAAGTAGCAGCCTTCCAATGCGGCCGCGGCCTCACCCTGCGTAAGGCTGGGGCTGTCCCATCCGTCGCCACCCAGCAGCGGGCAGGTGATGCCAAGCTGGCGGGCCTGCACGGCGATCAGGCTTACCTCGGTGTAATAACCGGGCACGTAAATCGCCTGCGGATTCTTGGCCTTGATGGCGGTAAGCTGCGCCTTGAAATCGTTCTGCCCACCCTCGTAATCCTGTTCAAGCACAATCGTCCCGCCCAGCTTCGTGAAGTTCTCCGTGAAGTTCTTTGCAAGGCCCACCGAGTAGGCGTTGGCATTGTCCTTCAACACGGCCACGTTCTTGGCGCCCAGCTTTTCGCCGGCGAACTTGGCCATCACCGTCCCCTGGAACGGATCGATGAAGCAGATGCGGAAGATGTACGGGAGCACCTTGCCGTCGCGGTCGAGCGTCACCTTCTCGTTGGTGGAGGCCGGCGTCAGCATCGGCGTCTTCTCGCGTTCGGCGATCGGTGCGGCGGCCATCGTACGGCCCGATGCAACCTCGCCGATGACGGCGATCACACCGTCCTTGCCGATCAGCTTTTCAACCGCGTTCTGTGCGTCGGTGGTGGTGGAGCGTGTATCCTCGGTAAGCAGCTCGATCTGCTTGCCGCCGATGCCACCGGCCTTGTTGATCTCCTCCACGGCAAGTTTTACGCCGTTGTCGACCTGAACGCCGAACGTGGCCTCCTTGCCGGTGAGCGAGGCGTAGTGGCCAATCTTAATCGTGTTGCCGCTTTCGCTGGGCTTGTCGCCGTTCTTCGCGGGGCAGCCGATAAAGGCAAGCGCTACGGTGGCGATGAGCAGGCTGAACACTCGATATCGCATACGATGGAATCGTTTGGGTAAGCGCAATGCGCCTTCGGCATGAGGTACACGCCGTGGCACCGTTGAAATCGGGGCGAAAGTACCACTTCAAGCGGCTATGTTCCAAAAGGTGACGGGCTGGCGGCGATATCTCTCACGGCATGGTCTGAACGCTATATGCCATTACGATGCCGGAAGCGCTATATACCGCGAACCTATCCCTCGGAAAGCCCTCGATACTCGCGGTGATAATAGATAAGCGGGTTGGCCCGTTCCTGCACGGCGCGGGCCTGCACCACACGGCCGAACATCAGCATGTGCGTGCCAACGAGCAACGTTTGGTCCAGCGCGCAATCGAACAGCGCCAGCACCTCCGGCAACACGGGCGCGCCGGTTGGGCCGGTGGTAAGCGCAAGGCCGTTGTATTTCTCCTCGCCGCTCATCGATTCGGCGAATCGTGCCGAGAGCTCGCGCTGCTCGGCGCCCAGGATGTGCACGGCGAAATGTTCGGCGCGCACCACGATGTCCACAAGGGCGCTGGAAGTATTGATTGCCACCATGATGACCGGCGGCTCCAGCGATATGGCGGAGAAGGCCGAAACGGTGATACCGTAGCGGACCCCTTCGGCCTCGGCCGTTACAATGGTGACGCCGCTGGCAAACTGCCGCAGCGCTTCGCGAAGCCCTTCGGGGTCGGCCGAGGGCAGGTCGCGTCGTCGGGTGAAATCTATTCGGTGCATGAATGGTTTCCGGATTTCTGCGGTCGGAAGTTAGGAAAGCTCCGCATGCAATGCTTCAGGTTTTGAACGAAACGTTGTGAGTGAAACATTCGCGGTGCATGGCGGTGGTGTCGGCCCCGGTTATCGCCTCGCATGCGCAACCCGCCGGGTTCAGCATTCGCAGAGCCTTGCGGCGCTGTCGGCGCCGGCTATCGCCGCGCATGCATAACCCGCCGAGTTCAGCATTCGCGGTGCATTGTGGCCCTGTTGGCGCCGGTTATCGCTTCGCATGCGCAACTCGCCGGGTTCAGCATTCGCGGTGCATGGTGGCCCCGTTGGTGCCGGCTATCGCCTCGCATACGCAACCCGCCGAGTTCAGCATTCGCGGAGCATGGCGGCGATGTTGGTGCCGGTCACGGCTTCGCATGCGCAACCCGCCGAGTTCAGTATTCGCGGTGCATTGTGGCCCTGTTGGCGCCGGCTATCGCCGCGCATGCACAACCCGCCGAGTTCAGCATTCGCGGAGCATGGCGGCGCTGTCGGTGCCGGCTATCGCTTCGCATGCACAACCCGCCGAGTTCAGCATTCGCGGTGCATGGCGGTGCTGTTTGCGCCGGTTATCGCTTCGCATGCGCAACCCGCCGAGTTCAGCATTCGCGGTGCATTGTGGCCCTGTTGGTGCCGGCTATCGCCTCGCATGTATAACCCGCCGAGTTCAGCATGCAGGGTGCATGGGGCCTTGCTGGTGCCGGTTATCGCTTCGCATGCACAACTCACCGGATTCGGCAATCACGGAGCATGGCGGCGATGTTGGCGCGCACACCGCCCGCATGCCCACCCCACGCGCCTGCCTTGTCCGCGCGGTGGGTTTGTGGTTAGATTGAAGCCAGCGGCCCGTAGGCCGCGATCAGGACATTCGACGCAGATTCCACACTCGGTAGCCCATGAAACACGCCCTACGTACGCTTGCATTACTGCTGCTTGCACTGCTGGTCGCCACCGTCACGCGCGCCGTTGCGCAGGAACGCGACGAGTTCGGCGAGCCGGAGGAGCGCCCGGATCACGGCCATCGCGCCCGCCCGATGCTCGACCCCGATTATCGAGAGAAGGAAGGGGTGGAGTATCCCTATCTGATGAGCGCGCCAACGATCAACACCGAGTTCGGGTTGTTCCTGAATCGCAGCCTGGTGGTGGAGACCACGAAGGTCCCGCAGAATGAATCCTCGATTGCGGTGAACCCGCTGGCGCCGAATGTGCTGCTGGGTTCGGCCGTGGACGAACGCGGCGCGTATGTGTACATCTCCACCGATGGCGGCAACACCTGGCGCGACACCACGTTCGGCAACGTGAACACCAACTGGCGCACGGGCAACGATCCCTCCGTCGGGTTCGACTACGAGGGCAACGGCTACGTGATGTACGGCGCCTTCCCCAGCGGGAACTCCACCGGCGAATCCGGTGTGTACCTGGCCAAAACCACCGACAATGGGGCCACCTGGACACGGCATCTTGTGGTGATCGAGCACAAGGGGAAGATGACGAAGGATTCCGCGTTCGAGGACAAGTATTATGTGGAGATCGACAACTCCACGACCTCACCGCGCAGGGGAGCGATGTACACACCGTGGAAGCGCGTGATCGATCGCGACTCGTCCACGCAGATCGTGGTTGCGCACTCCACCGATCGCGGCCTTACGTGGTCGGTTCCGGTGCCGGTAAGCCCGCGTAAATCCGGCACCAGCCTGGATACCACATTCGGCCAGAGCTTCCCGCTTACCTCCACCGGCCCCGGCGGCGAACTGTACGTAGTATGGAACGATGGCCCGATACGCTCCATCGGTTTCTCGAAATCCACCGATGGCGGCGTCACGTTCACGCCGGCGACCTATCCGGTGCAGGGATATCCCACGCTGGGCACGCCGCGTTTGCGCAGCGGCTCGGTGTATCATGTGCTGAAGGGCACGTTCCGCGCCGAGACGTATCCCTCGATGATGGTGGACAACTCCAACTCGGCCCGTCGCGGGTGGATCTACCTGGTGTGGGCGGCCGGCAGGAATCCGAATATCTACTTCACGCGCTCCACCGACGGTGGCCAGAACTGGAGCACGCCGAAGATCATCCAATCCGATACAACCAACGACCAGTGGTGGCCGTGGCTGAGCGTGGATGAAACCAACGGCGACATCGCGGTGATGTATTCCGACAGTCGCGAGGACCCGGACAACATCCTGATCGATACCTACATCTCGTACAGCCGCGACGGCGGCGATACGTGGATCGATCGCCGTGCAACCGACCGCCAGAGCGACTTCCGAAAGAACCCGTACGACGGCGCGATCTTCGCCGGCGACTACAGCGGCAACGCCTTCCATAACGGGCGTGTGTATCCGTCGTTCCTGGATACCCGCGAGGATAACGACGTGTACACCGCGCTGGTGAACGTGCGGCAGTTGTACCCGGTGGAGAATCTGGTGGCGCGTGGTGGCGCGGCCGACCTGAGCAGCACGACGCTTACGTGGGCGTACCCGCATCCCAGCGAGTCGGTGTACGGGTATCCGGTGGCCTCGTATCAGTTCGAGGTGCGGCGCGGCGGAACGCTGGTTGCCACGCTTCCGGGCACAACGTTCAGCTACGCCGATGCCGGGCTGGTTGCCGATTCCACCTACCGCTACGACGTGCGCGTGGTGGCGGGGTCGGAAAGCAGCATCGACCGCACGGTCACCTATCGTGCTTCCGATGCATTGCTGCCCGGAAGGCCGGCTATCGTTGAGACCAATGGCTATCGCGAGCAGGTGGAGCTACAGGTGCGGGTGCCAACCGTTCGCGCGGATTCCTCCACGCCGCTGGGCAATCTGCGGGGGTACCGGCTGTATCGCGACGGCGTGCTGATTCGTGAGGCCAGCCTTGCCGAAAGCGATACGGGCCGCACGGTGCCCATTGTGGACACGGTTGCCAAACGCGGTTATTACTGGTATTCGATAAGCATTGTTGATGGTTCGAACCCGGCTCGCGAAAGCGCCCGAACGGACTCGGTGTTCACGTTCGGCGGACCAACCACGCCGTACGTGGAGGCGCTGGACGGCGAGAAGCCACGTTTTGTGTATACCGGCACCTGGGATATTACCCCGGCGCTTTCGCTGAGCCCGCCCAACTGCCTTACCGATTCGCCGGGGGCCGATTACCTGGCGCGCAAGAACACGTCGCTGCAGATCTACCCGGTAACGATGGCCGGCCCGGTGGATCTCCGGTTCGCGCATATCGCCATTGTGGACCCATCAGACACCGCGGCCGTGGAGGTGTCGTACGATCGTGGCGCCACCTGGACACGCGTGCGGCAGTATGTGATGGGTGATGACCCGGCCTGGGCCGATCGCAAGGCCGATGCCGGCGACTGGCGACAGGCCAGCATCACGCTTACCCACCCGACACCAGGCCCAACGGCTGTGGGCGTTGCGCGGTTCCGGCTGGTTACCGGCACGTTCACCAATGCCGATGGCTGGTATGTGGACGACATATCGTTCGGGACACCGGCATCGGTGGATGCTGCGGCCGGCGCGGCCCGCACGCTTACGGCAACCGTGCATCCCAATCCGGCGCATGGCGCGGCCATCATGGAATACACGGTGCCAACCACGGCGCGGGTAACGGTGCGCGTGGCCGATCTCATGGGCCGTACGGTTGCCCTGGTGGCCGATCGGACGGAGGAGCCGGGGCGCCACTCGTTGACCATCAGCACGCAGGGGCTTGCCGCCGGCACGTATTTCTACGAAGTCCGTGCCGGTGAAAGTGTGGTTCGTGGCAGCCTGGTTGTGATGGAATAACGGCCGGCGCGCAAGCGGGAAACTCACTGTTACAGCAACAGGCCTCTATTCGGGGCCTGTTGCATGTCCGGCGTCCGGTAACTTACCGGCCCGAAACGTATATTTGCGCGCCTTTCGGGCCGCGCGCCCGTGCCGGTTCACGGCATGCGGGGTGGCACCAGGTTGCCCAAGAATCCTTATTCCAACAAGCAAGGCATGAACATAGTAGTCTGTATCAGCCAGACTCCGGACACCGCTACCAAGGTTGCCGTGGGTGCTGATGGGATCAATATCGACCCCAAGGGGGTGAAGTTCGTTCTGAATCCGTACGACGAGTTCGCGGTGGAGGAAGGGCTTCTTCAGCGTCAGGCCAACGGCGGCGAGGTTACGCTGATCTGTGTTGGCGGCGACGGCGCCAAGGAGGCAATCCGTCTTGGCATCGCGATGGGCGCCGACAAGGCGGTGCTGATCAAGGACGAGGAGCGGAGCGATTCGTTCGTGGTGGCCTCCGCGCTTGCCGATGCCATTCGCGGCATCAATCCGGACCTGATCATCCTCGGTCGCCAGTCGGTGGATTACGATTCGGCCCAGATGGGGCCGATGCTGGCCGAGATGCTGGACCTGCCCTGCGTGTCGTTTGTTACCAAGCTGGAGCTGAACGGCACGGACGTGCTTGCCGAGCGCGACATCGAAGGCGGAAAGGAAGTTGTGCGGACGTCGCTGCCGTGCGTGATCACCGCGCAGAAGGGCCTGAACGAGCCGCGCTACCCGAAGCTGCCGGATATCATGAAGGCGAAGTCGAAGCCGATTGCCGAGGTTGCCGCCTCTGGCGCCGCGGCCCGTGTGCAGACGCTTGGCATGCGCAATCCCGAGAAGAAGAGCGGTGGGAAGATCCTGGAGTTCTCCCCGGAGAACGTGAAGGAACTGGTGCGCCTGCTGCACGAAGAGGCGAAGGTCATCTGATCGGCGAGATCGCGCCAGCGCTTCGCACTGCAAGCGCCGGCGCCATGCGGTGCATGCGGCAGCGGCCGCCTGCAACCGCGCCCACGATATCCGTACTTCGGTTCTACCAAGACTAATTACTCTCGATGAAGATCCTAGCATATATCGAACAGCGCGGCGGCCAGCTGAAGAAGAACGCGTTCGAGACGGTGACCGCCGCTCGTAATCTTGCCGCTGCAACCGGCGGCAGCTTCACGGCGTTGCTGGTGGGCGCCGGCGTGGACGGCCTTGCAGCCCAGTTGGGCGAATACGGCGCGGCCGATGTGGTTGTGGTGAACGAACCACGCCTGGAGCAGTACGCCGGCCGTGCGGTGGCAACCGCCATCGCCGAGGTCGCGAAGGCCGAAGGCGCCAATGTGGTGCTGGTAAGCAACACGGCGTACGGTAAGGACCTGGCCCCGCGCGTGGCGGTGAAGCTGGGCGCCGGCCTTGCGCCGGACGTGGTGGCCCTGAATGCCGAGGGCGGCGCGATCACCGCAACCCGCCCGGTGTACGCCGGCAAGGCGCGCGTGGACGTGCGCGTGACAACCCCGGTGCAGGTGTTCTCGCTGCGGCCGAATGTGTTCACAGCGCAGGCGGCGCCGGCCACGGCGGCCGTGCGTAGTTCCCAGGTATCGTTCGGCGCAAACGATTTTGCCGCCACGGTCGTCGAGACCAAGGTTAATACCGGCAAGCGCGACGTGGCCGAGGCTGATATCATCGTGACCGGTGGTCGCGGCCTGAAGGGGCCGGAGAACTTCAACATCATCGAGGATCTGGCCGAGGCGCTTGGCGCGGCCGTGGGCGCCTCGCGTGCGGTGGTGGATGCGGGCTGGCGTCCGCACTCGGAGCAGGTTGGCCAAACCGGTAAAACCGTCTCGCCGTCGTTGTACGTGGCGTGCGCCGTTTCCGGCGCGGTACAGCACCTGGCGGGCATGTCGAGCTCGAAGTTCATCGTGGCGATCAACAAGGACAAGGACGCGCCGATCTTCTCGGTGGCCGATTACGGCATCATCGGCGATGTGTTCGAGGTGCTTCCGCTGATGACGCAGGACGTGAAGGCGCTGCTGGGCAAGTAACGGCCGCGCTCCTTCACGCCGGATCGCCGGGCCGTTGCGCGGCACGCCGCGAGGAACGATATTCCCCGGCAATGGCATCCTGGATTATCACGGACTCAGTTTTGGGAGCTCAGGGTGGATAAAGTTCAGATGGAGATCATAGGGCTTACCGCAAGCCCGCAGTCGAGCGGAGCCTACGCGCTGATCCTTCAGGAGTCGACCGGTTCGCGCCGGCTTTCGATCCTGATCGGCGCGGAGGTTGCGCAGTCGATCGCTCTGGAGTTGGAACAGATCAAGCCGCCCAGGCCGGTGACTCATGATCTGCTGAAGACCGTGGTGGAGGTGCTGGGTGCCACGCTGCTGGAGGTGACGATCACGGACCTCCGCGACAGCACCTACTACGCCTCGTTGCAGTTCGATGCCACGCCTACCGAGATCGACGCCCGTCCGTCGGACGCAATCGCCCTGGCAATCCGGTTTGGTGCGCCAATCTACGTTTCCGAATCCGTGATGCGCGAGGCCAGCATCATCGTGCAGGAGGATGAAAACGACGAGGAGGGCGAGGAGGACGAGATGTTCGATCAGGGTGATGAGGAACAGCCGGAAACGGTCTCCGAAACGCGGAAGCCGAAGTCGGTGTTGGAGGAGCTGCAGGACAAGCTGGAACAGGCCGTTCGCAGTGAGGATTACGAGCTGGCCGCACGCATCCGCGACGAGATCGAACGCTTGAACACAAACGAGTAGCCCTGCGCCGCGCACGGCCGTGAGCTTGTTGATTCAACCGCTGGAAAACGAACGCGGAACCTGGATGCCGGGCTCCGCGTTCCTGTTACCGACTGGCCATTCATGCCGCCGGAACGGTTGCGCCCGCAGTCCACGTATGCACGGTGCCGTGCGGCGAGGCGCGGTGATCGCTTCTCCACGTTTTCTCCCGATCCGACATGCCTTCCTACGATTACGATGTTGCGGTTATCGGTGCCGGTTCGGCGGGCCTCACCGCCAGCGGCTTCGCCGCCGCGCTGGGCGCCAAGACGCTGCTGGTGGAGCACGATCGCACCGGAGGTGATTGTACGTGGGGCGGTTGCATCCCCTCCAAGGCGCTGGTACGCGCCGCTGCCGCGGCACATGCTGTTCGCGGCGCCGGACGATTCGGGATCGATACATCGGGTGTTACCATCGACTTTGCTCGTGTGATGCACGAGGTGCGCGCCACACGCCAGAGCATTTACGACACCGCCGATTCGCCGGAACGCATCCGCTCGCGCAACATCGATCTGGTGTCGGCACATGCCGCGTTCGCCGACGATCACACCCTGGTGCTCACGGCGGCCGATGAGCAGTCCGCGACCATTACCGCCCGCTACTTCATCATATGTGCCGGCAGCCGCCCGATTCTGCCCCATGTGCCAGGCCTGCCGCTGGACAGGCTGTTTACCACCAACACCGTGTTCGAGCTTTCCGAGCAGCCGGGCCGGTTGCTGGTGATGGGCGGCGGCCCAACCGGCGTGGAGCTTGCACAGGCGTTCGCGCGGCTGGGCAGCAACGTTGCCATCGTGGAGCGCGAACCGGAGATTCTGCAGGCCGAGGAGCCGGAGCTTGCCGCCCGTGTGCGTGCCAACCTTATGGCCGAGGGCGTGGCGATGCATCTGGCATGTTCGTTCGACTCGGTGTCCCACGATGCCGGCCAGTACTCCGCGTTGCTTGCCAGCGGCGAACGGTGGAGCAGCGCACGATTCGATGCCGTGCTGGCCGCCATTGGGCGTGCCCCGAATGTGGAGGGGATGCGCCTGGAAGCAGCGGGGGTGCGGTATTCGGAGCATGGCGTCACCATCAATCATTCCTGCCAGACCACCGCGTCGCATATCTACGCGTGCGGTGATGTAACCGGCGCTCCACGATTTTCGCATGTGGCCGAGGATATGGCGCGCACCGCCGTGATGCGGCTGTTGCTGAAGGTGCCGGCAGCCTACGAGCGCCGCTGCGTGCCCTGGGTAACGTTCACCGATCCCGAGTGCGGGCATCTGGGCCAGACCGCCGAGCAACTCCGCGCGGCGAACACGCGGTTCGAGACGATTCGATTCCCGTATTCGCGGCTGGACCGCAGCCTGGTGGACCAGGCCAGCGACGGATTGATTCTGGTGCATGTGTCGCCGGTCTCCGGGAAGATCCTTGGCGCGCATGTTCATGGCGCCTGCGCCGGCGAACTGGTGAACGAGTTCGCGCTGGCGATGCGTAATGATCTTTCGTTGCGCGACATCGCCGGCACCGTACACGCCTATCCCACCTACACGCTTGGTGTGCGGCGTGTGGCCGATCAGTGGTATGTTCGCTCCGGATCGCCCCGCCTTGTTGAAATGGTGCGCGGGCTGTTCGGCTATCGCGGGCGCGCATCCGAACAATTCGGCGGCGACGAAGTTGTGTAGTGTTGGGTTCAGCATGCAGGGTGCAAGGCGGCAACGAACGCCCCTTCAACGCTCGCATGCCCAACTCGCTGAGTTCAGCATGTGGGGTACGGGGTGGCAACGAACGCCCCTTCAACGCATCGCATGCTCAACTCGCTGAGTTCAGCATGCAGGGTACAGGGTGGCAATGAACGTCCCATCAACGTATCGCATGCCCAACTCGCTGAGTGCAGCATGCAGGGTGCAAGGCGGCAACGAACGCCCCATCAACGTATCACATGCCCAACTCGCTGAGTTCAGCATGCAGGGTACAGGGTGGCTCGAACGTCCGATCAACGTATCGCATGCCCAACTCGCTGAGTTCAACATGCAGGGTACAGGGTGGCAATGAACGCCCCGTCACCGTATCGCATGCCTAACTCGCTGAGTTCAACATGCAGGGTGCAGGGTGGCTCGAACGTCCCATCAACGTATCGCATGCCTAACTCGTTGAGTTCAACATGCAGGGTACAGGGTGGCAATGAACGCCCCGTCACCGTATCGCATGCCTAACTCGCTGAGTTCAACATGCAGGGTGCAGGGTGGCTCGAACGTCCCATCAACGTATCGCATGCCTAACTCGTTGAGTTCAACATGCAGGGTGCAAGGTGGCAATGAACGCCCCATCAACGCATCGCATGCCCAACTTGCCTTGCATGCTCAACTCGTCTTCGCACGCCAATTTGAATGCAGGAGAACTTGAATGGCTGCTACTTCCAAACCGAAACGAGCGCGTGTCCCGGCCGATGACATCGCGCTGGATTTCCCGCCGTTCCCCGGCTTTGATCGTATTGGTTTCAAATTCCTGAAGGAGTTGAAGGCCAACAACAATCGCGAGTGGTTTACGCCTGAACGCAAGGCCGTGTACCAGGATCATCTGGTGGAGCCGATGCGTTCGCTGCTGGCCGAGCTGCGTCTGCGGTATCAGCAGGAGGGGCTGCCATACGCGCCGGACCCCAAGTCCAGCATGTTCCGCATCTACCGCGACACGCGATTCAGCAAGGACAAGACGCCCTACAAGGTGAATATCGCGGCCACGATACCGTATGGTGGCGAGGGCAAGGAAGGGCTGGGCAACTATCTGCACATCGAGCCGGGTGCCTGCTTCTTTGGCGGTGGCGCCTACTTCATGGACTCGGCCGGGCTGCGTCGCCTGCGCACGCGCATTGCCGACGATCCGGACGAATTGCGAGCGATTGCCAAGGGGCTGAAGAAGACGTTTGGCGAGATCCGCGGCGAGAAGCTGAAGCGCGGCCCTGTTGGGTTCGACAAGGATCACCCCGCCATGGATCTGCTGCTTTACACGCAGATGTGGATCTCCACGCAGTTCCCCGACAAGCTGGCCGGTTCACCGGAACTGGTGGACTGGGTGGTGGAGAAAACCATCGAGGCGCATCCGTTCAATCAATACCTGCACGACGCCATCCGCGGCTAACCTTGCACGCCCGTTGGCGCATGCCGTGTAGCGCGGCGTTATCCAATCTCCATGGAATCATTTTCAACATGAGCGAACCGAACGATCGCGGCATCATCTCCCCGGATCCCGGCGCGCACGATCGCGACTCGGATGCCGCGTTGCGCCCGGCGGCGTTCGCCGAGTTCGTTGGCCAGAGCAAGGTGGTGGAGAATCTCTCGATCTTCATCGAAGCGGCCCGCATGCGCTCCGAAGCGCTGGATCACGTGCTGCTGAACGGACCGCCCGGGCTTGGCAAAACCACGCTGAGCCACATCATTGCCCGCGAGATGGGCGCTGCAATCAAGGTGACGTCCGGTCCCGTGCTGGAGAAACCCGGTGACCTTGCCGGGTTGCTGACCAACCTGAACCACGGCGACATTCTGTTCATCGACGAGATCCACCGGCTGAGCGCCGTTGTGGAGGAGTACCTGTACAGCGCGATGGAGGATTTCCGGATCGATATCATGATCGACTCCGGTCCCAGCGCCCGTTCGGTACAGCTTACGCTGCCGCAGTTCACGCTGATTGGCGCCACCACCCGGCAGGGCCTGCTTACCGCACCTTTGCGCAGCCGATTCGGCATCATCAACCGGCTGGATTATTACTCGGTGAAGGAGTTGTTCGGCGTGGTGATGCGTTCGGCCGATATCCTCGGCATTCCGGTTGAGGATGAGGGCGCCCTGGAGATTGCCCGCCGCTCGCGCGGCACCCCGCGTATCGCCAACAGGCTGTTGCGCCGCACGCGCGACTTCGCCGACGTAAAGGGCGACGGTGTTATCAACGACGCCATCGCCAAGATGGCGCTGGCCGCGCTGGAGGTTGACGACAATGGCCTCGACGAGATGGACAAGCGCATCCTGCTGGCCATCGTGGAGAAGTTCAACGGCGGGCCGGTGGGGCTTGGCACGCTGGCCGTGGCGGTTGGCGAGGAACAGGGGACGGTGGAGGAGGTGTACGAGCCGTATCTGATCCAGGAAGGATTCCTGCAGCGCACGCCGCGCGGCCGTGAGGCCACCGCAAAAACATACAGGCATTTCGGTATCAACCAGCCCATGCAGCCGCGCCGCCCGGGCGAACAACAGAACCTGTTGTAGCGAGCGCCGTATCAGGCCACGAAGTCCATCGAGATGTCCAGCGCCGGCGCGGAGTGGGTGAGCGCGCCCACGCTTACGAACTGCACGCCGGTTTCGGCGATCGAACGGATGGTTTGCAGGTTCACGCCGCCGGATGCCTCGGTTTCCACCGCGCCCGCCACAATCGCCACGGCCGCACGCAGCGTCTCCAGTTCAAAATTGTCGAACATGATGCGCGTTACTCCTGCGCATGCGAGCGCCTCGCGGACTTCGTCCAGCGTGCGCGTCTCCACCTCGATCTTCAAATCCGGGCGGCCCCATTCTTCAAGGCGTGCTCGTACGCCGGCCACGGCCGCGGTAATCGAGCCGCTTGCGTCCACGTGGTTGTCCTTCAACATCACCATGTCGTACAGTCCCATCCGATGATTGACGCCGCCACCGGCGGTAACCGCGTATTTGTCCAACTGCCGCCAGCCCGGGATGGTTTTGCGTGTATCCAGCACCGTGCATCCGGTGCCCGCGATGGCATCCACATACACGCGTGTAAGCGTGGCCACGCCCGACATGCGTTGCAGGAAGTTCAGCGCTGTGCGCTCGGCGCTGAGCAGCCCACGCGCAGGCCCGTCAACATCGGCAATCACCGTGCCGGCGGCCACGCGGTCGCCGTCGGCCACACGCCAGGTGCAGGTTGTGGTGCGATCCACTTCGGAGAATACCATGGCGGCGACCTCCGTACCGGCGATCACACCATCGGCCTTGGCCAGCAGCGTGGCCCGCGCCGATGCCTCGGGCGCGATCAACGCCTCGGCCGAAACGTCGCCGGTGCCGATATCCTCGGCAAGAGCAAGCTGAACAAGGCGCAGTACGGATCGGTTGGAAAGCGATGAAAGAGACATGCCCGCATACAGGTTGATTGGGGGAGGCTACGTAGGCCACAAAGGTACGCAATGCGGGCCTGTCGGCAGGGCATCGGAACGTTTCAAATCGATCCGGTACCGTCATCTGATCTGGAACGGCCGCCATTGTTCGTGTGGAACGTGAGGGCCAATTCGGGCGCGATTGAACCTAACTCTTCATATCTTGCCCACCTCTTTCTGATCCGAAATCCGAAGCATATGTCCTATTTCGACCGCATGCGACCTCGAACATCCGCCCTTGCAGCACTGGTGATGCTCGTCGCCGTGGCGATCGGCCGGCTTCAGGCCCAGCCGCATTACACGATCATCTACTCCGGCCGTATCGCCACCGGGCAGTACGCCGGCGACTACGATATCTTTGGCGCCGGCTTCACCGCCGACGGCCTGCGCGATAACGCTACCGACCAGCCCCGTGCCATCAGTTCGCTTGGCTTTCGTGAACTGGAGCCGTTCGCGGTAACCAGCTACGATGGCATGTGCGCCGTTGTGTACACGGTGGAGCACACCGATACGGCGCATGCCGGCGACCGCGACATCGTGATGCGGATGCTGGGCCGCGAGGGGCAGGATATGTGGGGGGATTCGGCCAACCGTGTGGTTGTTGTGGCGCAATCCAAGTATGCCGAGCAGAACGCGCGCGCGGCGTTCCTTTCCGATGGCTCGTTGATGGTGTGTTACGAGATTCATTACGACACCTCGGCCGGCGCCGACGTGGATATCGTTGCCGCTCGATTCTCGCACGACGGACACATGATGTGGGAGAAGGCCACCTGGGTGGCGAACTCGAAGCGGAGGGAGATCCTGAAGGGGCTGATAAGCGATGGAAACGGCGGCGCGATTGCGCTGATCGAGTCGCAGGCGTGGCATACCGGCGCAATGGCCGGCAGCGATATCATGGCGCAGCGGATCGATTCCTCGGGCCTGACCGGCTGGAAGGATTCCAAGGAGCCCACCGCCGTGGCTGCCAGCGCGTATCTGGAGTCGAACCCGGTGATGGCCTTCGACGGCGACGGCGGCATCTACGTTGCCTATCAACTGGAGTACAACAAGGGGCCGCGCGCCGGCGACGTGGATATCCTGGCGCAGCATCTTACGCGTTACGGCAGCCGTGCCTGGACCGACGAGCAGAACCCGCCGATCGTGAGCTCGAATGCGAAGACACGCGAGGAGAACCCGGCGATCGTGCGCGACTCCAGCGGCATCGTGATCGCGTTCGAGATGTCGTTTGTGCCCACCAAGGCCAAGGGTGTTGCGCACGTGGTGGGGATGCAGCGGCTGGATTCCAACGGGCGCCCCACATGGAATCTTGGCAAGCGCTCCACGCTGATTGCCGTGGCGCATGCAAAGGTGAAGCGCCCGCGTCTGCTGGCCGATCCGCTGGCCGGCATTTACCTGACCATCGAGGCGCACGATACGGTTGGCGCGGCGGTTGGCCTGTACGCACAGCGCGTGGCGTTGAACGGCGACCAGATATGGGGCGACGGTGAACGTCCGGTGCCCGTGTTTACCGGGGCCGTACGCGTTGCCGATGCGGTGATGGCGCCCGACAACACCAACGGATTTGTTGTGGTTGCCGCCAGGCGTGACCCCGCCGACAGCACCGGCACAACCGCTTTTGTGGCGTCGCGCCTCAACATCGAAGGCCGGCCCGTTTGGGAGGCTCTGGAAAATCAGCACGTGGTTGTGGCGCTTGCGCACGATAACAGCCCGCCGATTCTGGTGCGGCAATAGTGCAGTGCTGCGCTGGTTGTGATGGCGATGGATAACCGATGAACGATTGCGCCAGCCGACTGATGGGGGGTGACCGCATGGCAGACTTCACGGTGCGTGTTTCGCCCCCTGCGAAGCAACCGATGGCGACATCAGCGGTTGCGGGGCGCGTTGCCCCCGACGGCACACTTGAGGCTGCGGCGTTATCGCAACAGCCCGATGACGACGTTGACTGTAAGGATGATAGCGAACACCACGAACGACCACGCCGCGAATCGATACAGACGTGAGATGAAGCCTGCCGAGAGACGGGAGCGGAGGCGGTACACGGTGCGGAGCACCACCAGGAACCAGCCGGCGGCGCCGGCGCCAAATCCGATGGCGTAACACACGGACTCGGCCACGCTGTTGTCCACCAGGTTCTTGGCGTGCATGAAGCTTGCGACGGCGATAAGCGAGGGGATGAAGGTGGGGCTGGCAAGGTTCGTGATGGACATCCAGATGCCGAGGAGGTAGTTGGATTGCAGGCCCATCTTGTGGACACGCTCCTCCTGCGCCATTTCTTTCTGCTCGGTAGCGGCAACCTGTACCGTGGTTGCCTTGAAGTATCGCAGGCTGAGCACCACCAGTGTGCCGATGCACAGCACCTGGAAGGTGAGCAGCAGCCACGGGTTCAGCGTGAACAGATCCTTCAGCGAGAGCACAAACGCCGACGACGCGAACACCGCGATCATCGAGTAGATAGTGTCCATCGTGGAGGCGCCCAGGCCGATTTTCAGGCCGGCCCGATAATTGCCTTCCAACGCTTGCCGCATAACGGCAACGGCGATGGGCCCGGGTGGGATCGAAAGAAAAAATCCCACCCCAAGCCCACACAGCAATGCCACTATCATGCGTTAGCCCAGCTCCTCGAGAGCCAGCTTGCTGGCCTCCGAATCGATCTCCACGGGGTAGTTGCCCGTGAAGCATGCGGTGCAGTAGCCTTCGCCGTCATCGTGGGGAACCGCGTCCAGCAGCCCCTCCACCGAGAGGTAGTGCAACGAGTCAACCCCCAGCGCTTCGCGGATCTCCTCAACGTTCAGATTATGCTGGTTGGCGATCAGCTCCTCCTTGGATGGGAAGTCCATGCCGTATTTGCAGGGGTGCGTGATCGGCGGCGACGTAATGCGCAGATGCACCTCGCGTGGCCGGGCTTCGCGTATCAGGTTCACCAGCGCCTTGGATGTTGTTCCGCGCACGATCGAATCGTCCACCACAACCACCTGTTGGCCTTCAAGCACGCCGCGAACAACATTGAACTTCGTCTTTACCTTGAACTCGCGGTTGGCCTGGCCCGGCGAAATAAACGTGCGGCCCACATAGTGGCTGCGGATCAAACCGATCTCGTACCGTGTGTCGGCGGCGGTTTGTTGTTCGTTCACGCGAGCGAATCCCAGTGTGGCCGTGTTGGAGGAATCCGGCACGTTGATCACCACCACCTTGCCGCCCGGCTCCGACGCTTTCATGCCGGCTTCCTCGGCAAGGCGCTTGCCCAGGCGGCGGCGCACCTTGTCCACCGCGTGACCGAAGATCATGCTGTCCGGCCGTGCGAAGTACACGTACTCGAAAATGCAGTGCGCGGGGCGCGGCGTTACCGGGTCGATCGGGACCGACGTGATTTTGCCCGTGCGGATCGTTTCATCGTTGATCAGCACAACCTCGTTCGGCTGAACGTCGCGGATATATTCGGCCGAGATGATGTCCAGCGCACAGGTTTCCGAGGCGACAACGTAGCTGTCGCCCAGCCGACCGATGGCCAGTGGACGGAAACCATGTGGGTCACGCGCGGCGATCAGCCCTTCGTCGGTAAGGATCGTCAGCGAATAAGCGCCGCGCACCTGGCGGAGCGCATCCTGGATGCGTCCCAGCGTGGTATCTTCGCGGCTTCGCGCGATCAGGTGCAGGATGATCTCCGAATCGGTGCTGGTTTGGAACAGCACACCTTCCTGGCTCAGCGCGTTGCGAACCGAGATCGTGTTGGTAAGATTTCCGTTGTGCGCCAGCCCCAGGTTGCCCGCGTGATACGAGCTGTAGAACGGCTGGATGTTGGCACGCTTGATGTTGGAGCCCGTAGTGGAGTAACGATTGTGGCCGATGGCCGCATCGCCTGCCAGGTCCTGAAGCAGCGTGTTCTCGTTGGAGAAGATGTCGAGCACCAGGCCATGGGCCTTGTGCACCGCGAACTTTCTGCGCGCCGAGCCTTCCGAACGTTCGCGCGAGGCAACGATGCCTGCCGATTCCTGGCTCGGTGTTGAAGGGCATGCAGAGCGTAGTACGTAATGAGGGCGGCCTGCGGATGATTGTACACCCCAACAACGCCGCAGTTGCAGAGGGGCTTATCGATCTGGTTGGCGTTCATAGATTGGCAAATCTACGCTATTCGAGCCAAGAAAACGATCTCAGCTCGTTTCAAGCGATGACAATCGAGGCAGTTGGCAGTAACAGACCCTGAAAGACGGATGAAGATAGCGTTGATTGGCCCGGCCTTTCCATACCGAGGAGGCATAGCGCATCATACCACGATGCTGGCGCGGTACCTGCGTGCGGCCGGGCATCAGGTGGATGTGATCACCTTCAAGCGACAGTATCCGGGATTCCTGTTTCCGGGCAAAAGCCAGGAGGAGCCGGACTCCTCCGGCGGCGCCGTGGTTGAAGGTGATGGGCCGGCCCCCGAGCGGATGATCGACTCGATCAACCCGTTCAACTGGTTCGCGGTGGGACGGCGGCTGCGTGCACGGAAGTACGATCTGGTGGCGTTCAAGTTCTGGCTGCCGTTTTTCGGCCCGGCGTTCGGCACCATAGCGCGGCGGATCCATCACAAGGGCCTGAAGGATGTGATGGTGATCATCGACAATTTGATCCCGCACGAGAAACGCCCCGGCGACGGTCTGTTCACCAGATACTTATTCCGTTATTGCAACTTCGCAATTACCCAGTCCTCCACGGTTGCCAGACAGCTTTCCGAGCACTACCCCGGCATTCCTACAGTTATGCTGCCGCATCCCACGTACGAGAACTTCGGCGAGCGGATGGATACGGCGTTGGTGCGCCGGCAGTTGGGAATTACATCGCCGCGCGTGCTGCTGTTCTTCGGCTTTGTGCGCGAATACAAGGGGCTGGATCTGCTGCTGAAGGCCATGCCGGAGATCGTGCGGCGCGTGCCGGATGCGCACCTGCTGGTGGTGGGCGAGTTCTACGACGATCCGGCCCCGTACATGACGCTTATTGCCGATTCGGGTGTGGCCGATCACATCACCGTGCATAACCAGTACGTTGGCAACGAGGATGTTGCGCAGTGGTTCTCGGCGGCCGATGTGTTGGTGCTGCCGTATCGCCACGCCACAAACAGCGGCATTGTGCAGATCGCCTACAACTTCGCCACGCCGCCTATCGTCACCGACGTGGGCAGCCTGGGCGAGGTGGTGCTGGATGGCCGTACCGGCTACGTGCTGCCGAACGCCGAGCCCGATACCATAGCTGCGGCCGTGGAGAAGGCGTTTCAGGGCGATACCATCGCGCGATTCGCCGAGGCCATTGTGCAGGAACGCGCCCGCTACACGTGGGACCGGTTCGCCGAAGGCATGGTGGCGCTGGCGAAAGGGTGATTGCAAGCCGATCGGGGTTGAGTGCCCTGGAGTCCGTTCTTCTCTTTATGCGAGGGGATGGGGGGGGAGTAGCCGAACTGGCGGCGCAATACTTCACCGTCCGAACCCCTCCTGATCTCCCTGTGGACGCGGAGGAACGTTCACGGCGCTTCCGCGCCATTATCACTTCATTCCCTCTTTCATAACAGGGGCAGGCGGTTCATAAATGGTCTAGGCGGAAGTTCGCGGGGCCGGGCAGTGCAGTACCGCATCGCAACCACCGAAGCCTGTGTTAATTTTTTGTAGCAGCCGTTGCGACATTCCAACCATGTTTGGGTCTTTTACCCCGTAGAGCGCCAAATGAGCGGCGCCACGGACGGTGTTACGAGCCCAATGCCATCCGGGGAAACGCAAGTCAACAACACGTGAGAGTTCGGCCTGGCCGCACCAGAGCCAGGTCCGAGTTCGGAGCAGATCATGATGACACCGTTTCGTTTTCTCCTTGGCTCGTTGCTGCTAAGTGTGGGCGGCCTGATGGTCGCGGTGAAGCTGGGGTCGGCGCCGAAGCCGGCACAGCGGACCTACGTGGGGCAGCAAACGTGCATGACCTCCGGCTGCCACGCCGATGCCTACGGCGAGCAGAGCACGTACCGGGGCGCCGAGCCCTTCCGCGAGACAATGCACCAGAAGATTCACCTGCGGCCAACACCCCAGACCGTGGTGATCGACAGGTTCTTTGACAAGGATACCGTGCTTCGTGCGTTCGATCCGCGCATCAAGGCCCCGGGCCGCGATACGTTCCTGATCGAGTTCAGCAAAAGCCCGGACAAGCGTGACTACTTCCTCCAGCTCCGATTCTCCGGCGGTGGCGACTCCACTCCGAAGATGAAGGTGGCGTACACGTACGGCGGCAATGGCTGGATTCAGAGATTCCTGCTGAGCGTCAACGGCAGTTATTACGTGGCGCCGTTCCAGTACATCCTGCCGGGATACAAGAAGCGCAACGAATACGGCGGCCGGATCTACTATCTGGATCTGACACGGTGGTACAACATCAACGATACCACCAGCGAAGGCGACCTGTATGACCTGAACTCCAACATGTTCCGGTCGCAATCGTGGGATAACAACTGCGCAAGCTGCCATGTGAACGGGTTCGATGTAAAGCGTTCGGTGGTTGGCAACGATACATCGTGGAATGCGCAGTGGTTCGGCACCCAGTTGCAGGATTCGGCGCTTACCGACGAGAATATCAAAGTGGGCTGCGAAAGCTGCCACGGGCCGGGTTCGGAGCATGCGGCAAGCCCAACGGCAACGAACATCCTTTCGCCCAACACGTTGCCGCAAACGTTCGATGGTACCGATCGCAAGTACGATCTCTGCAATCAGTGCCATAACCGGATAAAGAGCACAAAGGGGGCGCACGCCTTCCCGTACGACGATTCGCTTGGCATCCCATACACGCCCGGGCTTGATCTTCACGACTTCATCCAGAGCTATTACGGGGCCATGAGCCTGTGGGGTGATGCGGTTACGTCGTCGGCGCACCATCAGCAGGGGCAGGACGTTACGCGATCGGGGCACTACAAGCAGCACGTGTTCAAGAACGGTTGCTGGAGCTGCCACCTGGTTCACACGTCCAACCCGGACGGCCTGCCGTTCCAGCTTGACAGGAACTGGTACTCGCTGAACAAGGGCGAGGGCTGCACCAATGCCGCGTGCCACCCCTCGAAGGCCGATACAGGCTTCGTGCCCGGGCTTGGGCGCACGGTGAACCTGCACACGAAACATTCGCAGTTGATAAGCCAGTGCGTGAACTGCCACTTCACGCATTCGATATCGATCAGCTTCGATACGGTGCCCGGGCGCTCGTTGTATGACTTCACGGATCACAGCTTCCGGGTGCTTCGCCCCAACCTTACACGGCTGTACGCATCGCGCGGCGTGGTGGGCATGATCAACACCTGCGCGGCAAGCTGCCACCGTAATGGGCGCGGCTCGCGGAACCTGGAACCCAATACGCCGGAAGCCCCATCGTACGGGATCTACGACAGCCTTCTGATCTACTGGAAGGAGAAAACCGATCTGGACCTGGCCGACAGTCTCTGGTATCATTACAAGCTGATGTACCCGGAGTACATAGGCGCGGTGAAGGAGTCCAGGGATCACCTGGCGAAGGCCGCGATCGGCGCGGTGGTGCCGAACCCGTTCAGGGGCTCAACCACGATGTCGTACAGTGTGCCGAAGGCCTCGGATGTGGAATTCACGGTGTTCAATCTTGGGGGCGAACACGTACGGACGGTGGCTGCGGGTCGGCACGAAGCCGGCACCTATACAGCAACATGGGACGGGCGCGATGAACTGGGTGATGCGGTGGTT
>CBHYLN010000036.1:0-40463 GCA_966128725.1 uncultured bacterium | reverse complement strand
ACAGGCCGCATTGCGATAACAATCCGAAGGAGCATGGGTCATGGGATTCTTCAAGTTCATGGCATCATCAGCGGGACGTATTACACGCCTTGGCGCGGGCGTGGCGCTGGTTGTAGTAGGATTTGTTGTGGTCAAGGGTACAGGCGGCACGGTACTGGGAATTGTGGGCCTGCTGCCGTTGGTCGCCGGCGCACTCGATTTCTGTGCGTTGGCACCGCTTGCGGGATTGCCGGTTGCCGGAGACACGCTGCGCAAGGCCTTGGGTCCCGGCGCATAGCCGTGGCGTAGTGCGGAACCGCAGGCCGGCGGCCGGGCTGCCGCGTGTTCCCCGATCGCGCAAATCCGGCCGGCACAGGGGTAATCGCGACATTTCGTGGAAGCGATAGCAATCGGCGTGTGGCGCGCCCTATATTCGCATCCATGAAAGTCGGAATCCTGACAGGCGGGGGCGATTGCCCTGGCATGAACGCGTTCATTCGATCGGTCGCGCGATCGGCGATTACCCTCATTCCCGATGTGGAGGTGTGGGGTATCCTTGACGGCTGGCGCGGGCTTATCGAACCCAGCTATCGACGGCTGAACCCACTCGATACCGCAGGCATCTCCAAGCTTGGCGGCACGATCCTGGGCACCGTACGGGTGCCCGAGATGCGCACCGACGGTGATCTGCGCAAACGCGTGATGACCAACTTCCTTGCGGCCGGATTCGATGCGCTTATCGCATGCGGCGGCAACGGCAGCCTGCGCGCGGCGCACGATCTGGATGCAATGCTCAAAGCGGCCGACCACCCACGAACCATACTCTTCACTGCCGCATCGATCGACAACGATGTCGCCAACACGTACGGGACGTCGCTCGGGTTCTACTCGGCAATCGTGCGGAGTGTGGAGATGATGGAGTGGATTCGCGACACGGCCTCGGCGCACCGCCGCGTGTATATCATCGGCTCGATGGGGCGCAACTCCGCATTCCTGCCGTTCTACGCGGGCATTGCATCCGGCGCGGAGTTCGTGCTGCGGCCCGAGGAGAAGGTGAACTTCGAGGAGATTGCCGATACGATCGAAATGCGCGAGCGCGACACCCGCATCATCGTCTCCGAGGCGTACGGGAAATCACTGGAGGAAATCCGTGCGATCCTGGGCCATGCGTTGGAACAGCGCCACAGCAGGCACGAGATCCGCACCGTGGACATGGGATATTTCCAGCGCGGCGGCGAGGCATCCATCACCGACGTTCTGCGAGCCGATTGGATCGGCTTCCAGATGGTGAAATCGCTTGCGGCCAACGAGGGGAGCGCGTTCGTGGGCGCGTTCAACGTGGGCACGCAGCTCACGCGCGTATCGCTGGCCGATGCGCTGAACCCTTCGGCCAACCACGACGACATCCCCCGCGAGGTAATCGAGATGGCGTACGCACTGCGGTAGGCTCTCGCGGTTGCACACTCGCGACGGCCCAACGTTGAACACGCGGATGCTTCCTCACGATCAGAAAAAGAAGAAGGCGACCCGGGCAGCAGCCCGAGTCGCCTTCGCTGTATTCATCCACCGTGCGTGACTATTCCACCGGCGTTGCCACCGTGATATCAACCGTACGGGTATAGAATCTGCCTTCGGGGAGCGAGTTGTCGAACAGCGAAGTGTTCTCGCCCGCGCCACGAGCATTTTCGGCCGGCACGCCAAGCGCCTTGGCCGTGTTCAGCGCACGCTCGCGCGACAGATCCATGTTATGCTGATCCTCGCCAAGGCGATCGGTGTAACCCACGATCTCCACCTTCGAGTTCGGCTTGATCCTGCTCTTGACCTGCTGCGCAATCTTCGCATTGGCCGAGGACAGGGAGGCTTCGTCGAACTTGAACGTGATCAGGTTATAATGCTCGTAGGCCACGTCACCACGACGGTCCTCGCGCTTCTTTTGCACGGTGATCTGCGACACCGGCATTTCGGTGTTGGCGTCCACACGTTTGTCGCGCGAGTCGGTCACTTCCAGGCGTGCCACCATCGACGACCTGCCAAGCGGCAGTGCCTCAGGGGTCTGCGAGATGTTCCAATCCAACTTCTCCGGAACCTCGCCGGATCCGCTGAACTGCTTCAACACCTTGCCATCCTGGGTAACGGTAAGCCGCCAGCTCTTCACACCGGCTTCGGCCTTGTAGGTTGGCTTCATGCGGAGCATCGGCGGATCCACCGTGCGGATCGTATCGTTGGTGGCCACCGGGTTCAGGATGTCCGGTATGTTGGACGTGATCTCAACACGACGGTTCTCCTCAACACCATCCGGATCGCTCGGATTCGACGGCGTTGCCGGAAGGTTGCGAGCGGAAACCTGAATGCGCTTGGGGTCGATCCCCCAGTTGGCGACCAGATACTGCTTCACCTTCTCGGCCCGTGCCTTCGAGAGCGCCGAGTTGCCCGCCTCCTCACCCTGATTGGTATTGGTACCAACCAGCGAGATGGTTGCCTTGGGGTTCTCGAGCATGCGACGGCCCACGATGTTCAGCAGCTGATAATACACGTCCAGCGTGTTCTTGTTCCGCAGCTGCTCGTACGTGAAACTGCCGCCGGCGTTGCCGCTGTACTGCACGTAACGGTTCGGAATCTCCGACGAGTTGTTGTCGAAGAACACGTAGTTCAGCAACGACCGGCTCTGATCGTTCACGAACTCCTCCACCTTCACCTGCAGCACCGGGCGTTCCACGTTGTCAACGCCAACACCGTATGCCGTAAGCGCGGCGGCCAGCACCGGATCGGGTGGCGGCGGCGGTGGCGGCGGTGGTGGGGGCGGCGGAGGCGGGGGCGGCGGCGGATCCGGCACCGGGAACGAATACTTCAACGCAAGACCGCCCGAAAGGCGATCGGCACGCCAGTCCAGATCGCTGGTGACCTTCGTAAGCCCGTACGAGTAGCTGACCTCCGGAACCAGGAACATGGTTTCGGTACGGTTAAGCGGAAGCTCGTAATCCAGGCCGGCAACCGCGGCCAGCCGGGGGCCAACGTTTTCGATGCCCTGCGTGAACACATTCCGCTCGCGCGCCTGCTCGGTTTTGAACACCGCGCCCTCCGGATTCACCAATACCTCACGCTGCGTGAACTCCTTCGTGAGATAGGTGCCAAACTCCGGGCCTACCTTCAGCGTCAGCGGCAAGTCGGCAACCGGACGAATGCCCAGCGTCAATTCGCCGGCCGCAAGCGCAAGCTTGGAATCGAACTGGTACTCCACCACGGCTGGCGCAGTGGATCCGTCGGGAAGAAGCACAACATTGCTGATGGTTGCCTGTACGGTCTGCAGGGCTCCCATCTTGTAATAGCCCACGCGGGCCATGATCTTGAACATTTGATCCAGCGGCACTTCAAACAGAAGGCCACCACCGAACCCGATAGAGCTCCCTCCGGAAAACGTAGCCGTGTCGAGAACCATGCAGCATGGCGCAGGACCCACGAATGTGCCGGAGTGCGTGTTGAGCCCGACGTCGCCGAAGACACCGATTCGCGCCCGCATTCGTTGCTTTGCCAGGCGCTCCTCTGGCGTCATCGTGTCCTGCGCGTGAAGCACGGATGCAGCCGATGCCAGGACGATCGCTGCAATTCCGAGCCGCCGCGCAAAGGGGTACATGTCGCGCATATGGACGATGGGATGTTGGTTAGTCGAGGGCGAGAAAACCGCCGTCCGGCATCCACATTGGGAGGCCGGACGGCGAAGATTATCAATTAGATACTATTTCGCAAGCATCAGTCGGAACGTAGTCCGCTGAGTGGACGATGTGAGTACCGCCAGATAGATGCCTGAAGGATAATCCGAGGCATTCCAGGTTGCCACATGTGGGCCGGTTGGCAGCTCCTCCGCCTCGATCAACGATACCACCCGGCGCCCCATCAGGTCGTACAGCGCAAGTGTGGTTGGTCCCTGTTCGATGGTCTGGAAGACAATTTCCGCCGTTGAGTTGAACGGATTTGGCGTGACGGCCTTGATGCCAAACCCGGTACCGACTTCCAGCAAACGGTTGCCGCCAACGGTGCAATAACCAACAAGCGTGAACGCGCCGTTGCTGGTTGGCGAAACAACGGTGGCGTCGGTCCAGCGCAGGGTATCGAACGCGATCGGGGTAGCCGTTGTATCACCCAGCATTACCTCGACATCCAGGAACCCGAGCGTGTCCGGCGTTCCGGTGGGCATCGGGTTGTTCGTGATTTCAACGGTCACAACATGGTCATCGCCGTCGATCGCTTTGGAAATGATATTCCCGACCGAAATGCCGGTTCCCTTGCCCAACGGATCGCTCTTGGCACGGGCGCGCAATGGCAGCAACAGCGACTTACGGAATCGCAGCGTGGCCTGGAACGTCGTGGCACCCGAGGCTGTGAGCAATCGGGAATTGCGGAGCAGAATCGGGATGGCAAGCCGGTCACCAGGACGCCCGCTCAGCGTTGTTTCGATTGCCACTTCGGCCAGGCCAACCGGTGTCACCTTCCCCTTGCCGGCAACCGCTATCAGCGTTGAATCGGCACACGGCTGCGACTGCCGGGCAACAAGCGTTGCGTTGTAGGCAACCGAGTCGACAGGCGTGAAACGCACCACGACCTTGATGGAGTCAAGCGGGCCGATCACAACCGGCAACGGCGAGGGCGAGACGATCACGAACGGCGCAGGCACATCCAGCGCCGTGAGCTGCATCGGGGCCGCCGTCCGGTTCTCCAGAGTCACCGTGTCCAACACCGACGTGTTTGCCTCAACGGTACCAAAGTCCAGTTGCGTAGGCGTCGCCAGCGATTGCCGCCGCCGTTCGCCAACCAGCGTCACGCGCACAATCGGCTGGGCGAGGTCAGAGCTGTAGATCTCAAGCGTTGCCGATTTCAGGCCATCGCTGGCCGCGCGCGACGGCACGAAGCGCACCATTGCCAGAATGGAATCCTGTGGTGCGATCTGCAGCGGCAACCCGGTGGGCCGAACGATCTCGAAGGCGCCGGCATCGGTCCCCACGATGCGGATGCTGTCCACCGTCAACGGCAGTGTTGTTGCCGAATTGACAATCGAGAAGCCGAGCGAATCATCCTGGCAGATATATCGCGTTCCGAAGTTCAGGCTTGCCAGGCGAACCAGAATGCTCGACTTCACGCCCGATCCGCTCAGCGGCACGCAAACGGTGGTGTCGCACGGCGAATCGATCTCGAAACAGATCTGAGCGTTGTAGCCGATCTCGGCAGTCGGGAGGAAATCCACGTCCACACTGGCTGCCTCGCCGGGCGCCAGCGCCTTCGGCAGACCGGTTGGCAGCACGATGGTAAACGGTGTGCCGCCGGATGCGGTAACCGTGGCCGACTTGATATTCAGCTTCACGTTGTTCGGCGTGCTGCTGGTATTGGTAATCGTCGCGGTGCCCCTTCTGGTAACGCCAACGTTGGTGTTACCAAACGCTATGCCGCTTGCCGAGATGGAAATGCCCGCGCGAACCGCCGTAACAGGAATCCGGATTTCACGATTGCAGGCAGCGTTACGCAGCACCAGCGTGTCGTTGTACACACCCCCGGTCGGGGTGGAGAACACGATCGAAACCGAACGATCGGCACCGGCCGGAATCGAGATTGGCAGCGCCGGATTTACCGAGAAAGCCCCACCGACTACGAAGCCGCCGGTCATCGTTTCGTTGATCGTCCCCGAGCTCCGCAACAGCAGATTGTACACGGCCGCCCCGGAGCAATCCAGTATGGTGCCGAAGTCGATGATTGAGGGGAGCGCTCCGCCGCTTTGCGTAAGGGCCTCCACCTTCGATCGCTCGCGGCGCAGGATGATCGGCACCTTCATCGCACGCTGCGCCGGGTCCTGGGCCTGCGTGTTGATCGTCAACGTATCCACACCGCTTACCGTTGGGGTCCAGCGTATCGTGAACACCACCGAGTCGTTGGCGGCAAGATCCATCGGGAACGTGGACGGCACCGAGGTCACGTTCACCAGATTCCGAAGCAGCGCGTAGTTATCGACCCGCACAGCCGCATTGCCTCGGTTGTACAGCGTCAGCGTCTCAACCATCACCGGCGGCGCGTCGTTGCACGAATCGGCCTCCATCGTGATTTCGGTGCGCGAAAGCACCAGACGCCCGATTGTGCTTGTCCCCTGCAGATCGAAGCAGAACGTATCACGGCACGCGCCCTCAAGTACCAGGCACATCTGCCCGGAGATGGTGCCAGCAGCAAGCGGGGTAAGCAGCACGGTGCCGCTTGCATTTGCGCCCACTGCCAATGGTGTGCCCACCAACCCGGTGGTGCTGGCGGTTACGGCAACACCCGCCGGACGGAAGAACACTTCCTTGATGGTCAGGGCAATCGTGCCCGAGTTGGTAACGGTAACCGGCACCGACGCCTGAACATTCACCGGCGCGTTGCCGAAATCAACCGGGTTCGGGTTCAGCGTGATCGCCGGGGTAACACCACGCCCACGCACCACTATAACAAACGGCGAGTCGCACGGGCCTGCAACCACACGGAACGAATCCACGAACGCACCGTTGGCCGTTGGCTTGAAGGTGATGCGGATATCCGTGTTGCCGCCGGCGGCAACCGTCAGGGGCAGGCTGCCCGCGGCCGGCTGGGTAATGCTGAACATCGCCGTGCCCGACCCCAGGCGCGTAATGGATTTGATCTGGCCGGTGGTATCTCCCGCATTACTGAACCTGGTCGCCTGCGGCACGGCCGTCGAGTCGCGGCACACGTCACCGAAGTCCAGCAGGGTTAGCGAAAGCGACTGCTGAATGTTCGCCTTGCGCCCGGTAAGCACTATCCTGATTGGGTTGCGCCCGGGACGCGGATCGTTGTTCTGCAGGATCAACGTGTCGGTCTTCAAGCCCGGCGTACCGGGGTTGAAACGCACCTTGATCCAGTACACCGTATCGCCCGGACGCGGCGGGATGTTAAGCTGGCCAAGCGACGGCACCACCGAGAAGTTCGTACCGGCTGCGAATCGTGGCAGCACACGCAGCGTGTCGTCGCCCGTGTTGAACACCTTTACCGAGTCGATCGGGGTTTCCGAGCACAGCACCGTTGGGAAGGATATCGAGGTGCGATCCACATTGATCTGGGGGATCAGATCCACACGGACCATGTTGGCCGCCGACTGCGACATCACCCAGCCCGGCTCGTTCCGGTACTGCGTGGTGGAGGGCGAGCTCACCACCTGCATCGCCACGAAGTAGTAGTTGCCGCCACTAGGCACCGTCACCGGCAGCGACCACGTCCGCCCGGACACCGTGGGCGCCGGCAACAATTGCCATACGGTGTTATCGCCACGCATCCACACCTGAATTGCATCGGCACCCTTGGTTCCCTGCACGGTGAACGTCTTGGTCTGCACATAGGAAAGCGTGTCGATGGTTGGCCCGACATACGGCGTTGCATTGCCGGCATAGGCCGGCGTCACCACGAGGAAGCCGTCGTAGCGCCCGCGCCCCGCGCCGCCCGCGCCGCCGCCATTGGCCGCCGCAGCACCCGTCACGTCGCCCGAGCCACCGGAGCTTAAACGAACCTTTGCGCCGATCCCGATATAACCGCCGGAACCGGAGCCGCCGTTGGTTGGGCCGCTTCCGTTACCGCCTGCGGCGCCACGCGCCGCCAGAGGCCCCCCCGTGTTATTAAAGAGCGTGGATGCGTACATCACCAAGGCGCCGCCACCGCCGCCACCCGAGCCAGAGCAGATGCCCGAACCCGCGCCACTGCGTGGATTGCCGCTGGCACCGGCCGAGCCGCCTGCAACCGGCACGCCCTGCGCGTTACCCACAATCTGCCCACCATTGCTCCCGGGCGTACTGCCGGTGCCATTGGCGCCTGCTGTACCATAACCGCCGCCGCCGCCGCCGGTATTCTGATCGGCCGCCGAGCCGCCGCCATAACGGCCGCTTGTTGGGAAACAGGGTCCAAGGCCGCTGAGCCCGAACGGATGCCCCGTTCCACCGCCGGAACTTTCGTACTTGTTGCAATCGATGTGCCCGCCGGCAGCCACGCCGTTCATACTGGCGCCCGAAGCACCGGAGGCATTCCCGGGATTACGGTAGCTGCTGGGTCCGCCGGAGCTGCTGTTGCGCCCGCCCGCGCCGCCGCCGGCGAAACCGTCGCCGCCGTCGGAGCCAGGCCCGCCATCGCCAAAGAACGTGCGGTCGCAATAGGCCCCTCCTCCTCCACCGCCGCCGGGGCCGCCATTGGGCGTACCGGCATTAACGTTGATCACCGCACCGTTGACAATGGCAATCGAGCCTTTCGAGATCAGGATAAAGGGGAGATATCCCTGATTGCCCGGTGTTGCCGGGTCAGGGTCGGCAGTGCTTACCGAATACGTGCCGCCATCGAACGTAACGCTGTTGACGATCATCGCCCCGCGCTTGGACCTCGTCCCCAGGGCACCACCGGACCCCAGCACACCGCCGCCGGTAACCGTTCCGGCCGCACCAAGCGTCCGGGGCGTAACGATCTCGAAATCGACGGTGGAGGAACTGCCCGAAACCGTCACGCGCAGAGGAACCACGCCGTTGGCGGCGCCGGGCTTCACGAAGATCTGCGTGGAGATAAGGCGCGCCTCCCAGCTCACCACAATCGGCCCTACAACAATGCGGGCTGTGTCGGCAATGTTCGCCGGACCAATGCCGATAGTCTCGGTTCCATTGTTCGAGTTGACGAACTGGCCATTCCCACCGTACGTGCCAATCGCCGGCGCAGGCGCCACGATCTCCACATAGGTGTTCATCCCGGCCGCGCCGATATCGGGGATCATGTATGCGATTTGTGGCTGCGCGAACGCGGCGGTTGCCGCAAGCATCAGACCAACAACGGTAACGAGTACTTTCTTCATAACGAGATCATCGAACGGTAAACGATCAATCCTCAGCAGTCACATTCTGACAATCGCACACGCGATCATCGGACATCTCGGGGCCGGCGACGGCTGCAGCACCAGGCACCACAGGCACACAGATCGCGGCAGCCATCGGCAAAACCTGGCCGTATCCGCCTGGCACTGTGGCAGGATCCGGCCGGCAGGGCGCAGAAAGTGCCTTTGACAGGAGAACATCAAAGACAAGAAAGGAGCGGCGGGAATCCTCCCACCACCCCTCCATTTCTCCCCACGGCACATCGCAGCCCGCGGGTTACTTCACGGCTTCAACGGCCGTCACAATGGCATTCATGGCCTCTTCCTCCAACTTGCCGTTGGAGCGCCAGTAATGCCATGCATTGGTGAATCGCTCCTCGTAGCCGCTGAGCTGCGCCAGCACCTTCACGGCGGTACGATTGCTATCAACTGCCTCGAACGTGACAAAGAGCTTCGCGCGACCGGTAGTCCAGCCTGGCGAGCGCATGTACGGCACGTCGCCATACTGCTCCATCACATCATCGAAGGTATCCTCGGTGGCAAGCTGGTGGAAGTCGGTCTCGATCCGCTTGTACTTGCGGCTGCTGTAGTTAACCACGTACCCCAGACCTTCCAAAGCCGTTTTAACGGTTTTGAAGGTGACGTCGAAATCCTTGTTGAACTCGTTCAGCAATGCCGAGCCGAGCGTATCAACGGACTTCTGGCTCTTCGTGGTGTCCGGTTGCGCAAGCAACAGACCATGCGAGCCAATCATCATCATGAACAGCATTGAAGCCAGAAAAAGGAGGCGGATCGTCTTCATGGAAGCTTCGTTGAGAAAATTCGCGCGACCGTACCATTGTGGCCGCGTATGAATGCGAATGTAGGCAGCGAGACACAACAACCCCGAAACGGTTTATCGTGCCGGCCGCCTGGCCAACATCGCAACTGGATCGCCAGCATGCAACAGCGGCTAATGCGTGCCCAACATTCGACCATACATCCGATCGCCGGAACGAAGCAGGGCAACCGCGGCCTTGATCTGCGCATCGCCATCCACGGTTGCCGTCTTTCGCTCGCGCTGGCTTTGGAACCGGGCAACCACCTCGCGGTACAGCTCCGCACGGATCATCTCGGTTCCGGCCACGAACACGGCTCGCAGCTCGGCGTCGATGGAAGCACGAATCGCCCCGATGCGTTCGGTAAGCGCCGGCGAAAGCTGATCGTTGCCTGCCGATGCCTGCAACATCGCGGCAAGCCGCGCCGAGGACGAATCGGGAGCAACGGCGGGGTACTCGGCAAGCGCGAAATCGATAAACTGCCGCACAACCGAATCGTGAACCACGAAATCCGCCGGGATGGCCCGCATTGTTGCAGCGTATCGCGAGGCAAACTTGAAGAAGATCGCGGCATCGCGCAACTGTGCCAACGGACGCGGCATCGCTGTGGGCACAACAACCGTATCGGGGCGGATGCCCCCGTGCCCCCATACCTTGCGGCCGCCCAGCGTCCGGAACGTGGGTTCGGCCGGCACAACCGCATTGGCAACGGCGCCCACAGATCGCGTTTCGCGCGCGGCCAGATAATCAACCTTCTGAATGCTCCGCCCGGAGGGCGCGTAATACCTTGCCGTGGTGATCTTCAGCAGCGATTCGTACGGGAGCCGGCGCACTGTCTGCACCAGGCCCTTTCCGTAACTCTCGGTGCCCATGATGACACCGGCATCCAAATCCTGCACGGCACCGGCAACAATTTCGGCGGCCGAGGCCGAGTTGCCGTTGACAAGCACCACCAGCCGAAGCCCCAATGCGGCAGGATTGCCATGGGCGCGGTACACCTTGTTCTCGGCCGAGTCACGCCCTCGCGTGAAAACGATGGTGCTCCCTTCCGGAACGAATATCGAAGCAACATCCACGGCGGCATCCAGAAGCCCACCGGGATTATCGCGCAGATCCAGCACAAGCGCGCGCAGCTCACCGTCGGCACGAAGCGTTCGCAATGCCGAGCGGACTTCGTCGCCGGCCGCGGCACTGAATCGTTCCAGCCGCACATATCCCACACCACTCTCCAGCATGCGACTGAAGGCCACGCTCCGGATCCGGATGTTGTCGCGCGTAAGCTTGAACGTTATCGGAGTACGCACCCCATCCCGGCGCACGGCAATCGCGATCGTGCTTCCGGGCTCGCCGCGGGTAAGCTCGCGCAGCGATTCGATTGGCCCGTGCAGCACTTCCTTTCCGTTGATCTGCATCAACCGGTCACCAATCCTGACGCCCTCGTGCTGCGCGGAATAACCATCGATCACGTCGGTAATCGTCACCATGCTGTCGCGCATGCCAACGGTAATCCCCACACCACCGTAGCTGCCGGTGGTAAGCAGGTCAACATCGTTGGCGTCACCGCGTTGAAACACCGTATAGGGATCCAGCGTCGAGAGCATGCCGTTGATCCCGGCATCGATGAACACATCTGGATCGATGGTATCCACATAACCTTGCGCCACCTCACGGAACACATGGCCGAAGGTTTCGAGATCCTTGTTGACCTTGAAGTAATAGTCCTCCTGGTCCTTCGGTGTATACGCCGACCACAGGGCAACAATCACCGCCGCGATGGCGGTGATGCCAACCGCATGCAGGGCTCGGGTATAAAAGGCGTGCGTGCGCATGGATCGGTGCGGCGACAGCCGCAATGGTCATAGGATTACGCGGGACAGGGCAGCCACAAAATCCGCAACGAGCACCAAAGGTAAAAGGGGAATCGCCCATGCCGTGCTTCCCAACAACAAACAACCCGCGAGGCCATCGGCGACGCGGGTTGTGCGGACTGATCGAGAATTACGACTGCGGACTACTTGATCGGGAAGTACCCGGACTTCTTCACAACTTCCTGCCCCTCCGGCCCAAGCACCCAATCGACATATTCCTTTATCGCGCCCGACGGCTGCTGGCGCATGTACAGGAAAAGCTGGCGGGAGATCGGGTATTCACCGCTGCGAACGGTTGCCTCGCTGAGCTCCACCGGTGTGCCGTTGGCACCAACAACCTTCAACCCCTTCACGCCCTTGGTGTAGGCTTCACCGCCGTATCCGATGCCGGCCTTGTCCTTGCTGACGGCGTTGACGATCGCGGCCGTACCGCTCAGGGTCTGCGTGGCAGGCGCGAAATCCGCCTTGTTCAGCACGTGCTCCTTGAAGAAATCGTAGGTGCCCGAGCTGTTCTCACGTCCGTACAGAACGATCTTGCCGGGCGCGCCGCCAACATCCTTCCAATCGGTAATCTTGCCGGTGTAGATATCGCGAAGCTGGTCCATCGTGATCGACTCCAGCTTGTTCTCCATGCTGACGTAGATGGCGATGCCATCACGGGCAACGGCGAACTCCACCACGTCGACACCATACTTATCCTTGATCTGCTTCCGCTCCTCGTCCTTCATCGGGCGCGATGCATTGGCGATATCGGTGGTGCCGTTGATCAGCGCCGAAATACCGGTGCCGCTGCCACCGCCGGTTACCTGAATCTCCACGCCGGGATTCTTGGCGGCGAAGGCCTCGGCCCAGGCCTGCGCAAGCAGCACCATGGTATCGGAACCCTTCTGTGTGATGGTCTTCTTGTCCTGCGGCGCGGGCGTATCACCTGCGGCATCCTTCTTCTTCACCCCGTCACCGCAGCCGACCGCCACAAGGGCGCCCAGCAGCATCACCATTCCATTAATCAGCGTGCGTTTCATTGTTATCCCTCTGTATGTTATCGTGATTGATCGTGCGTTCGAACGGGAGGTCGGGGCTGAAGCCCAGGCGGGTTATCGGGCACGCCTGCATTCATGGGCGCAGCCACGATCACCTGCAATGTTACGGATCATCGATCGGCCCCAATGTTACCAGAAGAAAACATTGGCCCTCTGTTACCAAATGCGAAGCTCGGGTTCAGGCCGTTGGATCAATCAGCAGGGACTGATCCTTCCACAGCGGCAGCCCGGTTTCGGTATCGAAATCACGGGAGAGAACGCCCCCCAGCAGCTCGTGCAGCACAACCTCGCATGCATGCACAATTGTGCCCAGCCCCACGGCGCCCCCAACCGGAACACCATCCGGACCGATCAACATCCCGTTCAGCCGGGGCATGGAGCGCCCCTTGAACTGCGAGATCGTGCCGCCAAGCGCGGCGATTTCCAGCGGCCCGGTCACCGGAACCGGCACAGGGGTCTGGGTTGCAGGGTCCATCCGGACAATACTGGCACAGCGGAGGAAGCCGTGGACGGTCACCGTGCCAACCTTGATGGATTCCTCGTTCGCGATTTTCGTGAGCGCCGCAACCAAGTCGGCACCCGCCGGAAGGCGCCCAACATAGATCCGCCCCGCCTGGTACGCTTTGCGTGTCATGGAATGATCGTGATTCACAATGTGTTTGGATCGGCATCAGCCGCACCCAACCGTCGGGGCTGTTGCAATGCCGGCACGCATCACTTGACACGTGTTGCGGGCGAATATACTGCCCTGGTACGGGCCACAATGGCCGTGCCCATATCCGGACCGGAACGCCGGATGGAATAACCCGGCTGCCGAGTGGAATGTCCGAACGTAATGGGCCGGCATTGACGCCCGCAAGCAACGTTGTAAATCGAACACGAACGATGGCAACTGGAGAACAACCGTGGTAGCAGCACCCGGCATACGTGTCGAGGATTTCGAGGTGGCGGCCCTGCCCCATCTCGACGATCTGTTCAGAACGGCACGGCGGATCACGGGCGACCGCACGGCGGCCGAGGATCTGGTACAGGATGTATACCTGCAGGCCTGGAAGTCGTTCGATCGTTTCCAGCTTGGCACCAACTGCCGGGCGTGGCTGTTCAAGATCCTTACCAACAAGCTCCACCATTATCACCGGGCACGCTACAAGTCAAAGATGGTGGCCGATGCCGACGAGTTCCTGGCCGAGATCGCAACGTACGAGCCACCGGTACCCGAACATGTCCGGGATGAGGAGATCCTGATGGCGCTCGACAAAATCCCCGCGGACTATCGCGAGGTGATTCTGCTGGCCGACGTGCAGGAGTTCGCCTACAAGGAGATCGCCGAGATAGTGGGCATCCCGATTGGCACGGTAATGTCGCGCCTGAGCCGTGGGCGAAAACTGTTGCGAATCGAGCTGGCCGATCTTGCACAGGCATTTGGGATCCGAAACATGAAGGAGGGACGGTGATGGCGATGCACGACGAATTGCCGCAGGGCCGGGGATGTGTCACCACACTTGAACTGGCCGACCGTTATGTAAGCGGCGAGCTTCCGCGCGATATGTCCGACGCGATCGAGGAACATCTGGCCGGATGTGCCTCGTGTGCGCGCGCCATCGACGATCGCAGACGGCTTCGCAATCGGTTGCGCCAGGCCGTCAACGCCGAGGCAGCCCCCGCAGCGCTGCGGGATGCGATCGCCACGGCTGTACGGCGCCCACGCCGTGGCGCCACGATTCTCCGGCTGCTGGGCGGTGGTCCGGTACTGTATCATGCCGCCGCCGCGCTGGTGGTTGTGGCGATCGGCACATGGGGCATCCTCAGGATGCTGGAGCCCAACGGCGAAAGGCCACCCCAGCTTGCCGGCGGCGACTCGGTTGCGCACGGAAGCCCGGCCGGGCCGACAAACGAGCCGACAGCGGAATCGGCCATTCCGGTTCTGCGCGTGGGCCTGATGGATCATGTGGTGTGCGCGCTCACGTATAAACACGGCGCCCAGCGCATGACCGCCGAGGAAATGACAGCAGCGATGGGGCCACGATACGCCGGGCTTGTTCGGCTGGTGCATCAGCACGCCGGCGATTACGAAGTAGTGGTGGCGCATCAATGCACGATCCAGAATCGGGCGTTTGTGCACATGATCCTCCGCAAGGGCGATCGCATTGTGTCGCTGGCCATCACCGATCGCGGCAATGATTCGTTTACAGGGGCCGGCTCGCGCTCGGTTCGTCAGATCCAGCTTTTCCAGGCACGGATACAGGATGCGCGCGCGTTCAATGTCACGGGATTCCAGACCCGCGACCATCTCGCGTTTCTGGTTGCCGATGCCGACAACGCCGCAGGCGAACAGCTTGCCAATAACCTGGCGCCCGGCATACACGACTATCTGAATCAATTGAGCACGTGATTGTCTTGTGCTCGACAACATCAAACGCATGACATTCGACCGGCATTGGCGCTGCCCTATTTCCTATCTTGGGAAACGATGACCGGACTAGTAGACCGATACGGACGCCGACATACCTATCTGCGGATATCGGTAACCGACCGCTGCAATCTCCGCTGTGCCTATTGCATTCCGGAGGAGAACGTGGAATGGAAGAAGCGGGAGGAGATCCTTGCCTACGAGGAGATTGTCCGCGTGGCGCGTGTTGCCGTAGGGCTGGGCATCGAAAAGATCCGCATCACCGGCGGCGAGCCGTTGGTGCGCGCCGATGTGGAGAATCTGCTCGGCGATCTGCGCGCCATCGAGGGCCTGCGCACCATTGCACTGACCACCAACGCCGTACTGCTTCAGCGGAAACTGCCCGTGATCAGAAACACGGTGGACAGTTTGAACATCTCGCTTGATACGTTCAAGCCCGATCGATTCAAACAGCTGACACGTCGCGACGCGCTGGCCGACGTTCTGGGCGGCATCGAAGCAGCGCTGGAAGCAGGATACCGGAACATCAAGATCAACGCGGTGGTGATGCGGGGTGTGAACGACGATGAGTTGCTGGATTTCGCAGCATATACCGCCGATCGCCCTGTCGCGGTTCGTTTTATCGAGTTCATGCCGTTTGCCGGCAATGGCTGGACCCAGGAACATTGCATGCCGATGCAGGAGATGCTGGCAGCGCTTGAAGGGCGGTACCAACTGGAACGCCTTCCGCTGGAGCCATCACCAGTCAGCCGCGATTACGCCGTGATCGATCGCGCCACCGGCCGCCGGCATGCCGGATCCATTGGGGTTATCGCCTCGATGTCACAGCCGTTCTGCGATAGCTGTTCGCGGCTGCGGCTCACCGCCGAGGGAAAAGTGATGCCCTGCTTGCACTCACCGCTTGAGTTCGACGTACGCCCCGTGCTCCGCAACGGCGGCACCGATGACGCCATCGCCGACGTATTCCGCCAGGCGATCGACGCCAAGCCCAAGGAGCACCCGGAGGCTGATGAAATGCTTCAACAGCTGAGCCGTGTGATGATCCAGATCGGCGGCTGATGGACGATTATGTATCCGGATCGCATTTGTTTGCATTCTGTCTTTATTTCACCCACCGCATTCCGTAGATTTACGAACCGAAACAATCCCCTGTTCCATCGTGTTGTTACTGTATCATTCGATGGAGATTCTCCGACCATATTCCTCACGGCTGACGCGCGGCACGCTGCTGCTGATCCACTCACCGGCGTTGCGGCTGCGGTATGCGCGTATCCGGCGTGGCATCACCGTTGATGCGGTAAGCCTTGTGGCATCCGGCATTGTTGTTGCGTTGGCGGGGTGGATCGGGAATGCCCCCGCTGCCATTGCCGCGGGGATGGTTACCTCATTGGCGGCCATCTGTTTATGGGGGATTCGTACCGGCCAGATACGGTTTCGCGAACGCAACACACCGGCAATGCTTTTTGTCGCCGAAAGCGGTATCAGCGCCATCATGCCGGATTCATCTACGCGCAACTTCCGCTGGTCGCAACTGAGCGCGCACGAGGCAGGATTCCGACCAAGTGTTCTGGCCACGTACGACGTCCGGCGCCAACGCGAGGATCTGCTGGGCTTGATGCTGAAATGCGAAACCGGCTGCCGGCTGTATCTCACGCGCGATCTTGACGGCTTCGCCGATCTGCTGGAGGTTCTGGTGGAGATGAATGTTCCGATGAGCTCCACATCCTTCCGCCTGGATGTGCGACGCATGAACCGCCCGGACCTGCTGGAACGCCGCATCTGGTAGCCATCGCCTGCTGACAGCGGGGCGCCACCGCCCATCATCATCCTTCGTCCGCATTCCCCTTGGCCCGCGGCCGCGATTTCAGCAGCCGCAACCCGTTGGCAACAACAATCAGGGATGCCCCCATGTCGGCGAACACCGCCATCCACAACGTGGCCTTGCCGAACACCGCCAACACGAAGAAAATCCCCTTGAGCACCAGCGCAATCGTGATGTTCTGACGCAACACGCCGAGCGTGTGATGCGAGCTTTCGATGAACTCCGGGATCTTGCGCAGGTCGTCGTCCATCAACGCCACGTCGGCTGCCTCGAGCGCGGCGTCCGACCCTGCCGCGCCCATCACAAACCCGATCGACGCGCGATGCAGCGCCGGCACATCGTTGACTCCCTCGCCAACCATTCCTACCGGTCCGTTGTGGTCCTGCTCCAACTGATCCAGAACCGCAAGCTTGTCGGCCGGGAGCAACTCGGCATACACCGAACCAATGGCCAGCGGACCGGCCACACCGGCAGCCGTGGTCGCATTGTCGCCGGTCAGGATCGCCGTGCCGATCCCCAGCGCATGCAGTCGCGCCACGGCCGGCGCGCTGGACGCCCGCACAGTGTCGGCAACGGCAATCACACCCAGCACGGTATCGGCATTCATCACCACTACGGTGGTTTTACCCTGGCTCTCCAAACCGGCAAGAACTTCCTCGACATGTGCCCCGCATACGCCGATGTCGTGAACCAGACGATGATTGCCCACCCAGATGGACCGGCCATCAACCGAAGCAGCCGCGCCGCGGCCCGGCAATGCCTGGAACCCGGCAATCTCGGTCTCCTGCTCGCCGGCATGAATCAGCTCGTGTTCGGCCACGATGGCCGCCGCGATTGGGTGCTCGGATTTGCCCTCGATCGCTGCGGCCAGATGCACCAGCTCGTCCGGCTCGATACCATCGAACGGCACAACGTCGGTAACACGTAAGCGCGATTCGGTAAGGGTTCCGGTTTTATCGAACGCGATGGTGCGCAGCTCGCGACCCCGTTCGAGGAACTCGCCGCCCTTTATCAGGATACCGCGACGTGCCGCCGCCGCCAATCCGCTTACGATGGTCACCGGAGTTGAGATCACCAGCGCGCAGGGGCAGCCGATCACCAGCAATACAAGGCCGTTGTAGATCCATGTATCCCAGACCGCGCCGGCAAGCAGGGGCGGAATCACGGCAACCAGCACGGCAATTGCGAAGATCGCCGGCGTATAGTATCGCGAGAATCGATCAACGAAGCGCTCGGTACGGCCACGGTTGGCCGTTGCCCCTTCAACGATTTGCGCTATCCGTGCCAGGGTGGAATCGGCGGCGGTGTGCGTAACCTGATAGTCAAAGGTGCCGTGACCGTTGATGCTTCCGGCAAACACTTCCTGCCCGGGCTCCTTCTCCACCGGTATCGACTCACCGGTTATCGGCGCCTGATTCACGGCCGAGTAGCCAGCCGTGACAATGCCATCCAATGCAAGCCGTTCGCCCGGTCGCACACGGACAACCGCGCCAATGGCAACGTCGTCGGCAGGGACGTCAACGGCCACCCCTTCGCGAAGCACGCGAGCAACCGGAGGCGTAAGCTGCATCAACGCCCTGATTGCCGAACGTGCCCGGTTCAGGCTTCGAGCCTCAACCAACTCCGCCACGGCAAACAGGAACACCACCATCGCGGCCTCGGACCACTGGTCGATCGCAACCGCGCCAAGCACGGCCAACGCCATAAGGAAGTGGATGTTGAGGCTCAGTTGGCGGACCGCATGGTATGCCTTGGGTGCAATCGGATAACCGGCGGCAACAATCGCGATCAACGCCACGGCACGCGCTGCAAGCCCACCACCGGCAACGATGTCCAGCACTTCGGCGGCCACGGCGCATACACCGGCCATGATGATGGCGATGGTAAGCGGCTGCCGCCAGAACGATGGTTCGATAACCGGCAACTCCAATCGGAGAGGCCGCTCCAAACGTGGGACCGCCTCCATCCCGAGCGAGGCAACGGTGCTGATGATCGCCGGCTCCATGCCGGGCTCGTGCACCACTGTAAGCGTGCGCCCAATCAGATTGAATTCCAGATGCTCCACCCCGGCCATGCCGTTGAACGCGGAACGAATCATGCGTTCCTCGGTAGGGCAATCCATTTTTTCTATCGTATAGGATGAACGGAGCATATTGAGTCCAGTAATGCGGCACATCGTTGCCCGATGCACACAGACAGATAGTTCCACGATATCCCGCAACATGCGCCGGAACCGGCGCGGCGGGCATTCAACAAGTAACCGGCATCATGTACAGCCCTATCGACGTTCTTCGCACGTTTTTCGCTCGCGACATCATCGCGGCAGCACAGGAAATCGAATCCACACCCGATACCGTGTTATGGAGCGCCCCGCCGGGCGTTACCAACTCGGCGGGCGTGTTCGCGCAACACCTTGTCGGCAACCTGAACCACTTCGTGGGGCACGGGCTTGGCAACACGGGGTATACGCGCACACGCGAACGTGAGTTCACCAACACCGGCCGCACTTCAGCCGAACTGGCCGCCGAATTGCGCGATACCGGCGTCATGGTTGAGCGCGTTCTTGCCGCGCTGGCACCCGAGCAGTTGGAGCAGCCGTTCCCGATCGAAACGCCGGCGGCCCTGAAGGCATATAGCACCGGCGAATTCCTGCAGCATCTGTACCACCACCTGTCGTACCATCTGGGGCAGCTCAACTACGTACGGCGCATAAGCATGGGGCTCGCGGCCCAGTAGCCGCCATCACCGCATCACATCCTTCAACGACAGCGGGGGCGCCACACTGGTGCCCCCGCTGGTGTTTCGCCACGCGAATCGGCCCGCGCCCGTATCAGTTGAGATCGATGTAGACCGTCTTGGTCTGCGTGTACGTATCAAGCGCGGCGGCGCCAAGCTCGCGTCCGAATCCGGAATCCTTGTAGCCGCCAAACGGCAGGGCGTTATCGGTCATGTTGTAGGTATTCACCCACACGGTTCCGGCTTTCACGCCGCGAGCAAAGGCCATGGCACGACGGAAGTCGCTGGTCCAGACACCGGCCGCTAACCCAAAGGCACTATCGTTGGCAAGGCGCATTGCCTCCTCATCGTCGGCGAAGGTGATCACCGATGCCACCGGACCGAAAATTTCCTCGCGGGCGATTGTCATATCGTTGCTGACGTTATCGAACACCGTTGGCGACACGAAGTAGCCCGCCTCGCCAACACGAGCGCCGCCCGCCACAAGGCTTGCCCCTTCATCGCGGCCCTTCTCCACGTAGGACAGCACCCGCTCCATCTGCGCGCTGCTCACCAGCGAGCCCATCCGTGTTTTGGGATCGAGCGGATCGCCCACCACCATCTTCGCGGCCCTGCCTGCAAGCACTTCCATGAACGGTTCGCGTGCGTTCGCGGCTACCATGATACGGCTGCCGGCGGTGCACATCTGCCCCTGATTGAAGAAGATGCCGCTGAGCGCCACCTTGGCCGCGAGTTCCAGATTGGCATCGGCAAAGACGATGTTCGGCGACTTGCCGCCCAACTCCAACGTCACTTTCTTCAGGGTGCCGGCGGCGCTTCGCATGATCGCCTTGCCCACTTCCACCGAGCCGGTAAACGCAATTTTATCCACGCCGGGATGCTCAACAATCGCGGCACCCGCGGTTTCGCCGAAGCCCGTGACAATGTTGACAACACCACGCGGCATGCCGGCTTCCATCATCAGCTCGCCCAACCGCAGCAGCGATACCGATGTCTGCTCGGCAGGCTTGATCACCACGGTATTGCCGCAGGCAATGGCCGGCGCGATCTTCCAGGTCGCCATCTGGATCGGAAAATTCCATGGGATGATCTGGCCACACACACCAACGGGTTCGCGCAAAGTGAACGTGAACGCGTTCGAGCGTGCGTTGGTCTCGATGGTCTCGCCGGTTACCTTGCCCGCCCATCCGGCATAATAACGGAAGCAGGCGATGGATTGCGGCAGATCAACCTTCAACGATTCGATCAGCGGCTTTCCGTTATCCAACGTCTCAAGCTCGGCCAGCTCCTCAATGTGTTGCTCCATCAGGTCGGCAATACGCCACAGAAGGCGGCCGCGATCGGCGCCATTCATCTTGCGGTAATCGCCCTGCTCCAGCGCGGCGCGCGCGGCTGCCACGGCCCGATCCACATCCTCGCGATCGCCGGCAGCCACATGCGCGATCACCTCACCGGTGCCCGGATAGCGGCTTTCAAACGTCCGGCCGGAAGCGGCATCCACCCACTCGCCGTTGATAAGCATGCGTCCATGGCGGAGCAGGCCCTGCTCGTTCAACTGATTCTTCGTTGGTTTCAACGTGGCGATTGGCCCGTTGGCAACTGTGTCCTGCATGTTGTATTCCGAGTGCGTTGTTTCTGTACAAAGACGGTTATCAAGTCGGCAAAGATACTACCCCGGCCAACGCCGGGCACGCAACCAACGGGCATGTTCCGGTGGCCACGACATGTCAGGTGAACTGCCGAAGCTCCAGCACACCGTCACCAAGCACCAGATACGAACGGTCGCGTAGCCAGGTGCCGAGATTTACGTAGGTGCCGCCGTCGATCGCAGTACATCGCGGCCGATGGCTGTGCCCCATCACCACCAACTGGAATCCTTCGTCGGTAATCTTGCGCCGCGCAAACGCATGCAACCCGTCGGACTCTCCAGGCTTTTCGCCGTCGTAATTCTTCTGCGCGGTGTGATCGCGGCTGCGTCGCGACGCGTAGGCCGCCAGGCCGATGCCGATGTCGGGATGCAGGAACCGGAAAAGCACGTTGGAAACCCGGGCGCGCAGCACGCGCTTCAGGATCCGGTATCCGGTGTCGTTGAAGGCCTTGCCGTCGCCATGCGAGATGTAGCACCGGCGCCCATCAATCTCGCGTTCGATGTCATCGAAATGAACGGCAACCCCCATCTCGCGTTCGAAGAAGTCGCGATGGCCGAAATCGTGATTGCCAACCACATATTCCACGCGAACGCCTGCATCGGCAACAGCGGCCACCGCCCCAAGTACCCGGGTAAATCCACGCGGGATCACCGTGCGATACTCGAACCAGTAATCGAACAGATCGCCCACGATGTAAAGCGCCTCGGCCCGCTCGGCGCGAACCATTTCAAGGAACCGGAGCAATGCCGCTTCGCGGTCGCGATTGGACTCGGCCGAACCAAGCCCCAGATGAACGTCGGAGAAAAAGTAGACCACGGTACCTTGACGTTATCACCACACATCGACCGCTCGGCCGTGTGCCGGGAACACTCGAACATGCCCTGCCCGCATGGGCTGCGGCGCGCCAAGCGATTGCGCGGCACGCAAACTACACAACCGCCGGGATCGCGCGACCATCGGCCGGGCGATATCTCCGCATGCAATACCGGGTACCCGATGGGCCGGAAACGGCCTCGCGCCGCATCAACCAGTACGGCGAATGCGGCGCGAGCAACTTCCCGAAAACATGGGCAGCCCGGCCTAGCGAACCACGGTCACCTTGGTGGTTGCAATGGCACCATCCGACAGCGACAACCGAACGATGTAGACGCCTGCCGGAAGCCCTTCGGCATCGAAGCGGATGCTTGGCTGCCCGGGCGCGATTGGCCCCGCATACAGCTCGCGAACGCTACGGCCGAATGCGTCGAACACCTCCAACCGAGCATCACCATACGGGCGTGCCAGAGCCACGCTGATGTAGGAACGATCGGTAACGATGCTTGGCTGCGCGGTAAGCATGCCGGCGTTGCGTTCGGAAATCACCGAGGCGGCGGGATCGTAGCTCAGATCCACGCCGTACCACATGGCATGCGTCTGCGACTGGTCGATCACGGCCTCGAGCTTGCCGCCGGAAAGCGTTACAACGATCGGGCTGCCAAACGGCATGCCGGCGGAATCGAGCGGGCGGATCGTGGCAATGTTCACACTGTCGCCCGGCTTGATTGTCAGGCGCACGCGAACGGGATCCAGCAGCATCGGACCTGTGCCCCACTTGTCGGCGTGCATCGAATCGATCCAATGCCAGCCGGTTGGCTCGGTGCGCGACGCCAGCACCAGCAACGACCGACCCCGATCGCCCAGCCGCGAGCTGTCCACAGGCGTCCACAGCACCGTCGAGGTTTCGTTGCCGCTCAGGAGCTTCACATCCAGATTGCGGAGCGTGATTGCACCCGTCCGGCTGAGGTAGCCGGTTGCGCCCTGCACCATCGGAGCGTCGACGCTCATCGACCCGCGACTGTATTCCCAGAGGATCTGGCGCGTATCGCTCTCGCACTGGCCCTGCACTTCCGCGGCGAAGGCGATGTCGTCGTACTGCGTTGGATACACTGCGTTCAGCGAGTCGATCACGACTCGATTGGCCATCATCGAACGGCCGAAGAACCCACCGGGCACACCGAAATCGTACCAGAAATCGTACATGCGCGGGAAGATCCTGGCCTGCTGCTCGCTGTGCTGAATCGGGATGGTGTTCTGTGCCGGCGAAAGGAAGCGATTCCGGAACAGGTGCGAAACAACCGGCATCAACGCGGTCACCACGGGGTTCTTGGCTACGGCACCGAATGCGGCACTGTCGATCGACTCCTTCGAGCTGAGCACGTCATCGGCGTACATATCGAGCACCACACCGTCCCAATCCTGCAACGACGAGTATGCCGGCACCCACAGCATCGCCTCGCCCTGATAGCGATTCGGATACGGCTGCGCGAACGAGGCGATAAACGGCTGGCGCCTGTGCGCGCCAACGGTGTAGGCGGTAATGGTTGCGCCGTCATCGTATTGCCCACGGCGAAGCGGCGAGTAGTTCCGCACTTCCCATTGCGTGCCGTCGCTCGACACCCAGTCCCAGTTCTTCGCCGAAAGCGTGAAATCGTTCTGCCCCTGCACCACGGCTTCCTGGAAGCCGCTTGCCCAGTAGTGGCCGGCTCCGGTAAACGGTTGCTTGGCACCCAGGGTGTCGCGAAGGAACCGTGTAAGGTCCGCATTGTAGTCGCGCTCAAGGCCCATGTAGAACTCCGACTGATCCTCGATACGCTTGGAGTTCAACGCCCGGGCAATGTCGGTTCGGCCCATCGGGACGCGCGCAACCGTGTAGTTCTCCAACGTCTCGCCGGAGACAACGCCCGGCGCATCAACCCGTTTGATCTGGATGTCGTCGATCGAAAGGTCGCCGTTGTTGCTGCCGTACCAGAAGATCAGGTTGATGGGCGCCGTACCGTTGAACGGCACCAGGAACGTTGCGGTATAGGTCTTCCAGAACGTGCTCACGTTATGCGTGACGTTCAGGCCGGCATACATGCCCACATCCGAGGCCTGCGACGTGCGGCACACGACGGGCCAGTTATCCACGCTGGCCTTTGCCTTGAACGACAACTGATAAAGCGTGTTGAACTGCAAACCCATCACCGGCTGGATCATGAAGGCGTTGTACAGCGTGGTGTCCTTGCGCGCATTGCGCACACGCAGCTTCATGGTAAGCTGGCCGTTCGGGACGGAGTCGCCCTGCGACAACACCGTGGTAACGTTGACGCCGTCGTACGAGTCGATCTGCCAGTAGCGATCGAACTCACCCTCGAAGCTCCCCTCCTGCACGTAGTTGGGGAAGCCATCGGCGTTGGACGTTTTCCAGGCCGCCGTCAGCGTCTGGGTATTGGTGTACTTCTTCTTGAGGAAGGCATTCCACAGGGTATCCAGCCGGCGACTGTGACGCCAGGAGAACCCGTATTGATCGGCGCGATACTCGGTGTAGCCAAGGCGGTACAGCGAGATAATGCTGCCCTGATCCATGCCTTCGACCATCGCAAGCGCGGGCTCATTCTTGTAGGCGGTGCCGGTAAACACATTGACGTGGTCCAACAACAACCGCATCACGTCCTTGGATACCGCACGAGCCTGCGGATACAGATAGTTCAGTTCCTTGCCCAACCACAGGGCCGAATCGGCATCAGCGCCAAGGCCATCGCTGGCACGCGGCGTACGGGCCGACTGCAGGATGAAGTAGCTGTAGATGCCGTGCTGCTTCAACTGGTAGACGAACCAATCCAGCCTGCGGATCTGCCCGGCATGAAGCGAACGGAATCCGGTTGCCGCATCCAGATAGGTACGGACCTGGCCGTAATCACCCCAATCGAAGGCGTTATCCATATACTGGAAACGCACCAGGTTTACTCCAAGCTTGCGTAAACGTGCGGCTATGACCACTGCCTGGGCACTATCCGGGTAACAGGCGGCCCATTGAAGCGTGACCCCGTAGAATCGCGCAGGGGCGCCATCGGTAAACTGGAAGTTTCCTTCGCCATCGTTTTTCAGAAATCCGTGCTGGCCGGCCGGCCCGGACGGAAGCGACGGCAGAAACAGGCTTCGGGCGGTATCGCCTGGGTTGGATGTATACGGTACACCACCGGAGATGCCGATGTTCTGTGCCGCGGCGGGAATGGCCAACGCCGGCAGCAGCAGTGCAACAAGCACGGCGGCAGGTTGGATGTACTGGGATGTACGGTGGAACAAACGATGCATCGCTGGATCCTCCCAGATCGGTGTCTGAACGTGGATAGACCGAGTTCTCGGTTGGGACACGGAAGTTAACGCACCAAATGCCGCGATCAAACGGCGCATTCGCGGTGCAATCGAAGGCGGCGAGTTGGGTCGGCGTGTTATATTACCCGACAATGATGACCATCGAGAGGGGACAAGTGTGTCACGGTTCATATCGCGGTGCGCCCCCGCCCGGTGGTGCCAGCCCGCGACCCTCGAGATCCAATTCGCATTTCAATCGCACAACAACACTCGTACAAGGAACGTTCGATGAAGCTAACGGCGTGGACTCCCGGAGTGCGCACGGCAGCGCTCCTGATCCTGGCGACAACGTTCGCCATCTCAACGGCCGGTTGCGGTAAAAAGCGTGATCGCAGTGGAAGCAGCGACGCAAAGGCTATCACGCTGCCGAAGAAGTTCAACACGCCCCCTGGCGCCGATCCCAGCGTTTCCGCCGAACTTGGCGGTAATGGTTTCGAGAAGATCGCGGCCGACAGTGGGTGGCAAACATCCGCCTTCACCGCCGAGGAGCTTAACTATGTTGTCGACACCACCGCTCAAAAGGGTGGAACGGTTACGTTTGGGCTGACTGATTTCCCAGCAACGTTCCGTGATTTCGGCAAGGACGGCAACTCGGAGACGTCAACCTACCTGAGTGGCATGACGCACATGGCGCTGATCGGCACCAACCCGCTCACGCTCGGATTCCTGCCCTCTCTGGCCAGCCACTGGAAGGTTGGCGCCGACAGCCAGACCTATTTCTTCCGCCTGAACCCGAACGCACGTTTCCACGATGGCGCCCCGGTTACCACCGAGGACGTGATCGCCACGTACAACCTCTACAGCGATTCCACGATTCTGGACCCGTATCAGAATTCGTTGATGGCCGAGTACGACAAGCCCGTGGCACTCAGCAAGTATGTCTTCTCGGTTCGCTCGAAGACAAAGATCTGGAAGAACATGCTGTACTTCGGGCTGACGAAGATTCTGCCGGCGCACGAGATCATGCCGAACGGCAAGATGATCACCGGCGCGGAGTTCCTGAAGAAGTACCAGTACGAGCTCCCTGTTGGCAACGGCCCCTACACAGTTCTGGCCAGCGACGTACGCAAGGGCAAGGAACTGCAACTGACCCGCGTGGAGGACTGGTGGGCCAAGGACGAGCCAGCAAACCTTGGGCAGTATAACTTCAACAAGATCCGTATCGTGTTCGTAGAGGACGAGAATCTGCGCCTTCAGAAGTTCAAGAAGGGGGAGACCGACTTCTACATTGTTGGCCGCGCACTCTGGTGGAAGGAAGAGTTCAATGACGACCCCATCCAACGCGGTATCATGCAAAAGCGCCGCGTGTACACCGACGAACCCCAGGGCGTTCAGGGCATTGCCTTCAATACCCGCAAGGAACCGTTCAATGATCCCAAGGTGCGCCTGGCATTCGTGTACCTGTTCAACCGCGAGAAGCTGCTCGAGAAGTTGATGTTCAACCAGTACACCATCATGGATTCGTACTATCCGAACTCGCCGTTCGAGCACCCGGGCAATCCACAATTCCGGTACAATCCGGAAAAGGCAATGCAATTGCTGGCCGAAGCGGGGTATACAACCAAGAACGCGCAGGGCATTCTGGTAAAGAACGGCCAGCCGCTTTCAATCGATATGCCGATCGACAAGTCCTTCGAGCGGATTATCACGCCGGTGCAGGAGGATCTGAAGAAAGCCGGCATTCAGTTGAACCTGCGCATCGTGGACGCGGTGACCGGATTCCAGATGGCCATGGACCGCAACTTCTCCTTGCGCCAGCAGTCGTGGACGGGCACCCTGTGGCCGAACCCGTACAACGTCTGGCACTCGTCGCTTGCCGACAAGAAGAACACGAACAACATCACGGGCTTCAAGAACTCGCGTGTGGATCAGTTGATCGACATGGAGAAGACCGAGTTCGACCCCGCGAAGCGCTCGAAGATCATGCAGCAGATCGACAGCATCCTGATGGAATCCAACCATTATGCGCTGATGTGGTATGGCCCGTACACGCGCGTGGTGTACTGGAACTACCTCAACCAACCCAAGTTCTACCTGAGCAAGGTTGGCGACTGGAAGGACGTTGCGCAGTACTGGTGGGATAATCCCGAGAACCGTGCCGAGGTTCTCAAAGGACGCACAGACAAGTCCGTGAAGATGGAGGTTGGCCCAACCGACATCATGTTCTGGCCGGACTTCAAGAAGCAGCACCCAAACGGTATCGCGCCCGCCGCCGCTTCAGCGCCAAGCGCGGATTCCAATGCAAAGCCGACGTTGAAATAAACACCTTGGCACGTGCCGGGGGGGGGGCAATCCGATCCCCCCGGCCTGCCAACGGTATCAACATCGTACACTGTATCGACCGAACAAGGCCTCGCGTATGCTCAGCTATTTCATCAGACGCCTGCTCCTGATCATTCCCACCTTCATTGGTTGCACTATCGTGGTCTTTACGATCATGCAGATTACGCCGGGTGGTCCATTGGAGCAGATTATCCTTCAGTATCGGCAACGCGGCCAAAGTGGCGCCGCCGGCGAAGCATCGGGCGGTGGCGGCGGCCGGGCCGGCGAGGCCGATATTCCTGAATCCGCGAAGCAGGCGTTGAAGGAGTATCTCCAGCTCGACAAGCCTATCTACAAACGCTATGTGATATGGCTTGGGAACCTGATGCAGGGCGACATGGGGGACTCGTACGTATACGGCGAACCGGCCTTCGACGTCATCACACAACGATTCCCGATCTCGATCTACTTCGGCGTGATCGGCTTTGTGCTTGCATACATCGTCTGTATACCGCTGGGAATTTACAAGGCAGTACGGCACAGTTCAGCGTTCGACATCCTGTCCTCGTCGATTGTGTTTATTGGATATTCGATACCCGGATGGGCACTGGGCGCGGTCCTGCTGGTTGTGCTCGGTGGCCAGCTTGATCTTGTCCCGCTCGGCGAATTCCGATCGCCCGACTTCGACTCCCTTCCGTTCTTCGATCAGATCCTTGATCAGCTCCACCATACCATCCTTCCCGTATTTGCCTACATGGTGGGCGGCTTTGCCACGCTGACGATTCTGACGAAGAACTCGCTCATGGAAAATCTTGGGCAGGACTACATTCGCACTGCGTTTGCCAAGGGACTTCCGGAACGACGCGTCATCTTCGTGCATGCTCTTCGGAACTCGCTCATTCCGTTGGTCACAGGCCTTGGTAGTGCCATATCCCTGGTGTTGGCCGGATCGTTCCTGATCGAGCGAACCTTCAACATCGATGGAATCGGCTTCTTGGGATACACGGCCGCATTGAAACGCGACTACACGGTGATGATGGGAATCACGGTAATGGCGGTTGTGCTGCAGTTGGTTGGCAATATCATTAGCGACTTCCTGTACGCCGTGGTTGATCCTCGCATTCGCTTCGATTAGAACAGGCGTGCGGCCGTTGCCACCGATGGCGCGGCATCAATGACGACAACAACGTTGCGATTTTCTCTGTCCGCATCCGAACACCAATGGCCGAAAACGTAGTGACCGATACAGCTGGAATCAACGGACAAAATGCCCCGGCAAACGGCAAGGATACGTCCAGCAAGCCGGTGTCAATCTTCCGCAAGCGACTGCGGAAATTCAAGGGACTGAAACGGGGTTACTACTCGTTCGTCCTCCTGGTGGCCGCGTATTTCTTCTCGTTCGCACTTCCACTCTTCGTTGGGAAGCAGGCAATCGTCGTGAGTTATAAAGGGGAATTGTATTTCCCCATTTTCACGTTCCATCCTGGCTCCACATTCGGACAGATGGATCCGGAAACCGGCAGCCCACTTTCCGCCGAGGCTGATTACCGCAAGCTTGCGACCGACCTGTCAACAAACGATGACGGGTGGACCATCATGCCAATCTACCAATGGGATCCGCTCGAGAACGATTACGAGAATGTGCTTTCGGCACCCTCCGGCGAACATTGGCTCGGCACCGACGATATTGGCCGCGATGTGCTGGCACGCATGTCATACGGATTCAACAATTCACTTTCGTTCGCCTTGGTGCTTGCCTTTCTGGAGATGCTCTTCGGAACTACTATCGGCAGCATCATGGGCTACTTCGGTGGGCGTATTGATCTGTTCGGACAGCGGATCGTTGAGATCTGGAGCAACATCCCATTTCTCTACATGGTTATTATCGTCAGCTCGTTGTTGCAGCCCAGCTTCCTGTTGCTGATCATGATCCTGGCATTTTTTGACTGGGTCGGGATTTCGTATTTGATCCGTGGCGAATTCTATCGCGAAAAGGCAAAGGACTATGTCGCGGCCGCAATCGCATTGGGTGTACCCAATCGCCAGATCATCTTCAAGCATATCCTGCCAAATGCCCTTACGCCGCTGATCTCCCGCCTACCGTTCGCTATTGTGGGTGGCATCTCCGTACTTGTGTCGCTGGACTATCTCGGATTCGGTCTTGCACCACCTACACCAAGCTGGGGCCAGATGGTTGGCGTTGGACTTACCAATATGGAGTCGTGGTGGCTTGTGGTGGTACCGCTGTCCGCAATGTTCTTTACCCTGCTGCTGATCACGTTTATCGGCGAGGCAATCCGCGAGGCATTCGATCCGCGCGTGTACTCGCGACTACAGTAGCACCGAGCGTCATTCCAAAACCGACGACGGGATCTAACCGTTCACGATACGAACAAGAGCAACGTGGCGAACGATACACTTCTCGAAATCCGCGACCTGCGCACCTACTTTCAAACCGAGGGCGGTACCGCCAAGGCGGTTGACGGCGTCTCGTTCGACATCCACAAGAATGAGGTGCTGGGTGTGGTTGGTGAATCCGGCTCAGGCAAGTCGGTAACGGCGCTGTCGATCATGCGGCTGATCCCCAATCCGCCCGGCGAGATCGTGAGCGGCTCGATCACGATGAACGGCACCGACCTGCTGAAGCTTTCGCTTCCGGAGATCCGCAAGCGGCGCGGCAGCGACATCGGCATGATCTTCCAGGAGCCGATGACATCGCTGAACCCGGTGTTCAGGGTAGGGTTTCAGATAATGGAAACGGTGCTGCAGCACGAGCAGGTAACCAAGGCCCAGGCGTTCGACCGCGCCGTGGCCATGCTGGACCTGGTGGGAATCCCCGATGCACGCAAACGCATGGAGGATTACCCGCATCAGTTCTCCGGCGGCATGCGGCAGCGTGTGATGATCGCAATGGCGCTGGTGTGCAACCCGTCGCTGTTGATCGCCGACGAGCCGACCACCGCTCTGGACGTAACGATCCAGGCCCAGATCCTTGAGCTGATGCTTCGCCTGAAGGAGGAGCGCAAGGGCTCGGCCATCGTGATGATCACGCACGATCTTGCCGTAGTGGCCGAGCTGTGCCAGCGTGTTGTGGTGATGTACGGAGGCAAGGTTCAGGAGATCGGCACGGCGCATCAGATCTTCAAGAACCCGCTGCACCCGTACACGCAGGGTTTGCTGGAGTCAATCCCGCGGCCGGTGCGCGGTGCGCGGCAACATCGCCTGAAGGCGATCCCGGGTTCGGTGCCGAACATTCTTCATATGCCGCCGGCCTGCAAGTTCAACAGCCGTTGCGAACGGGCAACGGCCGAGTGTTTCGTGGTTGAACCCGAGCTGGTGGAAATGGAGCCCGGCCACTGGGTACGCTGCCAGTTGTACCCGCAGCCAACGCGTGTGTAACACGCCAACCGTGAAACGGCACACGCCTTTCCCGGAGGGTAGATGACCCAACCTTTTCGGCTTGGCCTGGCACGTTTGTTGGATTCGCAGCGCTTTGTTCCGGCAACGCTGGGCCTTGCGCTTGTGATTCGGTTGGCATGGATTGCCGCGGCCAGCATGGCGGGCTCGGTTCCGGTAAGCGATGCGGCATGGTATTACGCACGGGCGGCATCCATCGCACTTGGTGATGGTTATGCCATCAACGGCCTGGCCACTGCCTACTGGCCGGTGGGTTACCCGGCAATGTTGGGAAGTCTGTTCGGGATATTCGGCATCGCACCCGTAGTCGGCATGCTGGCCAACGCCGTGCTCGGGTGCCTGGCGATCGCACTTCTGCATCGCGCCCTGCTGCGGCTGGGGGCAGCCCGCCGTGTAGCGAACATTGCGGTTGGGCTGCTGGCACTGCATCCGAACAGCATTGCCTACAGCTCGTTGTTGATGAGCGAGCCACTGTTTGTTGCGCTGATGATGGCGCACATTGCGCTGTTGGCGGCCGAGCGTCCCGGCAACACGCGCGTGCAGCGCGCCGTGCTTGGCGGCCTGCTTGCCGGCGCGGCGATTCTGGTGAAACCGCAGGCCGCGGCAATCCCATTGCTTGTGCTCGCGGTTCAGTGGTGGCCCATTCGGCGCGAGGTTTCGATGACGCGGGTGTTGCGCACGCTTGCGCTTGTGTACGGCTCGGCCTGTGTGGTGGTGGTGCCCTGGACGATTCGGAACGCGGGTGTGTTCGGGACGTTTGGCGTAATCTCGAACAACGATGGCATCAACCTGCTGATTGGCAACAACCCGCGCGCCACGGGCGCCTATATGTTCGACGACGCCATCGAAGGGTTATACAATCGTGGCGGCGATGAGGTTGTTTGGAATTTGCGCGCGCGCGCGCTGGCGCTCCGCTACCTGGCCGAGCATCCCCTGGCGGCTGCGGCGCGCATCCCGAAGAAGCTCTGGTATCTGTATCGGTCGGACGCGGAGGGCATAACGCTCAACTTCCGGGCGATCACCGAACAAACCGGCCGAACACCACGCATGGTGATGGCGCTGAAACTGCTTGCGCAGGGCGCATGGGTGCTTTTGATGGCCACCGTGGTTGCGGGCGCAATCGCATGGTGGCGCGATCGCAAACGGCAGCCCCCTGCAACCGGTGCGCATGCGATCGTTCCACGCCTGGCGGCCGCAATGATTCTGTATTTCACGGTTATTCCGCTCGCCTACTTCGGCGATGCTCGGTTTCACTTCCCGGCCACACCGTGGCTGGTTGTGATCGCGGCTCTTGTAGTGGATCGGTTTCTTCAGCAGCAAACGGCAGCCCAAGCCGCGAGCAACGTGGCCGCCGATGGCGCGGTTGCGCAATGATTCCTCGAACAGCGAACTCATGAACACAGCGGATACAACAACGGCAACGCAGCCGGCCAAGGCCGGCCACCGAGGCGACGTTCTTCTGGAGGTCAAGAATCTGAAGGTGCACTTCCCGGTTACCGGTGGCGTGTTCCGCAAACGTGTTGCCACCGTGAAGGCGGTGGATGGCGTTTCGTTCAAGATCTTCCGAGGCGAAACGCTTGGCATGGTTGGCGAATCGGGCTGCGGCAAAACCACGATCGGCCGGGCGCTGATCAACATCATCCGCTCGATCCATCCGGACACGGAAATCTCCGGCGAGATCATCTATCATGCGGCCAACGGCACCACGGTTGATCTGAACGCGCTCAACAACCAGGGGATGCGCCCGTATCGCTCCAAGATTCAGATGATCTTTCAGGATCCGTATTCCTCGCTGAACCCGCGAATGACTGTTGCGCAGATTATCGAGGAGCCGCTGGCACTGCACACAACGATGTCCAAGCAGGAGATGCGCGATCGTGTGGGTTGGCTGCTGGGCAAGGTGGGCATGCGGCCGGAGCAGGCATCACGGTATCCGCACGAGTTCTCCGGCGGTCAGCGGCAACGTATCGGTATTGCCCGAGCGCTGGCGACAACACCGGATCTGATCATCTGCGACGAACCGGTCTCCGCGCTCGACGTCTCCATCCAGGCTCAGGTGATCAACCTGATGCAGGATCTTCAGGATGAGTTCGGCCTCTCGTTCCTGTTCATCGCACACGATCTCTCGGTGGTGGAGCATATCAGCACGCGCATCGCGGTGATGTATCTGGGCCACATGGTGGAGTACGGACCAAGCGAGGATGTGTACTTCGATCCGCGCCATCCGTACAGCAGGGCACTGCTCTCGGCCGTGCCCGAGGCCGACCCGGATGCACGGCGTGCCGATCGGATGGTGCTTACCGGCGATGTACCCACGCCGCTTGCCAAGCCCTCCGGCTGCCCGTTCCGCACACGCTGCCCGATTGCGCGGCCTGCATGCGCCGAAGGTTTTCCGGAGTTCGAACAGAAGGCACCGAATCACTTCGTGGCCTGTCCGTTTACCGAATAACATTCCGCTCATCAACGCACGGATTCGCAAGGGGCGCACATTGTTGCGCCCCTTGCCGTTGTTACCACCGGCACCGCATGGTATTGGCGTATGCGTACCACAAACCCGCCGCATGGCGCCAACGCCGGCGCGTGTGCGTGTTGCCACCTGGAATAAAAAGCGGGGGCGCCCCTAGTGCTTGGGGCGCCCCCGCGGCTTCGCACCAATCGTATCAAACCTCGCAACCGGACACCCTTGCCGGCTTGCGCCAGCATCGATTGCAGATCAACTACGAAAGGGTATGAAACATTTTCACTGCGGCATAACCAGCCCGGTTATTGCCGGCCAGTATACGATGGCGTGTATACGATCACCTGTGTCGTCCGATTATAGAACCGGCCTTCCGGAAGCTGATTTGTGTACAGGCGCTCGCCCGAACCAACTCCGCGTTCCTCCAGGACACGATACCGCGACACCGGTACGTTGGCCATGATCGCCTGGGCAACGGCCCCGGCACGTTGTTCCGACAATCGGTAGTTATGCCACGCCTGCCCGATTGTATCCATATGCCCGATTACCTCGATCTCGGCATCATTGTCGATCCCGGGGTACACGTATTCGCGCAGGATGCGTTGATTAACGTCGGACAGCTCGGCGCGATCGAACCGGAACAGGCAGAGCGAGTACCGATCGACCGACATTCCCGGCTTATAGACATGGCGCTCGAATTTGCTGTCGAACACACGAACGGGAATTTCTATCGCTGCCGAGCGCTGCACAAGCCCATTGTGAAAACGTTGCACCAGCGATACCGAATACGGCACGGGATCGGTGAGCGCCGTATCAGCATTGCGATCCCAGTTGCCACTGTGGGGAAGTGCCGCAACCAACGAACCAGCCAACGGAAGCGTAACACGCAGCGTATCGCCGCGACGCGTGATTTCCGCGTAGCGTTCGGCCGCCGTACTCGTCGCTGGCTCGGCAATCAGATGAACGGAATCGGCTTGCGAGTATGTGCGCGGGGTACTACCAATTGACGGTTTCACCAGCCGATACGTCACATGAAGTTTCGGCAACGCCTGTGCTGCGGTTCGCACATTTGCGAACACTGCGGCTATCAGGGCAACAATAGCGATGGTAACGGTGGGCCCGGCATGCCGGATCACACCCCATGCCCGGGCACAGCCCGCGATTGAGTAAGGATGCATAACGTCTCGCCAACGGTGAATTGTTCGCGATCGACCTCCACTGCCCATCCCGAGGCGCGATCGGAGCCCGCGAGAGGGTTGCCGGTTACGTGAGATGACCCGTAATTCCCCCGCTTGTCGCATAAAAAAATGGGCGAGGCTTGCGCCCCGCCCATCGATGGACTTCACGTGCTGTTCCCGCAACACGCTACTCTCGAGACAGCTTCACTGTTTCGGTGAACGTACGGCAGTCGGTAATCGTGAACGTCAGCGTCTTGCTGCGGAAGCCCGCCTTGCTGAACGTAACCGTATACGTGCGATTGCCGCCGCAGAGGCCTTCGCGCTTGTAGCCGCCGTCGGCATTGGTTTCGCCCGTGGCAATCGAATCATCGCCCCGCTTGATCACTACCTTCACTCCGCTCAACCAGCCGCCGTCGGCGATCGTGGAATCCTTCACCTTGAACTGGAAGATCGCGTTGCAGCAGGTGTCGCCGCCGGGGTTGCCGGTCTTGAGCAGCTTGCGGCCAATCTCCAGATTCTGGTTGCAGCCCAACGTAACGGTGGCTTCGCGCGAGGTGTAACCTTCGCGGATGAAGTCCAGCCCGTAGCTGCCCTGGCACAACCCCTCGAACACCAGCACACCGTTTGCGTTGGTCACGCCGGTACGGAAGATCGCGCCATTCTTCCACAGCTTGATCGTGGCATTGGCGATCGCGGCATTGGTTGTGGAATCCTTCACCGACACATAGAGCTTGCCATTGCAGCAACTGTCCGCCGCGGCATTGCGTGTCATCGTCTTGGTGACGGTTACGTTCTGATTGCACTCCACAACCGCAACCACGAACTCCAGATTCTTGAACCCGTCCTTGGTAACGTTGATGACGTATTCGCCCTTGCAGAGGTTCTCGAACTTCACGCGGCCGTCGTTGTTGGTAACGCTTGGGCCGAACACGCGATCGCCCTTGCGTGCCTTCACGTTGGCACCAGCAATAACTGCATTGTTGGAATCACGAAGGTTGATCGTGATGCTTCCGCTGCAGCAGCTATCGTTGTTCTGGGCATTGTCGCGACCAAGACGGCGATCGGTTACCACGCTGTCGTTGCAGCGGAGCGTTACGGTGAACTCCACGGCGCGATACCCTTCCTTGCTGATGCGCACGTTGTACGTGCCCTCGCACATTTCGCGGAACACAGCACCGTCACCGCCGGCTGCAACCGTACGTGTCTGGAAGTTCGCCTTGCTGATAACAACCTTTGCGCCGTTGATATTGGCACCGGTGGCCGAATCCTTCGGCACCACGCGGAGATAACCACGGCAGCAGGAATCGTTCTTCTTTTCCTTCTCCTTGTCGTTCGCCTTCATGCCAACCTCGGCGCGAACACTGTCGCAGCCGCGGATGTTGATGCCGCGCTCCACTACCTGATATCCGGTTTTGGCAACGCGCAGATTATACTCGCCGGCGCAGACGTTGCTCAACACGAGCACGCCGGCCGAATCGGTTACACCCGTTGTGATAAGGCGATCGCCCTTACGGAGCTTTACCTCGACGCCGCCAAGCGCAACACCGTTGGGGCCGCTGACGCTCAGCGTAAGGCGCGCGCAGCAGCTATCGGCGTGCATCACGCGAACAACCACGCCGGTTGCCCCGCCTGCACTGGAGATAATCTCGCGCAGTTGATTGGTATATGCGTTGAAGCCTTCGCGCGAAACCTGGATGCGGATGCCGGACATGTCGCTTGGGAGGCCCTTCAACATGAACTGACCTTCGTCGGTCGAGACGTCGCTGGCAACCCGATTGTTCGAGGCGTCGATCGCCTCCACCGTGGCTCCGGGCACGATAAGGCCCTGTTCGTCGTTCAGAATGCCGGATATCGTTTCGCCACTGACCGGACCGTTCCCAGTGGGCTCTTCGCAGGCGCTCAGCAGCAGCAGGCAGAGCAGCATTGCCGGAAGGGAGATCCGGCGCAGGATCTGCAGCATTTTCATAACCATGCTCCGTAGTAGTAGATGTGTAAGCTCGTTGACCATTCGTTTTTGAGGACCGCGCCCTGCATTCCACGAATGGCCGGGCTTCGATCGCGACCTCGCGGGGCTGGACATTCCTGCAAGGCAGATACGAAACACATCGAGGGAATTGAAGTTACAGTGCAGTGTCACGAAAAAATTTTCGTGCCAGGCGGTCGCCCGGGCACAGGCCACACGGGCAGGCATCGCGACCTTATAGTTTAGGCTTCGGATTGCCTCATGCTGCCTGCAACGCCAGGGTAGCAGCACCGATCAAGGCGCTGTCGTGCCCAAGCATGGCCGCCTGAACGGTGATGGATTCCAACGGAACGTAGAAAACGTGATTCCCGAGACGCCGTCGCACGGGTTCCAGGAGCTGTTCACCGGCCATCGCAACACCACCGCCCAGCACTATCCTTTCGGGTGCCAGCACATGTATTATCGACCCAAGGCCAATCGCAAGGTATTCGGCCGTCTGTTCCCACAGCTCAAGCGCCAGCGGGTCGGCTTCGGCGGCGGCCAACGCCACGGTTGCCGACGTAACCGCTGTGGGATCGCCACCGGCCAGCTGCAGCAATCGCGCACCGCGGCGGGGATCGGCAGCCAGCGCGGCGCGGGCACGACGGGCAATCGCCGTACCGCTTGCCATCATCTCCAGGCAGCCATTGTTACCGCACGCACAACGCGGGCCGTCGGGAGCAACGGTAATATGCCCCACTTCCCCGGCCGATGAGCGTACGCCATGCACCAACCGGTCACCAACGATAACACCGCCACCAATGCCGGTACTTATCGTGAGATACACCATATCCTCCGCCCCACGCCCGGCACCCCATCGATGCTCGGCCAGCGCGCCAAGATTGGCGTCGTTGTCCAGAAGGGCCGGTGCGCCAAGCTTGGCACCCAGGATCTCACGCAATGGAATATTGACCCATCCCGGCAGGTGCGGGAAGTTGAGAACCGTCCCCGACCGATGATCCAGCGGGCCACCGATCGATATGCCAATTTTGCTCACGGCCCCGCCAAGCGGCATGGCCAGGTCCCGCACCAGAGCCACCAGCCGAGGCACTACAGCCGCGGGCGTACGGTCGCCGGGGACCGGTTCCTTGGCAACTGCCACCAAGCGGCCATCGGAGCGGAACGTTTCGCGGTGTGCGACACCCACGGCAATCTTGGTTCCGCCGATATCAACCGCCGCTATCAACTGCTGGTCCTGTTCGGTTGTCATGCGGCCAATCTATGAAACGCCGTGCGCCAGACATTGGGGTTCCGCGCCGGAAGTGCATTTTCCTCGACTCGGCCACGTGCCGCCGGCATACGGCAACACGTGCCGACACGTCCCACTGTCACGAAAGCAGCAGCCAATTGAACGATCATCGCCTGACGCAGTTGCTGGCCGTCTTCGAGGAGAACGGACCGCCGTTACCGTTTATCGACAGGATTGCGGCCAGGGTTCTTGGGCTGCGCGAAGCGGCACGGCTGACCGTTGCAGCTCGGTCCGATACCCAGTCGCGCTCGTTTCTGGGCGCCATGATGCGGCAATTGGAAATATCGGTTGAGCTTTCGGGCAATGGTCTTGCCGGAATCCCGCGGAGCGGAAGAACAATTGTTGTTGCCAATCACCCGTTCGGCGCGGTGGAGGGCATGGCACTGCACGAACTGTGTTGCACCGCACGCAGCGATGTGCGCACAATGGCAGTGCACCTGCTTGGCGTAGTGCCGGAGGTGCGCGCGGAATTCATCATGGTGGATCCGTTCGAGCATGCCGCGGCAGCGCACAACAATCGGGCGCCTATGCGGGCGGCACTACAGTTGCTTCGTCGTGATGGCATGTTGGCGATGTTTCCCTCGGCGGCCGTATCACGATTCATCGTTGGGGCCAGGCGTGTAGTTGATCCGCCGTGGCGGGCCGCTGTTGGCAGCCTTGCGCGCGCCAGCGGCGCAACTGTTATCCCGGTGCATGTGGCCGGGCGCAACAGCATCATGTTCCAGGCGTTGGGCCTTCTGCACCCGGTAATGCACGCGGCGCTGATCGCACGGGAGATACTGAACAAACGCGGCCGCACGATTCATCTTGCTGTTGGCGATCCGATTCCCGCACGGGAAATACTGGCATTCGGTACCGACAAGGATATCGCCTCGGAGCTCCAACGCCGTACCTACGCGCTTGCCGAGCTGCACAACCATGGGCATCCACGGACATTGCCAACTGATTGATGTATCGCGAAACGATGGGGCCGTCCGAGGTGAATGCGTAACTTTCGATTCGCGCGTTGGCACACACGCCGGTGCGGTTACAGCATGGCATTGCAGGCAACTGATATCACCTTTTCCTACAACTCCCGGTTCGCGCTCGCCGTTGGCGACATGCACGCCGACCAAGGGGAGATTGTGGGCATCATCGGCGCCAACGGCTGCGGAAAGACAACGCTGTTGCGGATCCTCAGCGGACTGTTACGCCCGGCATCCGGCCAGGTTGTGCTGGATGCGGCACCCCTTGCGGAGTATTCGGCCAACAGACGCGCACGGCACCTTGCCTTTGTGCCGCAATCCCACCGCCCAACGTTCGATTTCACCGTGGAGCAAACCGTGCTGCTGGGGCGCATGCCGTATCACACTGGATACGGTGGCTTCGAGCGCCCGGAAGATCTGGCTGCCGCGAACGAGGCGATCGTGTTGATGGAGTTGGAACCGTTACGGTACGAGCCGGTGACGCGGCTCTCGGGGGGCGAGCTGCAACGCGTGATGATCGCGAAGGCCCTTGCGCAGAACGCCGGCACGCTGGTATTGGACGAACCGAACTCGCATCTGGATATCGGCCACCAGCTTCGCGTGCTTCAGCTTGTTCGGCAGCATGCCCGCGCCCGCAACATCTGCGTTGTGGCCTCGATGCATGACTTGAACCTTGCTTCGATTTTCTGCGACCGGCTTGTGGCGATGGCCGGAGGCACGGTGATTGCTCAGGGGACAGCCGCCGAGGTATTGCAGGCTTCAACATTGCGCGCCGCATTCAACGCCGAGCTGGTGGTTGAGCCCAACGTATACGGCAGCGCTCCGTTGGTCCGCTACGGTAGCACGGGCGCTATTGCCCCAAGTTCGCCATCCCCCGGAAGTGATGCCATCGGGAGCAACAATGGCTGACGAGCAAATTGTGCCCCCTACGGACCCCGGCAACGGGTCCGGAGCGGCAGCCGCCGGGCCTGATGCTCAGCCACACCAGCACGTGCTGCGAACCGCCGCGCGCCTGTTGCTTGCGATCACGGTGCTGGCCGAAATCATGGTGTGGGTTCAGATGAACTCCTTCCGCTACCGCGCTCAGCACCTGGAACCTTCGTTGTTCGAGTTGAACAAAACCGCCAATCTGGTTGGCCTGTTCTTCGAGCTGCCGTTTGTGCTGTTTTTCCTGGCGCTGGCAATCAGCCGCCGCACGCGTTCGTTGCCGTTGCTGGGTTTCGTCGCCACCCTGGCCTGGGTGTCGCTTGCCGCCCTGGCCAACGCTCCGGCAATCGTCACCGCCGACAAGGGCGGGGCGTACGGCGGGTATCTGGTCTTCATGGGGATAAAGGCCGTGGAGCTGGGGCTGCTGATTGTCCTGGCCGGAAATCATGGCCACGGTATCTGGCGAATGTTGGCAGCCACGATCGGCTGGGCCAGCACACTGGTGATTGGCACCATGGCCATTGTAATCACCGCGGTGCTGATCAGCCCGTTCGGGCCATCGATCACCGATCAACCCCGCGCCGAATACGACGCCGGCGTTATCCTTGGCGCGGCTGTCTGGAGTGGCGACCGCCCGAGCCCCA
>CBHYLN010000035.1:0-41229 GCA_966128725.1 uncultured bacterium | reverse complement strand
CGGGCGCCATTGCAGCGCCCGTGCATATACTGATCATTCGCGGGAACTATCGCCATCATGATTGGTGGACGCCGATACATATTCCGATGGCGTCACATCCGACGGATTGCCGACAATTACCACGGTCATATTCTGCAGATATTTCACCGCGGCCGCGTTCATCTGTTCGGCCGTAATCGAGCCAACACCGTCCACCGTGGTAAACGCCGATGTCCACGAGCCGGTGTACAGCTTCGCCTTCCCCAACTCCCCCGCCTGTGACTCGTTGGTTTGCTGGCGCATGTAGGTGCTGGTAATCCAACTGCTGAGACCGCCCTGGATATACTTGTCGCCGATCACATAATCGCGGAAGAAATCGAACACCTCCTGGCGTGCCACATGCCACGCCGAATCGGGGTACGTGGTCGAGATGGAAACCTCACCGTACGATGTAAATCCAAACGTGACATCGGCCTCGGGCGCATAACTCAGGTTGCGCTCGATACGCACCTCGCGGAACAGCGAGCCCGACACGAAACTCACCAGACGCATCATCGGGTAATACATCGAGTCGGTACGATTCGGTGCAAGGAACCTGGCAACGATGTAGTTGGTCACCGCACGATTGCCGCCAACCGGCGGCCGCACAATCAACGCCGGATGGCGGGCATTGCGCGGGGTTGGGATAACAGGGTCAACATAATTGCCCTGTGGAAGCGTTGCCAACGACGCACGCACCTTCGCGTGCAGGTCGGCCGAGTCGATATTGCCAACAACAACCAGCAGCAGCCGCGACTTCACGAACATGCGCTTGTAATGCGCCGCAAGCGCGGCCGCATCCACCTTGCGTACATCCTTCTCCGTAGCGATCCGACCATAGGGATGCCCGTGGAAGAAGGCACTGTCGGCCAGATAGGTAGCGTACGCTTCGGGATTCGCCATTCGATTGGCGATGCCGGTAAGTGAACGATCCTTTGCGTTACGCAGCTCAACCTCGTCGAACGAAGGTCGCAGAATCACGCCGGTAAACAGATCCCACGATCTGTTGAAGGTTTCGTCCACGCAGCGCAGCGTAAGCGTGGAGAAATCGCGCGCGTCACCCGGTGCGATACCGGAGACCATGTGCTGCAGTTCGCGCTGATACGCGGCGCGATCGGTACCACGCGGTCCGCTTAACGACGCAACCTCCAAGGCAAGGTCCTCTACCACTGGCGAGACATTCGCCGGCAGGGCGGCCATGCCGCCGCGCACGAAGAGCTTGGCGACCACCACGTGGTTGGCCGGACCGCTGGGCCGCATGATCACGTGAACACCGTCAACATCAAACTCCTTCACATCGGTGGGAATGTCGAGCGTGGGAAGCGCCAACGCCACCGACGTGAACACGAACGCCATGACGCCGGCAAGGCCAACGCTGGCAAGGCGGGAAAAACGGAAAGTTCCGGTATTCATCGGAGCACCTCCGAGGGCTTCAGATTCAACTGTTCCAGCGTCTGCGGATTGGTTCCGATTCCAAGCACGTAGTTCTTCCCCTTGATATACTTGCGCACGTAGTTCTGGATGTCGGCACGGGTAACCTTGGCAAGGTTGTCGATGTAGCCGATATAGTAGTCCAGCCCGGTAGTACTCCACCAGAACGCCGGGGTATGCACCCAGTCGCTGGTCTCCTCGCTTTCGTACAGGGCTCGCATGCGGAGGATCTCCTTGGCGGTTTCAAGCTCCTCGTCGGTAAAGTAGTCCGGAGAGTCAAACGCCTGAACCTCCTCCCACAGGGCACGCAACCCCGTCATGGTGTTATCCGGCTTGGTCACGATCTGCGCCGATATCGGCCCAACATACCGTTGTGTATAGTAGTTGATGCCGGCTGCCTGCGCGATGCCGCTTTCAACAAGCCGCCGCTGAAAACGCGACTGGGGTTGCTGCAGGATGAAGATGAACACATCGGCCGCGTACGTTGCGGCGTTGTCCACGCCCACCGAAGGGCCATGGTACTGGAACTCCACCTGGGAAATGTCCACGCCCGGGATCGGGACGGTCACCAGCTTCTTCTCGGCCAGCGGGGCTGCCATCGGCGGCGGGTTCGACGCAAACGGGTCCGGCTGCCGCTCCCACGATTTGAAGTACTGATTCACCAGCCGGTACACTTCGGCCGAATCCACATCGCCGGCAACAATCAACAACGAGTTGTTCGGGATGTAGTACTTGCGCTGGATGGTCCGCATCTTCTCTGGTGTTGCGGACTTGATAACGGGTCGCTGGCCTATCGGCTGCTTTCGCACCACCATATCTCCCCACATGGCGTCATCCATCGCCCGGGAGTACGGGAAGAACGGCGCGGATTCGTGCCGATCGAACTCGCCCAGCACAACCTCGCGCTCGCGTTCAAGTTCAACCGAATCGAACCGGGGCGTCTGCACCGTGTTGGCCATGATCTCCAACCCCTTCTCAAGGTTTACCGCCGGCAAGGTGAAGTAGTAATACACAACCTCCTCGCGCGTCGTGGCATTGTACAGAATGCCAAGCGAGTTGAGCACGGAGATGAAATCCTGCGAGGTTTTGTACTCACCATTCGCCTTGAAGAACATGTGTTCGTACAAGTGCGAAAGGCCCGCATACTCCGGGCCTTCGGTAAACGATCCGTTGCGAACGGCCAACTCGATGGTCGCGATCGGAACGAAATTGTTCCGCACGATAATCACCTCGAGGCCGTTGTCGAGCTTGAACCGATTGAACTCCTTCTCCGGTGAGCGCCGTGCCTGCGCATTGGCGTTCATCGAGGCAAGAAGGAAAACAACGGCGGGAAGCACCGCATGGAATGCGAGAAGCATCGAGCGGCGATACATGGTTGGGCGCATGACGATTGGAATGTCCATTCGATGAGGGACCCGGATCGGCCGCGTGAATCACGGCCGGTAATGCCGGAATATACTAACATCTCGACGCCGCGATCAGCACCAACGCCGGTTGTTCTTGGTGCCTACGGGTTATCGCCGCGGCGGACATCGGTATGACGCCACGGATTGCCAACGCAACAGCGTTGAAGGGCTGGAACAACGGGTAATACGACGACGCTCGCCGATGTTGCGTTTATCCAACGCGCGACCCATCACACGAATCGGCAACGGAGCAACATCCATGGCCTCCCATTCGAGCCGATCGTGATATCTTGAACATCGAACAAATTCAACATCCGCATCACAGCATATGACCACAGCAGAGATAAACGAGCGCGCATCGAACATCCGACTGGTAATAACCGACGTTGACGGTGTGCTCACCGACGGCGGTGTGTTCTACGGTCGCGAAGGCGAAGTAATGAAGCAGTTCAACATCCGCGACGGCATGGGCGTTGAACGCCTGCGCGAGATCGGGATCGAGGTTGGGATCATCACGGGCGAGAAGTCGGAATCGGTGCAACGCAGGGCCGAAAAGCTTGGCGTTCAGATCCTGTATCTCCACTGCAAGGATAAACCCGCGGCTATCGCCGAGATTGTGGACCAGCACTCCTACGCCATCAACGAAATCGCCTACATCGGCGACGATGTGAACGATCTGGAGGCCATGGCGGCCGTTGGCCTGTCGGCTGCTCCCGGCGACGCATTCCCAAGCGTACGCGAGGCGGCCGGCTACGTTTGTCGGCGCCCGGGTGGCCACGGCGCCTTCCGCGAATTCGCCGAGTTGATCATCGACGCACAGAAGGCCGACGCGCAGACACAGAAGGCCGGGTTTGGATTTGGTGCCGACTAACCGGCGCATGGAAACACCGTTCGGTTGCAGAGGATTATCCCGTATGACCCCAATCGCCCACGCACGCTTGTCGCGTGCCGCGCGCATCGCCGCCGTTGCCGTTTCAACATTCGTCGCGCTGATTTCGTTCTGCGGGACGGTTCGCGCACAACCGGATTCGCCCGCGGCCGGCGGGGCGCCTTCGAAACGTGACATCGCCGGAAACCTTCTGGCCGAGGAAGTGTTCAAGGCCAATGGCGGCGAGACGATGTGGAGGGATCCTTCGTGGGATCTGCGATTTGACTTCGTGGTTGTTTCCAACGGCACCGAACAGAGCCGGTACTCGCACATCTGGTACCGAGCGCTGGATCGCTACATCGTCTCGGGCAAGAATCGCGAGGGCAGGCTGTGGCGCGTCAGCTTCTCCAGTCTTGCCAAACACGATGGCGATTGTACCATCGATGGCAATGATGCCCCGGACAGCGTCCGCCAGCGCTTGCTGGACGCAGGTTATGGGCGATTCATCAACGATACGTACTGGTTGCTGATGCCGTTGAAGCTTCTCGATTCCGGCGTGCAGCGCCGGCGCGAGGCCGACACCGTGATCGATGGCGCCACATATCAGGTGCTGTCGCTGTCGTTCGGCCAGGTTGGCCTTACGCCCGGCGACCGCTATCGTATTCTGATTGACCCGGCTACCAAACTGGTGCGCCGTTGGAGCTATCATCTGCAAAGCGGGCGCGACGGCGAATTCGCCTGGGAGAACTATCGAAGCTTCGGCGCGCTGCAACTGGCGCTCAGCCGGCGCTCGGCCGATGGTGCGTTCGAGATTCGATTCGAGAACGTGCAAGTCGATCGTCCATCCGATCCCTCGCGACCGTAACGCCGCGAGAGCCAACAGGGCACCACCGGGCAGCGGAATATTTCGCCTGTCTGGGGACTATATGCTTACCATGCCTACACGCCGTGCACTGATACTGTTCGTTCGCGACGAACGGAACGAGGCACGCCTGAAGCCCCTGCCCAGCCCGTTCCGCGCGCTTGGGTATACGTGGCTGAACAGGCGTATTGCCGATCGTGCCTTTGCCGGCGCGCACGTCAAGGCGGACCTGATCGTGGTCTCGGAGCGTGTACCACAATCAACGCCCGGCGACACATATCTGGTACAACGCGGCGCGAACTTCGCCGAGCGGATCACCAACGCCATCGCCGATACGTTTGCTCGTGGGTATCAGCATGTTGTGGTGATCGGGAACGACTGCCCCAGCATTACCGCCGCCGACATCGACGCGGCATTCAAACATCTGGCGTGCGGCGCCGGGTACGTGGCGTCCCCTGCCAGCGACGGAGGCGCCTACCTTGTTGGCGCCAACGCGGACACTTTCAATCGTACGGCGTTCGGCCAGTTGCCGTGGCAAACCAGGCGGCTGTTCCGAGCACTGATTTCCCTGCCAGGCGCGGCAGCGGTCGCCATCACACGCGATGACTTCGACACCTGGATCGGCGTCTCGGCCACGCATGCGCTCGGCATGCTTCTGCTGGGCGCCGGCCGTATGTTGCAGTGCGCGGCGCGGCGTGCGCCAACGCATGAGACGTGGCGCCACAAGGCCCTTACACGCATCCACCTCCCCGCCCCACCCGCCATCCAATTCCAATAGCCCGGCAACTCCGGGTCATCTGGCTGATTGCAACAGCCAGACATCCCCTGCTTCGTGCCAACACGGGCGGTACCGTACCTGGCGCATGGCCACCATGTGCAGGCGCGGCTCCGTGTGCGGCAATGGTGTGCGTCCGTATGCAGGCGAACACAACCGGCATGCCGTGGGCTGGCCGGCGCCGAACGGTGTTCACACAGCGCATCAAACAACTCAACGCGACAATCGATAACACACAGGAATACATCCATGGCGAACTACTACGAGTCATCCGATCTTGGCCGCTTCGCGGACGTCGGCACGCACAATCGCGAGTTGATGGACAAGTTCTTCGAGTACTACAATCTGGTGACCGGCACCGAGGGCGCGCTCAGCAAGCGCGAGAAGCAACTGATCGGGCTGGCGGTGGCACACACCATCCAGTGCCCCTATTGTATCGACGCATATTCCACCGGCTGCCTGGAAGCCGGTGCCGACCCGGCGCAAATGACCGAGGCGATCCATGTCGCCGGCGCGGTTCGCGGTGGCGCCTCGTTGGTACACGGCGTGCAGATGCTGAACGTGCTCGAAAAGGTCGGGGCATGACGATGGATCTTCCCGTTGTCGAACACGGCAGCACGGATGCACCACGGTTCGACTTCGTTGCAATGGTGAACCAGCGAGATCTCGATCTCCGGCCGATATCGGTCGAGACGCTCCAGATCAACGTTGGGAAGCTGTGCAACCAGGCATGCCTGCATTGCCATGTGGATGCATCGCCAAAACGAACCGAGCTGATGGACAGGCGAACCGCCGAGCAGGTTATCGCCGTGCTTGGCGCCAACCCGTCGATCGCGAAGCTGGACATCACCGGCGGTGCGCCGGAGTTGAACCCCAATTTTGAGTGGCTGGTAACCCAGGCGCGCAGCCTTGGGCGCCATGTGATGGTACGGCACAACCTTACCGTGCAGTTCGACGGCAACCCACAAACCGGCGAACGGATGACGCACCTTCCGGAGTTCTTCGCCGAACACGCCGTGGAGGTTATCTCGTCGCTTCCGTACTACGCCGAGTACTTTACCGACCGGCAGCGTGGGCGCGGTGTGTTCAACAAGTCGGTGGAGGGGATTCGCCGCTTGAATCAGGTTGGATATGGTGCCGAGGGGAGCGGGTTGATTCTCAACCTGGTGTACAATCCAGTGGGCGCGTTCCTGCCCGCGGCACAGGCATCGCTGGAGGCCGACTTCAAGCGTGAGCTGTACGGCAAGTGGGGCCTGGTGTTCAACAGTCTGTTCACCATTACCAACATGCCCATCCACCGGTTCCGCGAAAGCCTTCTACGAAACGGTGGATATGTTGATTACATGACCAAGTTGGTGACTGCCTTTAACCCCGTGGCCGCCGAAGGGATCATGTGCCGCTCGTTGGTTAGCGTTGACTACGATGGCCGGCTTTCCGATTGCGACTTCAACCAGATGCTCGATCTTCCGTTGGAGCAACACGCGCCGCGGACAATTTTCGACTGGGACACCGCATCGGTTCTGAGCCGGCACATTGTATTCGATGATCACTGCTTCGGCTGTACGGCCGGCGCGGGGAGTTCGTGCGGAGGCACAACCGCCTGATCGCGTAAACCGGATCCCTGCTGTTATACAGCAATTGCGCGGGTCCGCTATCTTGCACGGCGTGGCATGCCCATCATTGATGGGTTGTGCCGCGCCGCTTGCGTTTGCGCTCGCCGCAAGCATGCCGTGTACCCGCCTATCGATCAACGTTGCATGGATCGCATTCATCGGCTTGTTGGGATCGTGATGCTTCTGCAAGGCCGCCAGGTGGTGCGCGCCGAGGATATCGCCGAGCACTTCGGCGTCAGCGTGCGCACCGCCTATCGCGACCTTCGAGCATTGGACCAGGCCGGTGTGCCGATTGCAGCGGAAGCCGGGATCGGGTACAGCCTTGTGGACGGTTATCACCTTCCGCCGGTCATCTTCACAAGCGAGGAAGCCGGCGCATTATTCTTCAGCGGCGCACTGGTGGAACGCTTCACCGATGAATCAGTGGCAAGGCATGCCCGCGCGGCAATAGCGAAGATCCGTGCAGTGCTCCCGAGCGATACCCGCAACTTCGTGGAGCGTCTGGAGGATGCCACCGCGGTCTACATGCCGGCAACACGGCCAACTTCGGAGGAAGCGCCGGGCCTCGACATGATTCAGCAGGCACTGGTGGCGGGCAACGTTGTCCGCCTGCGGTACTACGCGCACTACCGCGACTCGGAGGACGAACGCCATGTTGAACCACTTGCGCTGGTGTACTACGGCAACAACTGGCACCTGATTGCCTACTGCCGGATGCGCAACGATGTCCGCGATTTCCGGATCGATCGGATTCGATCGCTTGAGATGCTCAATGAACAGCGCTCCTGGGACGGCGACTTCTCCGTGCGGACATTCGTTGCACAGCTGACCCGCCCACATGCCACCACGGAAGTAGTACTGCGGTGCTCCACCGATATCGCACGGCACGCTACCTCGAAGTACTACTACGGCCTGGTTGATGAACGGGCGTGCGACGACGGCGTTACCATGACGTTCATGGTCAGCTCGTTGCAGTGGATCGCCGCATGGATACTGTCGTTCGGTGCCTCCGTAACCGTGGTATCGCCCCCGGAACTGCGCGACGTCATCCGGACAACCGCCACCGAGGTTGCCGAGCTCTATACCTGCTCACCCGGCACAACGCCGGCATAATTTCTCGCCGCCATCTCCCTCCTGACATACTGTTGTCACAGTCCGGTTCTAGGTTCGCGTATCGGCCACGCAGCAGGATGTATTTGCACTACTGCATCGGCACCATCGCTGCGATGGCGCAACGAATAACCCTTGAACACTCGGAGAACTTTCATGTACCGCACCATCAATGACTTCCTGAAGCAGTGGGACGTCGAGAGCACCGACACCTTGAACGTATTCGAACGCATCACGCCGACCGCGGCCGAGCGCCGGATCGACGAGGGCGGCAAGTCGCTCAGGGAACTGGCCTGGCACATTACGACCTCGATCGGCGGCGTTATGACATACGCGGGCCTGAAGTTCGAGAGCCCGAGATTCGCCGATCCGGTGCCGGACACAATGCAGGAAATCATCGAGGCGTATCGTCGCTCGGCCGCGGCAGCAAAAGGCGCGATTGCAACACAGTGGACCGATGAGACGCTTCTGGAGCAGGTGGAAATGTGGGGAATGTTGTGGATGCGTGGTTTCGCGATGACGGCGCTGGCACTTCACCAGGCACATCATCGCGGTCAGATGACGGTTGTGATGCGCCAGGCCGGCCTGATCCCGCCCGCCATCTACGGGCCAACACGCGAGGACATGGTACCGAGCGAGGCCGCCGAGGCAGGCGCCGCGTAATCCCCGGCCCTGCAATGTTGGTTGTCAGCGCCGGCGATATCCATGTGTCGGGTTAATGCCACGATCCCAATTCGCCGGCCGGCAATGATCGCGCGGGGCCAATGGCTGGCCTCGCGCGGCAACCAACACATCCCCTGCCATTACGCCCTCAGTTCTCCGAAAGAAGCCAGGCCAACAACGCCATGGCGCCGGCACCCAGTTGCAGCTCGCGCTCGTTCACGGCCTCCAGCACATCCTTGGCCGAGTGATGGTAATCGAAGTATCGATGCGATTCAGGAATCAGGCCAATGGTAAGCGCCCCGTGCTTCTTCAGGGGATCAACATCCGCGCCGCTCCCACCTTGCCAGAACCTGTCGGCCCCCATTGCCGCGAACAACGGAGCCCACCCCTCCAGACGCCTCAGATCGGCGGGCGTGCCATCAACATTGAAGCCGCGCGGAGCAAATCCTCCCCGATCGCTTTCGATTGCAGCCACGTGCCGTTCGGTGGTATCAGTACCAAGCTCGGCCGCGTAGGCAGTGGCGCCGCGCAATCCGTTCTCTTCATTCATGAACAGCACGGCACGGATTGTCCGTTTTGGCCGCAGCCCAAGTTGCTTCAACAGTCGCAACGCCTCTATCGCCTGCACACAGCCGGCACCATCGTCGTGCGCGCCCTGGCCGATATCCCAACTGTCGAGATGCCCGCCAATCACGATCACCTCTTCCGGGTGTTCGCTGCCGGTAATCTCGCCCAATACGTTGGCCGATTCCGCATCGGGCAACGTTTCACAGTCGAGCTGGATGTGGACACGCACCTGCTTACCGCCGGCCAGCAACGAGCTCAGTCGCTCGGCGTCCACGGTGCTGATCGCGGCGGCCGGGATGCGTGCGCCCCCCTCGGCGTAGTGCATCGTTCCGGTATGCGGAAACGTATCCAGGCTGGTGGTCATCGATCGCACGAGCACGGCAACCGCGCCAACCTGACCGGCTGCGGCCGCGCCGCCAACACGCTGGTCAACCGCCGCGCCGTACGCCTCGAAGGTGTTGGCCAGGGTACGATTCATTGGCCGATTGAAGAATATGATGGCTCCGCGTGCTCGCTCACCCAGGCGTGCAACATCGGCAATGGCACGCACCTCGATCACCGGCGCGGTGATACCACCCTTCGGCGTGGCAACACTCCCGCCCAACGCACAGGCACGGATCGGCGCCGCGGCGCCCAGCGCCGGCTCGACAATCCGCACATCGGCCACTTTGCCGCGCACCCAATGCGGAACCGTCACCGGCTGCAACCGAACGCGATCCAGCCCATACGCGGCCATCGTCCTGCGCCCCCACTCAACCGCGCGTGCCGCCTGTGGCGAGCCGCTAAGGCGGGCACCAACCGAGCCGGTGAGCTCGGCGAGCATCGCAAAGGCCTGCCCGCTGGCCAGCGAGGAATCCAGGATCATTTGCGCGATTCGTGATTCGTCGGATGTCCGGTTCATAGTTGTCTGCCCGCTCGCAGGCCTGGAGGATGGAAGCAACAGCAGCAACACCAGGACAACCATCGTTGCAGAGTAACGTACTGCGTGCCGATTTCTGCCGGCGTGGCGGTCTTCGTTCATGGATCTGGCTAGGGCGCGGATGAATGGAATACCATGTTTGCCCCGGAACTTAGTCGACCGCGAAACGAGTGCCAAACCGACTGTAACAGATTTGCATGAATGCGCGTAATTGCCCGAGACAAAATCAGCTATGTTTGAGGGCGCAGTAACGGAACAACCGTCCTGTTGCGACGTCAAAGATTGTTCACATCGCGCTATTCCTGCACGGGCGCGATGCGCCCGTACAACCACGAGAACCTTGCAGCGCCAGATCTCCAGATCGCTTCGTTGGCTTCAATCGCGCTCCGACACGCAACTGCGGGTCGGATATTGGATTGTTGCGGCCCTTGCGTTCGTGGCAATCCTTGTTGTGCTTAAAAGCACACTTGGCGGCAACGTTGTCCACACGGATGATTGCCTCTGGACGGTAAAGAATCAACATGGGGCGTTGTCGTTGGTGGTTACCGACGTGGTTGCCGGTGGAAACGCCGACGTTGCCGGCATCCGCACCGGCGACGTTGTGTTGGCGATTGGGGAAGTTGATCTTGCCGGCCACAACTTTCGCTCGGCAGTCGAGCTGATCACAACAGCCCAGAATGCGCTGGACCGATCGCCCGTTGGCGTGCCGGTTCCATATCTGGTGCGGCGCGACGGCAACCTGCTGCTGCTGAAGGTCACCCTTTCCGACCAACTCCCCTTCCTTCGCTTCCTGGTGCCGGTACTCTCGTTCCTGTGGTTGGTTATTGGCGTCACGGTTGTCGGTCTGCGGCCCAGCGGACGGGTTCAGCGATTGTTCTTTCTGGTTGCCGCTACAGTCATCTTTGCGTTCTCAATCCTCCCGCCCGAGACGTTCAACGGCCCGTTACAGCCGGTGGTCAGCATCCTGTGGCTGTTGATAGGATGTTCGTTCTTCGTGCTTTGGCCCCGCTTCTGCACGATCTTCCCGGTTGAACAACGGACGTTCGAGTCGCGCGGCGGGCGCGGATTCTTCGTGGGATTAACCGCGCTCGCCAGCCTTAACGTGATTCTGCTTGCAGTGCTCACGATATGGGGCGGCAAACTTGGCGACAACTTCGCCACCGAGATCTTCGGTTGGACACTGAACATCGCCAACTACTCGCTCCGCGGCATCGGTTTCGGCGCGGGCGTATACTTCCTGTTCCGGGGTTATCGCCGGCTGCCAGCCTCGGCCGACCGGCGCCCGGTGACCGTAATCCTGGTCGGTTCGATCCTGGCTTCGGCGGCGTTGGTGTATACGATGATCATCCAGACCACGATTGCCGGCGTCACGATTCTGTATCCGCAGTTCCTGCTGCCAGTGCTGCTGCTTCTGGCCCTGCCGATCTCGTTTGGTTATGCCGTGTTCCGCTATCAGGTGATGGATCTGGGGCGCGTGCTGAAGACAACGCTGGTATACACGGCCACGATGGCGCTGATCGCCGGCCTGTATCTGGCAGCGGCCTATGCGTTGGGCCAGGTTCTGGGTTCACTCCTGAGCCAGGAGTTCCAGGGCACCGCCGAGGTGCTCAGCTTCGTGTTGTTCGTGATGCTGTTCGAACCATTGAAGCGAAAGGTGCAGACCGGCATCGAGAACAAGTTTTTCCCGCAACGGCGCGACTACTCCGGACGCCTGGCAACCTATGCCGCCGAGATCACCGAGACAATCGGAGCGCATGCGGTAGCCGAACGGACAGCGCTGGCATTGCAGGCCGCGCTCGACTTGCGCGGTGTCTGCGTTGCGATCGAGGATCCGAACGATGGCTCGCTGAAGCCGGTGGCACGCGCCAGCGAATTTGCCCCTGTGCCGGTGGATGGCGAGGCTATCGATTCGCTCCGCCATCTGTTCCGCCAATCGCATAATCTGATTCTGCTGGAGACAACCTCGAATCCGCAGTTCGAGAACCTGCAGATGTATTTCCCGTATGTGATCGGCATGTATGCTCAGGGACGTGTCACCGGGGCTATCCTGATGAGCCGCCCGCACGATGACGCAAACCTGAGCGGAAGCCAGATTGCATTTATTGCCGGCGTGGCCGCACAGGCCGCGGCGGCGTTGGAAGTTGCCCGGCTGTACGAGGAGGAGCTGGCCCGCCAGCGGTACCGCGAGGAATTGGCTACGGCTCGCCGTATTCAGGAAAGCCTTCTGCCCGCGGAGATGCCAGATATCCCCGGCATCACGATCAGCGCGGTCTCGTCGCCGGCGCAGGCAGTTGGTGGCGATTATTACGATGTGATCCGCCTCAGCGAGGACCGATTCCTGGTAACAATCGCGGATGTTTCCGGCAAGGGTCTGCCCGCATCGCTGTACATGGCGGAGTTCCACGGCATGGTACACGTAGCCTGCGGGCAACACGGCTCGCCAAAGGACATCCTGACAACCCTGAACGAACACCTCTTCGAGGTGATCACGCGCGGCTCGTTCATCACCGCGGCGATGCTCGTGTTCGACACTACCCGCCGCAGCGTATGCTACGCCCGCGCCGGGCACACACCGATCGTTCGCCGTGGAAGCAAAACCGTCGACACGCTGATCCCAACCGGCGTTGCTCTTGGCCTGTGTTCGCGCGAGCTGTTCGCCGAGCTTCTGCAGGAATACACGGTGGAGTACGAGCCGGGCGAAACCTTTATCCTGTACAGCGACGGCGTCTCCGAGGCGATGAATACCGAGCGCCAGGAGTTTGGCGAAGGACGACTGCTGGATGTGGTTGCCGAGCGGCACGATGACAATCCCGAGACATTGCGGAACAAGATCCTGAGCAACGTGGAGGCCTTCCGGGGGACGGCCGACCAGAACGACGATATCACGGTTGTGATTGTTCAGATTGACACCGAGGCCGATCAACCGGCCGAACAAGATCTCCCGGCAGCCACAACATCGAACTGAGGCAGGTGTGCGCCCCGGCTTGGCGTTCATGCCAGGCCAACAATTCAGCACGCCGCAGCCCACCGCACACAGGTTGGCCACATCCGCCTTCATGCCGAAAAGGCCATGGCCCTCCGCAAATTCATGGATACCCACCGAACGCGACATCTTCCGTAGTGTAATGCTCGCATTGGGCAGTCCGGGCGGCCAGGATGGCCGAGTCAGCAGCCCGATGCTGGCCCCCCGTGGCAACCAGACCGGAACGCTTCCTCGGGGGATGTTGGGCGGTACAGCAAAACGGCCCCACGGTACGTACTACCGTGGGGCCGTTTATGTCATTCTCGGGATGTTGCCGCTACAGCAGGCTTACCGAGGATTCTCTTCGTTCCGAGGTTGCGTGCTTCGCGTATCACCGGAACCATCGCCTTCACCGCCGTCCGTATTAAGATGAATCTGCCGACGGATCTTCAGATCGAGCACCTTGAGCAGGGAATCGGCCTCGCGCAGCGCACGTCGGGAATACTCCAGCGCCCGATTTACGCGGATACGCACGGTATCCGGTAGCGTAACGTTCTCCATCAACACATTCTCGCTGGCTGCGGCTCCACTGTGCTGGCCTGATGCCACCACAACCTCGCGGCCACTGCTGCTGTCGCTCTGATTCTCGGCATCAACGTCCTGCGTGCGCACATACATGGGAATACGCGACGGCATGGAATTCGTACGGCGCGGCGCCACGAACCTGTCGCCGGACGGATTGCTGATAACACGGGGCGCTCCGTCCTCGGCCTCGGCCGCCATCATCATCGGCGGCGGCATTGGCGGGATCGGCACACGAAGTTCCAGAGCGCGCAGCATATCGCCGTTAACGGCGATTGTTGGCGCGTTCGCCACATCCGTGCTCATGAATATCGGGGCGCCCATTGGCGCATCGCCCTCAATAATGGCGGTAAGCCCTTCAAACGAAATGAGATGGTATACCACATTGGGATTCTCAACCGCCTCAAGCTGCGCCCCGTGGCGCGAGAATTCCACGAACGTGGCAAGCTCATCACGCGTGCGCTCCAGCCGGCGACGAAGTTCACGCGGGAGTGTCGGCACCGATTCCTCCAGCGAGCGCAGCACATTCAACCGAAGCAACGGGATATCGGCACGCAGTGCGATACCGTTACGCGACTGCAGCACCGATGTGCGCACTATCCGCTGCAGCGAATCCAGCGCACCGGCACGGGTAACACGCATTGCCAGCAATTGGGCGTCGGTATCCTTCATCGGACGATCGTTCACCGCAACAACAAGCGAGTCCTTGCCGGACGTGCCCAGGCAAATAAAACGCTGGCGGCCAGTATCCAACGGCAACGTCCCATGCACCGCGAAGGCAACCATATCGGAGGTGCTCATCGGCGGGACAAGCAGATTGCTGGTGTCGACCGATGAGATTGCCTGCATTGGCGCCTGCGCCGCGGCTCGAGGATGCGTGGTTACGTCGCTCAATGTTGCACGAGGCGAATTCACCGAACGTGCCACCGCGACAATACCGGTGACGGCGGCTCCGACCGCGCCGGCGAGGCCCCACGTACCGAAGGATGCCGTTTTCGTAAGAAGCGACCGCTTGGCCGCGGCCTGGATGGCGCTCCCCGTCAGTTTGGCACTCACCGAAGCGACGCCAGCGGTGCCGGCAACCGGGACAGCCGCAAGCACGGAGGCCGAAAGATGTTCGACCACGGTAAGCTCGCTGAGATACAGGCGCGCGCCTTCCGAACTGGCAAGAAGCTCCTCGGCCTTTGCCAACTCCTCGGGCGAAAGTTCGCCGTCCATGTACGCCGATAGCAGTGTGCGTTCGATATCGTTTAAACTTTGCTTCATGATCACGCAGTTATGCGTTCTGCTCCAGATTGGCGACCTGTTCTGACTACGACAACGATGTTTGCGAACCGGGGCCTGTGTGTCAGGCCTTGCTGCTTTTTTCACCGGCCGGGGTATCGCCAGGAAGTATGCCATCAGCGAGATAGGGATGAATCTCCTCGCGTAAACGATCGCGCGCGCGCGCCAGACGCGATTTGATTGTGCCCATCTCAACCGAGAAGATGTCGGCAAGCTCCTTGTAGCTCAGCTCCTCCACTTCGCGCAGATGCAGCAGCATCTGTGTTTGGGCAGGCAGGCGCCGCATTGCCTGGCGCATGGCATCGCGCCGCTCGTCGCTATCAATACGGTGCCCGTTCTCCTGTGTGGGGTGTGCACTTTTCGCCGTGGCGAACCAGTCGTCGAACGAAAAGAACCTGCGAAGCTTCGCCTTGCGGAGCTCGTCACGGCAACGATTCACCGTAACGGTATACAGATACGTTGAGAACGACGAGTCTCCGCGGAAGTTCTTCAACGAGAGATAGACCTTCACGAAGATATCCTGCGCCACATCCTCGATTTCGATGTTCGAGCCCAGCATCGACGCGATCAGGCGCAAAACCTTGGCCCGATAACGCCCGACCAATTCGTCAAACGCAAGCGAGCTGCCTTCGATCGCTTCGCCAACAAGATCGGCATCGGCCATCACGGCAACGCGCCGGCGCTCGGCACCCGTAGATGGTGCGGGGCGAAGTCCCGAGGACGATTTCGGCTCGATATCGCCTCTTTCCACGTAATCCAAGGCTACCGTAGTACCGGTGAGGAGATCCATGAACAATCAGCCTTCCCATTGAGTTGCCCTTACGACGCAGGCGTTCGCGGATTGTTCCATTGCCGCCAGAGTGCTCCATCGCGGGAACATCCGGCGCATGCAATCGTCACTATCGCACGTACGAGCAAACGGCATCCTCTAACATCGCATTTCGGGATATCAACATGAAGATAGTGCGACTACTCCCTTTGGCAGCCACCTTTCTGGCTGGCATATCGGCGCTGGCTCAGCCGGCACCATCCACGCCTCCGGCTCCGCCAACTCCGCCTTCGATCAACGGACAGCAGCCGGCTGTGCCCCCGGCCCCGCCGGCGCCGCCTTCAATCAACGGGCGTCAGCTGGCCGTGCCCCCGGTTCCCCCTGCTCCGCCGACCCCGCCAACAGCCGAGGATGGCGAGGTGGTTGTTCCGGTCAGCCCCGTTGACCTTCAGCGCGAGCGTGTCATGCTGCAAATGGAATTGAACGCGGCCACTCTTGACGGGGAGAACGGCAAGATTGAACTTCGCCTGGGAGATTCAACACTGCGCCTCGATCTTCAGCGCTTGATGGAGCTGAGCGGTCAGCAGGGAACGCACGGCAAGGTGGAACTTGAGCAGATGCTGAAGGAGCTTGGCATCGCCACCACGATCACGATCGACAGCCTCCGCAGCCTGGAACGGGTAATGCAGCTTGATGCCGAGGACGATCCACGGCACGAATTGCGCGAGCTCGAGTTGGAACTGCATCGCGGTGACGCCAAGGCTCGCAACCTTCGCATTCAGATCGACAAGAACTCGGTTGAAATGAACGAAATCCTGGACCGGGCTCGCCAGGCGCTCGACTCGGCAACCATGTCGCTCAATCAGGCCGACTCGCTGGTCACCAACGCTGTTGTCACGGTCTCGGTTATCGAGGGCAAGCAGGGGCACGGCGCGGTCGCCATCTCGAAGGTAGGCGCGGCCAACGGCAACAAGCAATGCCGGGTGATTGTCCGCACGGATTCCAACGAGATTGTCGCCAACGGTGGCGAAGGGCACGGACGCCACATAATCCGTAAGAGCATCATCACAAGTTCGACCAGCGGAAACGGCCAACGGACAATCGTGGTGAACGATGCCGATGGTAAGGTGCTCACCATCGATACCAAGGGCCCCGAAACGGAGCTGGAACGCGAAGCCGCCGAGGCAATGCGTGCCGATGCACAGCTTGGCCGTGCCGACGCGGAGCTGGCCCGTGCGAATGCCGAGTATGAGCGCGCCGAGGCCGAACTTGCTCGTGGCAATAGTGAATTGGATCGCGAGGAGTCCGGGAACCACCGTGGTGTATATGTGTTCGAGCTTCGGCGCGGAACCAACACCCCCAGCGTTACCGACGGCACCCTGGCTATCCCGGAGGGTTTCGGTGTTTCGTTCACCGATCACCGATTGGTTGTCGGCAACGACACCATCCTGTTGCACGACGGACAGGACCGGCAGATGGTGGTCCGCATGTCGAGCGATAGTTCGGCAAACGGCCGCGTTCACGTTGTGGTAATCTCCACGCTTCGCAAGAACCCGGCACCTGAGAACTCGGCGTCCACGCAGGCATCGGCGCCGGCCACCATCGGCTCCGCCGCCGGCTATCAGCTTGGCGCCAATGTGCCCAACCCGTTCTCCGGTGCCACGTCCATCTCCTTCACGCTTCCAACGAACACGCATGCAAACCTGGCCGTGTTCGACGCATCGGGCAAGATGGTAACGGTATTGGCCGACGCGGACTTCGATGCCGGCACGCATTCGGTTTCGTTCGACGGCTCCGGCCTGCCAAGCGGTCTGTATATGTATCGCCTGACGGCAGGAACGTTTATTGAAACAAAGACGATGACTCTTACGAAGTAAGACGCATTCGACTGCAGAACATCGCGCGATGAACCTGATGATGTGAGTAACGGAGTTCACGCGGAAACGGGGCGGATGGCACCATGCCAATCCGCCCCGTTTCGTTATCGATGATTTCCATTCCGTGCCACCAGCACATGTTCGCCGCGAGCCCGGATACGGCTCGTCCGGTTGAACCATGCAGGCGCGGGCTCCGAAGCTGCCCGCTGCAACAGGCGCCGCAGGCATTCAGGCCCATCGCACAGCCTACACATTCCCGTGCACAATCATTGCATCGATGGTTGGGGCCGCGCTTCCGCCGATGGGTTCCACGGTAATGGCAAACGCCTGAGCGCTGCCTACATCCTTCATTGCCACCAGACCATCGACGATTTCGCTGGAGACCAAACCGGCGTCAACGGGTTTGCCTGCCACAATTGCCCACAACTGGTATTGCTTCCCCAACGGCAGCGCCGGCAACAACCGGCCATCCAGATGGACGTGGCCTGAGGTGGTATCCCAAAAGACCACGGCGGCCACGTTGTGGGCATCGGCAACGGCCTTCAATGAAATGCGCGACGTTGCCGTGCGCAGCGCCGCGACGTCCGATTCGGACTTCGTGAATCGCGCCTTCAACGACTGTTTCTCGGCAACCATCAGCTCGTTAAGGCTCCGTAGCTCTGCCAAACTGTCCTCGGCCGCGTTCCAACGGAAGCCAACGTATACCGAGGTTGCGCTCGTGAGTACCGCGATCACGAACGAGGCTGCAAGCAGGTACCGGATGCGTGGAGGAAGCGATACTATGGTGGGTGCAGATACAGCGGCTGTTCGATTCGCAGCGGAGGCCTGACCGGCGGTGCCAAACGCAGCCGCGGTGACAACGACGCCTGCATTGGCCGGCGTATCGGCCGCCGGCATGGAATATTGATGGCCGATGCTGGCAACCGTGTTCAGCACCATGCGCCGCAATTCCGGACGCGGGCGCGCCGCGTTCGCCAGCGCGAGCACTTCGAACGCGTCATGGATGGCATCAACCTCGAAACGGATTGCCGGATGCATTGCAATCATTTGCTCCACCTCTCCAACCTCGATTTCAGGCAGAGCTCCGGCAACGTAGAGTTCAAGAACTCCGGATGCTATGTAGTCGTTGATATCCACTGGGAGAATAGTTTTCTGATCGTAAGTATGGCCGCTCGACCTCTGGTCTTCACAGTACCCAACGGAATGCTCAACGCTCACGGGGCTTTCCACCGCACGTATCCAAGGAAGTAGATCGCGCCGATCACTTCCCGCCGATCCGGTTTCAGCGAGCGCACCGTGTCCGCCAGTCCGATACGATCCGAGTCATCTCCTGCTGACGACTGCATGTCCATATGAGATACGACGCTCCGGAGCTCATGGTTTTTCGGGGCGTTGAGGGCTCCCTATAAGCGTTGTCGTATACAGCGCGTGCCGCATTCCCGGCATCAGCCATGCCGAACACCACACCGTGATAACAAGCGCGGATTACCGCGAGCGCTGCCTTGCCACAGCTTCGCGCTGCCAGCCCGGCCTTGTTGAATGTCGCGATCGCGCGATCGTCGCTTTACGCTGTTCGGTAATGTTGATACCGTATCATCGGCTGGACCTGGTAAAACGGACACGCCGTAATGCCACATCGATGAGGGACGCCGCAACCATCATATACGAGGTCGTGATCGTGATGGATTTCACTGCAAACAAAAATCGCCGATCCCAAATGGGAACGGCGACAAAACCATCAAACGAATATCGTGCTGGTGCTTGATCATCGCACTCGCGTGCAGGACGCGCCGATGGCCACGGGCAGGCGGTTATCCAAGCGCCTCGATGATCTGGTCGATCTCATCCCAATGATGCATCACTGCATCCGCCAACGTGTCGGTCTCGGCGTACTTATGCGGGGCGGAGTCACCTCGATACAGCACGGCCTGCATCCCCGCATTCTTCGCCCCAAGCACATCGGTGCGCTCGATGTCGCCGATGTGCGCCGCCGATGCCGGTACGGCGCCCAGGCGTTCAAGCGCTGTTTCAAAGGCGTGCGGATGAGGCTTGGCAACGCCTGTCTCATCGCTGAAGACAAACGCACTGAAGTAACCATCGATGCCAACGCTGTTCATCAACGTGCGCAATACGGTACCCGGCGAGAATGCCGTGTCCGATATCAACGCAAGGGAACACTGGCGTGCCAGCTTCGGCAGCGCCTCGGCAACGCCCGGAAGCAATCGGGGCGGATGCTCCAGCACGCCATGCGTGAACACATCGGCCACACGCTCGATGGCGCTTTCGGGCAAGACCACGCCGGCGCGACGACAGATCTCGCGCACCATTTCATCGGATGTGGGCGTGCGATGATGGTTCAGCCAATGGTGATCGAAGTACTCCCAGATCGAGGCGTACACGTCGTTCAGGCGCTCATCGCCCACGCTGTATCCGGCCTCGGCCATCGCACCGTGCAAGGCCTGACGCCGCGCGGTATTGCGTTGTTCGCCGCCGCTGCCGTCGAACAATGTGTTCCAGAAATCGATCGTGATAACCGAGAGCGCCATTGATATGCAAAGATGGGATGACTGTATGTTCTTCGATTGCCCACATACGGGCCGGCTCAGGCAAGCTCGAACTGAACGGTGGAGCCCATGTCGTTCGCGGCCGGCGTAACTACCAGTCGCCGAGAAATACGTTCGCGGAGTTGCGCCACGTGCGAGATCACTCCGATAGCACGGTGTTCGGATCGGAGCCGTTCCAACGTGTTCATCACGGTCTCAAGCAGGCTGCTGTCCAGCGTACCGAATCCCTCGTCAAGAAAGAAGAATTCCAGCGGCGCATGCCCTACCTGAATCGTATCGGATAACGCCAACGCCAACGAGAGCGACACCACGAACGTCTCCCCGCCGGACAGCGTCGACGGCGCGCGTTCGCCGCCCCCGGCAGCGTTGTCGCGGATGATGAATCCTTCCTTTGGTCGAGCCAGAATTTCGAACCGTCCGCTTGTGAGCCCGGCCAGTTGTCCGGATGCCCGGCGGCAGATATCGGCCAGCCGCTCGTTTGCCAGATAGTCGATAAATCCGTTGCCGCGAAGGTATCGTGTGAGCTGCTCCACCGTGGCCTTGCCTTCACTGCTGAAGGCATCCTCGGCCATGGCCTTGCGATACTCAACATGTTTCTCGCGCACGGTTGCAAGGTTGGCCGTGGCCACTGCTTCCTCGCGCGAGGCCTCATCAGCATGCTTCACCATCAGTTCGGCATGTGTCGTTGCCGCGCTCACCTCCGCATCATCCACATGCTGGCCGCCGATCATCTCCTGCAGCTCAGCCATCCGTCGCCGGGCGTGCGCAAGTTCCTCGGCAATCGCCGCGCGTTCGGCGCGCAGCCGTTCAAGCGCCTCCATCCCCAGTTCCCACTGCGCAGCCTGCGCCGCGTTCTCCACGCCGTACTGTACAAGGGCCGCGTCAAACGCCCGACCGGCTTCGTCGCGCTGAACCTCATCGCGCATCAGATCGTTCCAGAGCAGATCCAACTGACCATGCAGCGTTCTAAGCTGTTGCGACGCCTCCTTGTACAGGTCCTCAACCCTATCCAGCTCGTCCTTCAGCGCGTTGCGTTCAGCTTGCCTGCGTTCGATCGCCGCATCCACATCCGTGCCCAGTTCTCGCTCGGTCGCAGGAACCGTTGCCTCCCATCGCTCCGTTGTTTCGGCCAGCTTGTCGCGCAGCTCGCGCGCCATGGCCTCGTGCTCGGCAGTGACGGCGGTAACCTTGTCCCGCAGCCGATCAACATCGGCACGTGCTGCCTCCGCTGCCTGCGCTTCAATGGCCTGGCGCTCGGCCAGCACCCTGGCGCCGGCGCGCAGCTCATCCAGTTGCGCCTCCTTCGTTTGCGCCTCTTCAATCAACGCCGCCAGCTCATCCAGATTGGCATGGTCGGCAAGCTCCGCCAACGCGCGCCGCAGATCAGCGGCTTCATCATCCTCCTTCTTGGCCAGCACCCGGGCCTCGGCAAGGCGCTCGTTGGCCGCGGCCAGCGCCGACACCGCATTGGCATGGGCAACCACGGCATTGCCGTGGGCCTCCTCGGCATCGCGATGTTGCTCCTCACCGGCGGCGATCGCAACGCCGGCGGCATCACCGCGCGCGCGCGCGGCCAGCCCCTGCTCCTTGATTGCCTCCACCGTCGCACGCAGGCCCGCAACGCCGGCAACATCGTACTTCAGCAGATGCCGGGCCAACTGCGCGCGCACCACGCCAGCACGATCGCTTGTCTGCCGGGCTGCTGCTTCGGCCGCAGCGGCAGTTGCCACCGCCGTTGCGGCCAGGCGATCACGCTCGGAACATCTCTCCTCGGCAACCACCAACTGCTCGCCAAGCTGGGCTGCCTGGCGGTCGGCCTCGGCAAGCCGTTCAATCGTATCCGGCGACGCGTGAAACGGTTGCGGGTGATCCGATGCGCCACACAGCGGGCACGGTTGGCCATCGAGCAGATGCCCGGCCAATTCGGCCAGGGCGTTATCCCGGCGCAGTTGCTCGCACTGCCCCAACGCTGTGTGATGCCTGGCCCGCAGGCTGTCGCGTTCGGCCGTCGCAGCAGCATGCAGGGCCTCGGCATGCTCGGCCGCTTTACGCTGGGCCGAAGCCGTGTCGGCCAATTGCCTCGCCTCCAACTCGGCGCGCACCATATCATCGTGTATCCGTTCGGCCTCGCCAAGATCCGCGCTGACCTGCACGAATTGCTCGCGCAGTTGGCCGCGCAGTTGTTCGGCGGCTTCCAGTTCGGCGCGGGCGGCGGCAAGGCCGGTGCGTGCGCGGTCGAGCGCGGCATGCGCCGCGTCGCGCTGCTGTTCGGCGGCGGTTGCCTGGCTGCGGGCATGCTCATACGCGGCATGCAGTTGCTCGCGATGTTCCTGTGCCCGCGAGGCGCGCGCCTCGGCATCACGCAAGCGGGCCACGCCAAGCTCCAGACGTTTGTATCGATCACGCTCCGCCGCCGGCATATCGGCCTCGGCGATCCGGGCGTTCAGCGTCGCCAATTCCTTCAGCGTCGCCTCGGCTGTGTCGCGGTATGTGTTGTGCCGGGCCATGCTTTCCTGAAGCGCATGCCTGGCGGTCGTCAGTTCGCGTTCCACGCTGTCGCACTGCGCACGACGATTCCGAAGATCGAGCTTGGCGCGCCGTACCTCATCGAGCACGGCCAGCTCCAGACCCAGCGGCTCGAACCGGAGTTCGTGCGCTTTGCGCGCGGCCAACACGCGCGGCAACAATGCAGTGCACGCGGCTTCGGCACTGTCATGGGCCTGCTTCATTTCCTGATACTGCCCTTCGCGCTGGCTATACCGTTCGCGGGCAGCCGCAAATGCCACACGGGCCGGCGCCACCGAGGCAGCACGCTCGGCGCGATCGATAATGCCGGCAAGTTCGTCCGCGCGGCGATTGCGTTCTTCGCGATCTCCCTCGCCTGCCTTCAGCGCCTCGTGCTCCTCGATACGATCGCGCAGCGCCCGCAACTCGGCGCGCCGCAATTCGGCGCTTGTGCTTTCGGCGCGGGCCTGCTCGTGGGCGTTCACCGCAATCTGGTGCCATTGCTCGGCACTGGCCAATGCATCGGCATCGTAGGCGCGCAACTCCTGCAGCTTGCCGATGAGTTCGGCGCGGCGTAGTTCAAGGGCATCGGCCCGCTCGCGCAGCAGCGTGTTAAGCCTGTGCCCAAGATCGTGCAGCCCGAACAGCCGTTCCAGCACGGCGCTGCGCTCGCTGGGCTTCAGGCCAAGGAACTCGGCAAACGCACCCTGCGGTAGCACAACAGCCCGTTGGAAGTCATCATGGTTGATGCCGATGATCGACTGCACACGATCGTGAACCTCGTGGCTTTTATCGGCCAACGGTACCGGTGTACCGTTCACATATTCGATCAGCCGAGCGGTTTTGGTTTCCACGCCATCGCCCTTGCGCGCCCGCACCAGCCGCTTTTCCACCAGATAGCGCTTTCGCGTGTCGCCCGTGCCCACAGCGAATGCAAATCCCACCGAGCAACTTTGTTCGCTCAGGTTGATAAGGCCTTTCAGGCTGCTGCCGGCCCTGGTTACACGACCGTACAGCGCAAGCGTGATCGCGTCGAGAATGGTGGATTTGCCGCTTCCGGTTGGGCCGAAGATCCCGAACAGACCATCCTTCACCAGTGCCCCGAAGTCGATCTTCGTTGACTGGCGAAAGCTGTTCAGCCCCGCTATCTGGAGTTCAATCGGTTTCATGCTTGAAGGTCACGAAGCGGGGGAAGCATGGGTTGCCAGAAAATGTCGTGCGGATTTTCGCGGGCCATGACATCGCAATGCACTACGCCCACGCACGTGATGCTACGTATCATCACGTTGGGTAGCGGCAAGCTCAAGGAACAACTTCATCACATCGTCGGCACAGGGTTCGTTGTACTTGTCGAGCACAAAGCGACGGAACTGCTCATCCAGCGGCAGCGCATCAACCGAGGTTCGCTCCTCGTGGGGATCGTCGGTGCGATGGTAGTGCGTGATGCACTCGAATATCTGCGGATGCCGGGCCATGACATTCCGCCGGTAATCCGGTGGAAGTGGCGCATCCAAGTGCAGCGTAATCCAATGCCACTCATTTGTCATGGCATCCTGCAACCGCCGCTCCAGCTCATCCAGGCCATGAGCCTCCCATTTGAATAATCGTCGCCCGGCCGAAATCGGCACCACCCGATGCTGGGTACCGCCGGACGTTATCTCGACGATGGTTACCGATTTGGTCTGCTCCGCTTCGCTGAAGCTGTATTGAAGAATCGATCCGGAGTAGCGCACCGGCGCGCCGGTTGCAGAATGCATTTCCTGTGCACGATGCAGATGCCCAAGCGCTATGTATCCGGCGGTGTCCGGGAAGCTGGCCGCATCCACCGCATACGCACCGCCAACGGAAACATCGCGTTCGGAATCACTCATGCCGCCGCCGCGCACAAACAGATGACTGGCCACAATGTTGGCTTCGCCGGGAACGAACGATTGCGCGCGCTCCTTCAGAAACGATTGCACGCGCTGGTTGTAGTCGATCGTTGCCTGCTCGTCGTTATTGATATCGGCGGTAAGCAATTCTCTGAGCCGGGCTTCGGAGGGATATGGCAGGGCCAACACCGAGAGGTAGCGGGATTGCCGCGGAACACGGAGCCGAACGAACGATGGGGCGGCTTCAACACATGCGGCACGATCGGTCCCGCCATCGTACAGCGCCGGCGTGTCCTTCGGATAGCCGAGTGTGGTAATCCCAAGCGCGCGCGCATATGGGTCCGACGCGATCAGCCGATCGGGACTATCATGATTGCCGGCGATCACCACAACGGAGCGTTGGCCACCGTTGGCCAGGCGTGTCATGGTGCGATAGAAAAGCGCTTCGGATTCGGCTGGTGGGTTATACGTATCAAAAACATCGCCCGCCACGAGAACAACGTCCACGTGTTCCTCGTCGGCAATTGCGCATATCTCATCCATCGCGGCCACCTGCTCGTCGTGGCGGCCCCGCCCTTCCAGCCTACGTCCCAGATGCCAATCGGCAGTATGGAGAATGCGCATGATCTACGGCTATTAGTGCTGCTGCATGCACCAAGATATGCCGTGGAAGCATCGCGGGCAATCGATCAGCATCAGCATGTGGCGCGGCTGTAGCGCCAACAGGCGGAATTGAGCACCACGATGCTACATGGAAATGAACAGAGGAGACCGATACGCAAGAGAGGAGCTAAGGCAACGCATCGGCCTCCTGCTGTCGTTCGGTGACTTCGAGACCTACTTTTTCTTTACCACCCAGAGATTTCTGTATCCGGCCCGCGTGCCCGCCGCACGCGCTTCGGCTTCGGTTCCCTTCGCGGTGTAACGCACGCGGTACGTTGTTCCGGCATTCGGCCCCTTGTTCGGCACAGCCAGCACCGAAACATTGGTTGCGCCACGGGCGCGAAGGCGCCGGGCAACCAGGTTCGCCTCGGCTTGATCGGTTGTCGCTCGAACCTGCACCATGTAGGAAGCCGGCGTCGCGGCTCGCGATTCTTCGCGCGGTGTATTGTCGGCGGCAATTTCCTCCATCGCCGCTGTGCGCGCAGGCGGCTCGCTCTGGCGAACGGCGCGCTCATCACCTGCGGTGCTGTTGTTCCGCTCGGCCGCGGCCGTAGCAGCCGGGGCCGTACGATCGGCCGGACCATGTGCGCCGGAAACCGTTGGATTTGAAGGCGTTGCCGGTTGGGCAACAGCCGGCTGATGCGCGCCGGCATTCGCGGCATCGCCCTGATGCACGGAAGGCGCCGGCAGTGGATCGATGGCGTGCACGCTATCGCCAACGGCGGCCACCATCAGCGAGTCCGACGTTGATACCGCCGGCGCCGGCGGGGCCGGGCGCTCGGTAACGGCCGCCGGATCGTCCACCGGCGCGGAGTGTTCGCGATGCCCTGAGAAGATTCCGCCAATAAGATCGGCGCCACCGGCGTACAGCCCAACTCCGATGGCGGTTCCTGCAACCACCGCCATCACCGCCAGCATCGGCCGTGCCACCCGACGATTGCGGGTGGGCTGATACGTCGAGGTTGGCGGTGGCTGATACGAGCGCTGCAGGGTACTGTGCGAGGCAGCAGGGAATGCGGCAACCGGCGTGACCTGTGCGTCGGTTGCCGCTCCCTTAAGCGTCGCGGAATGTAGTTCCTGATGCTCAGTTGCGAAAGTTGGGGGAATGGATTGGGCCGTGGCCGCAATCACGGGCTCGCTGTTGGCCGGCTGGCCGGCAACTGACCGAGCTTCCGGTACATCGGCGCTGGCACGAAATCCATCGGTTCGCAGGCGTGTGGCAGCATCGCCCGCAACGGAATTTGATCCGCGCGACGGATCGGCCATCAATGCTCGCAGCGATCGGCCGGCGACGGGCGGGCGCAGAGTTGTGGGGCGGGTGTTCGCCGTCACATCCCGCACCGGCGCATCCCCGGCATCAACAGCGCCAACGATCGAGTTGTTCGGCATCGCGCCATCGGCCGCGCGCCCCATTACCGAACGCAGGCGCGTTGCATCGCGCGTAACGGCCGAACCGAAACGCGTTGCTTCATCGTTGTCGCGCGTGGGGTCGGTTACCGGCCTGCTCGGCGCGTTTCCTGGAATGCGATTCGATTCCATCATCAACTCCGTAATCGTTGCACCAGGTAGTCATCAAACCATTTCAACATCGGGTTACGCCGTTGGATGCGGGCAAGCATGCCCTTCTTGCCCGCATCCCGGCGTCTCTGGAGTAATACGGTTCGCAGTCGAAAAGAACCGTAGTCATCCGGTCAACAGTACCAGCGTCGCGATGCCGGGCTTCAGAACGCTGCCGAAAGCCCAACCGCGCCAAAGATTCCCCGCTCGGTGTAGCCCGGCCACAACTCATACGTTGCGTTCGCCAGATTTGCCAGCTCGAGCGTGGCATACAGATTATTTGTGAGCGCATAACGCCCTTTCACGCCAAGCAACCCCGCAGCCGACATGCTGCCGCCTGTATCATCAACACGCGGGCCCAGATACCGCAGCGTTGCGGTCAACGTCAATGGCAGCTCGGCGAATCGCTTCACGTACATCACTTCGCCATCGATTTGCGCCGTGTACGGAGCATCGGCACCGGAGGAGTCGAGCGTTGGATTCCGCAGGCTCACTTGCGCGGCAACCATGTCGCGATCGTCGAGCTCCAGATAGACGTCGCCCGAGATACGCGTTTCGGTAACGGCTGCGTACGTAGGCGCGAACAACGCATCGGCAGCACGAGCATACAGCAGATAATCATCGTACGAGCTGCGCCCAACCGATACTCGCAGGCCAAATGTCTGCGAGGGTTCGATGCGTACGCCGGCACGGTACCCAATCCGTTCAACCTGATGGTGCACCATCGGCGCCAATGTCAGATATGGATTGGTCGCGAACATGTCGCGCAGCGTACGCTGTGTAAGCCCCCCATCGATGCCTGCAGCCAGCGTAATGCCGCGGGATGGATAGAAGTTCACCTCGGCCAACGGAGCAATCGTGCTCACCGAGCTTGCATCGGAATTCCCTCCGACACCCAGCGTTGCCCCAACACGCACCATGAGGAACGAAAGCGCATACCGCGCGTACGCACGCAACAGTGCGGTGCTGATCGATGTGCCGGCCAGATTGGTCAGGCGCACATCGGCTTCGCCACCGATTGCCAGTCGGGATACATCGAATCGTACCTTCGCGCTTCCATCCAACGACGTCTCGTCGACCGATCCGCTGTCGGAGATGCTCTGGCTGCGATAGCCCCCTCGCAATTCGAACGTAAGGCCGGCATTGCTGTTCCTGCCTTCAAGCCCCGCATTCCAACCGGAGTATGTGCGCCTGGGAGATGCCGCTAGAGCATAGCGGCGGAGTGCACCGCTTTGATAGCCCACCTCGGCCCCCATATAGCCACCGCTGAATATCCCGTACTGGTTACCGATGATGTAACCGCCCTTGGCCGACAACGAGAGATTGCTGCGCGCGCCGTTGTCGACAAAGCCGTTGGTGCCCGCATACTCAACCTGTGCCGAGTACTCGTAAGGCCAGGTATTTCCGTGATAGCCCGCGCGTACTGTGCCGGTTGCAAACAACCCGATGCTGGCCTCGGCGTAAAATGGGCGCCCGGTTCGTTGGCGTCCCTCAGCATCGGGAAGGCCGCGAAGCGCAATGCTTTCGGTTTCCGGCAGCGAGCCGTTAAGCGTCCGCAGTTGCGCGGCGGTCAGCGCCGGTTGGCCCGGAGCCGCACGTTTGGCACGAGACGCCGAGGCATTGGAATTACCCGCCGCGACCTGTTGTGCAAGATCCGCCGGCCCGGTAGCCACGGCCGGTACAGCCGGTGTTCCGCCTCGGCGATCAACGGCCGGTGAAGTTCCACGCGCATCGTTCCGCTCCGCAACGGGCTTGGTGCGCGGCTTTGCCGGCACCGTCGCATTGCGGTTGTCGCGATTCGCGTTGGTGCCCGAGGTTGTACGTTCGGTACGATTGGCACCCCGTCGCGAGCTGGCGCGCTCGGCTCGATTGTCCGATCGACCGCGACTCGATCTGGACTCGCGCACCTTGGTCTTGGCTGCCGTGTTCTTTGCCCCCTTCTTCCCGGAGCGTTCCTTCGTCGCGGACACCTTCGTTTTGCTTTTGGAGCCTGCGCCTTTCGCAGACTTCCCGCTCGACTTCGATTTCTGCGACGACTTTGATTTCTGCGCGGCAGCCGCCGCCTTCTTTCCGGCCGGACGCTTGCCACGTTGCGCGGTCGCCGGCAACACCATACCCAGCGCAAGCACAAGCAGCACCGTGATCAGGCGCGCCAGCGAGGACGATATGGTGACCGGTTGTTTCATTGCTTGCCGAGCCGTTCCAGGCTCACTTCAGCTTGATTGCGCGCTGCGCCATCGCAATTGCGTTTGATAATCTCCTGATACACCGTGCGGGCACGGCCTACCTGGCCCATCCGTTCGTACACAACCGCCGCAGCCAACTGTGCCGAATCCCGCAGATCGTTGTTGCTCCCGAATCGAGCGAGGATGTCCTCCAGAGCACCGACGGCTGCCGAGTCATTCCCTTCGGCGGCATAGTGACGCACCAATTGCGTCAGCGCTACCAGGGCCATACTGTCGTTGCCTTTTGCCACACCGACCACATGCTCCAATGCCTCGGCGCGTTTCTGGGGATCGATCTCCAGCGTACTCAACCGTATCCAGGCTGCGGCGGCGGCCACATCGTCCGGGTTTCGCATGGCCGCGGAGTGCAACAGTTCCCGAGCCGAGTCAAGCGTGCCCAAACGCTCGAACTGGTCGGCTGCGGCCACAAGCACAGCCGGTGGAACGGCACTATCACCAGCCGCCCAGCGAATACGGTTCAGATATGCCAACCCTTCCGACGGCGCCCCGGTTTGCCCGAGCACGATGCCAAGGTCCAGCATCGCGTTCCGAGCGTCGGCGTCGCTGCCATATCTGGCAGCGAGCGTTCGAAGTGCCTCAAGCCCCGCCGTCGTATCCCCCATCACCAACCTGTTGCGTGCCACCGCCAGCAGATATCGAGGCATACATGCTGCGCCGGCATCACCCGTGTCCACAGCTCGCAGTTCGGCCTGTTCGTCGGCATATCGCCGCACAGCATGCAGAACATGGGCACGTGCCAGCGTGGCTGCCAGCACCCCCCGGCAGGCCGTGGCCGTTGGATCATCGGCCGGCCGGTCGCTCTCCAGCGTCTCGCGCAACGATCGAGCCTGAATGGCGAACGGCGTGCCTGGATACCTGCGCTCAACAATCGCACAGGCTGCGTCGGCAAAATCCGGTTGATTCATCCGCTTATATGCGTCGGCAATCCGCAGATAGGCTGGCGCGATAAGGTCGACGCGCGTAGCCGTTTCCAATAGATTGCCGAAGCGTGACGGAACACGATCCGGCTGTTCGCCCTGCGATGCAATTTCACCCCGCAAATAGCGGGCATCCTCGGCCAGCGGTGAAGCGGAATGGCATGTAGCAAAACTTTCAAAGAGCTGATCGGCCTGAGCCAGGCGATGGCGCCGATACTCCACCAGGGCGGACTGATACTGCCCGTGGATGGCTTCGTCGGGCGAAGGACCGTTCTCCAGCGCGGCGTGATACGCGTCGAACGCTTCATCAAACCGCCCCATCAGGTACAACGCGTCACCGCGCCGAAGGCCCGATTCCACAGCGTATGCCGATACTGGGAAGGCTTTGCCCAGTTGGTTGAATGCCGCCTCGGCACGATCGTAATGCCCCAGCCGTAATTCGGCCCATCCTTTCGAGTAAAGCGCATCAACTGCGAATCGCGAATCGGCATGTTGCTCAAGCAGCAGATTGTCGGCATCAACAGCCGCCTTGAACAACCCCGATTGGTAGTACGACTCACCCAGCCAATACAGCGCCTGATCGGTCGCGCCGTGCTCCGGGTAGTCATCCAGAAAGCGGTTCAGAACCGAGATCGCCTCGGGCGACCGATGAACGCGGGCCAGGGTGACCCCGCGTAGCAATCGGGCTTCGGCTCCTTCACCCAACAACCCTCCTGTCTCCGCACCTTTGCCAACGTGGCCGGAAAGCGAATCGGCGGCCTCGAACGCCGCAATCGCCGCAACGGCGTCATTGCTGCCCAAACGGACAGCGCCCAACAATGTGTAGGCCTCAACGGCCAAGCGCCTGGTTCGCGCGGTCCGGGCGGCTACGGAGATCAACGAATCTGCCTCGGCGTAGCGTTGCTTCTCGTAGGCCGCAATACCCAACTCCACAAGGGCACGATCGCTGAGAAGATGAGCACGATCCCCGCTGACGATATCATGCAAACGCTGGTCGGCGTCATCACCCCGGCCGATCTGGCGAAGCGCAACCGCGGTGTTGAACTCCGCCTTCATCCGCACCTGATCGGTGGAATCCTCGGCGAGAATCTGCTGGTACAGCGCAAGCGCCGAATCGTTGTGCCCGGCCGCCTGATAGGTGGCACCAAGGCCCAGCAACGCCGGCCTGCGCAACAGCGACTCCGGGTGAATCAGCGGAAGGAAGGCGGCTTCGGCCGCGGGATAGTTCCGCTCAAGCATGTCCAGCTCGCCACGCAGCAGCCGAGCCTCACCCTGCACCAGCATCACTTCCGGGGCAACCGTATCCATCTGAGTCCGGCCGGCAACAACACGATCGAACGCATTCAGCTCGTCGCGGGCATCGGATAAGCGCCCAACCGACAGCAACGAATGGATACGCCGATTGCGGGCACGCAGCTCGGACACCCCGGGATAGTTGTCAACGATGCGGTCGTAAATGGTGATCGCATCCACAAAATCGCCCCTGACTTCGGCGAGTTCCCCCAGCAGATAGAGGGCGTCGCGTTCGCAAGAGCATCCAGGATATTGCTCCAGCAGGTCGCGGAGTATCCCTTCGGTTTTTTCAATCGGCTGATCGCGTTCGGCGGCATGGGCCACGGCAATCAGATACAGTGATGTGCCGGCAATGTCGTCGGCCTCGTGCGAGCGCTCGCGTGAGGCTTCGGTAATGGCGTCGTTAAAGAAGAAGCGCGCTCGTCCGAATTCGCCTCGCTGAAGCGCGATTACGCCCCGATTCACGATCGCCACGGCCGTTGAAATGGTATTCGGATGATACTCCGTCAACCTGCTCATGGCGAAATCGGCAGGTCCTAAATCGGCCAGTGCAATGCTTTGCTCGGTGTGCCTCAGCTCCAGCCAGATCAGGCGAGCGGGATCATCAAGCGCAGGAAGCCTTGATGCACTGGATTCGAACGGAGGAGTACTGCGAAACCAGATCGGTGGATTGTCAATGTAGGCCTCGGCCACCGGGTCCAGCTCCTGGCCGAGCACCGTCCCCACGGCAAATAGCGCCACCACCAGAGCCGTTACCAGTGGTCCTCCGATAGCATCTGGGTGCAGTTTGTTCCGGAACACGCTGGTCATCAACAACTGGTTTAGCCCAAACTTACATATGAACGACTTTATATGCAAGCATTCGGACACGTTACCGCGACCAATTAACTTCATACTTTAAGCATCGTACAAAAAAAGAACGCACAGTCTCGAAATTTCGGACTGTGCGTTACATGTTCTCTTATGCACCGAGCGCCATCAGGCGCTTCAGGTACTCAGGGATACCAACAACATCATCGAGCCTATTACGCTGAGATACTCGCGCGGCGTCAGTTCAGCGGAAGAGCTCTTTGATCATGCCCCACGACTTTCGAACGCTTGAAACCTCGTGCGTAATCGAAACCGTTGGGGAGAACTGTTGCGTTGCGCCGCCTACGGCCTTCAGCCGGTAGGTGAAGCGTTTGCTGCTGCCGGACTTGTAAAAGGCGCCATCATCAACGTATGAATAGATGCTTCCGGATCCCTTGGCATCCACACGACTGAGACGCCGGAAATCTGGAGAATCCTCGCCGCGACGTTCAATCTCGTAGCTCTCAACGCCATTTTCGTTGGAGCTCTGCCACTGAATCGTCACCTCATCGCCGGTGGGCATCGCCTTTACGTAGTTGAACACACCCTGCATCGCGCCTACGGTGGCAACCGATGCACAGAGGACGCCAACTAGGGCGACAAGCACCCGGATTTGGCTTCGTGTCGGTCTATTGTTCGCCATCATACTTCTACCCAGGAATTAACCTGCAATGTTACCATCTTTCAAACCCTCGTGCAAGGTGCAATTCCGCCCCCTTTACTGGTTTTCACATCAGGACGCACAGCTCGCCGTTCAGCCGGTTTCGATCTCCAGGCCATCATAGGCAAGATGAACGCCCGCTGGAAGAAGTGCTTCGGCCTCGGCATGCCCCATTTCATGGGCAATGTGCGTGAAGTATGTCACACGCGCACCGATTGCCGCCGCCGCATCCAACGCCTGTTCCAGCGTGAAATGCGTTGGATGCTCGCGATAACGTAGTGCATCCAATATCAGTGTATCGACGCCGCGCAGCCGATCCAACGTCTCCTGCGGTATGCCGTTGCAGTCGGTGCAATACGCGAACGACCCAAGGCGATATCCATTAACGCGCATTGCGCCGTGCTGCAGCCGCAACGGAGTCCATTGCAGACCGCCGGCTTCAAACGGATCGTCAAGAATTGGCACCACATCCACTACAGGAACACTTGTGCCCGTGTTAGTTCTCGCACCAAACGCGTACCCGAACACATTTTTCAGGTTCGTGAGCGTTTCCGGCATGGCGTAGATCGGAATCGCACGCTTTGCATGGAAGTTGAAGGCCCGGAGGTCGTCGAAGCCGGCAATGTGATCGAAATGATGATGAGTATAGATCACGGCATCGATGTGGTTGATCGATGCACGCAAACACTGTTCACGAAAATCGCTGGACGTATCGATCACAACGCTGCTGGCACCATCCTGTATCCATATCGATGGGCGCAGACGCTTGTCGCGCGGATCGGCCGACAAACATGTACTACATCGGCAACCGATCGTTGGCACGCCGGACGATGTTCCACTACCGAGAACGGTGATCTTCATAGGTCGTTTTCGCTCACGCTACCCAGCACCACAACACACTAAATATTTAGGGCTTTAATTCCAACCATGTGCAATACCCACTACGCCTGCCGCACCACACGTTGTTCCATGATGCGGCACGTCCCAAGGCCATCACGCACCGATGTCAGACGCAGGCCAAGCGAGGTCTGTGCCCGCAGGCTGATAAGCCCCGACCGTATCGGGCGTTTGGCCGTGCGCTCCAGTTCGGCCGACGCCACGGGGATAAGCAGCTCGGGATCCAGATCGTAGACGGTCGCAACCGACTTGGCAAAATCGAACCGCGACATCAGATCCGGGCCAGCGATGTTCACCGTGCCGGTCAGATCGCGTTCCACAACCTTGATGATTCCGTAGGCCACATCATCAAGAAATGTGGGATTGCCAATCTCATCGGTTACGATGCGGGTAGGGCGCTCCGTGGCAAGCTGGTCAACCAACCAGGTCACAAACGAAGGGCGCCCCCTCCTGTTCTCGCCGTACAACCACATGGTACGAAGGATCGCATGGTTGATCTCGCTGCCGATGCATGCATTTTCCGCGGCCAGTTTGGTTTTGCCGTAGTAGTTGATCGGATTTGGCATCGCTCCTTCGGAGTACGGCCCGGCAGCCCCGTCAAATACGTAATCGCTCGAAAGCTGGATCATCTTGGTCCCGTGACGTTTGCACTCGGCAGCGATGTTTTCAACAAGGGAAACATTGGCGCGCCAGGCATCGGTGCGGTTCGTTTCGCATGCATCAACGTTCGTCATCGCCGCGACATTCACAACCACATCCGGCCTCCACACGGAGCTATCGAACAGTGTTCGCCAGGAAGCCCGACTCGAGGAGTCGAATTGTTGTTCAAGCTCACCACGGTAAACCCGGGTTCGTGAAACACAGGTCACCGACCAACCTGTTTCGCTCTCAACTATCTCCTTCAGAACCGTGCCAAGCGCCCCCTCGGCGCCAACAATCATCATGTTTACTGCGGATTTTCTCATGTATGATATCGTGTCCGTGCGTGTGTGAAGTATCCAGCACCCTTCCTGCATTGTTCCACGTGGAACAATACCATGCAATCCCTAGCGAACGTAAAGCGACAAGATTGATATATCGGAACGACTTACGCCGGCGATTCGCGACGCCTGGCCAATCGATCGTGGACGCACACGCGCCAACTTCTCACGAGCTTCCGACGACAGTGACTGTATCCTGGCGTAGTCGATACCATCGGGAATACGCGTGTTCTCCGCCGCAGAGAACCGTTCCACGTCCTCTAGCTGGCGTTTGATATAGCCTTCGTATTTGGCAACGATCTCAATCTGCTCGGCGACATCTCGATTGCCCAACAGGGGTTGAAGCGGATCATCGCCATCCAGTTGCGGCACAAGATCAGCTAGGGATATCTCCGGCCGCTTCAGATACTGCCACGCCTTTACAGGTTCGGATGAATCGTCCAGCTGGATTGTCCGCGCCAGCAACAATTCGCGCGCCGAATCAAATCCAGCACGCTTTGCGTCCAGCCGTTGCTTCTGCTGTTGCGTTACCAGGCCAAGACCGTATCCAATATCCGTCAGTCGCAAATCGGCATTATCGCGGCGCAGCAACAAGCGATATTCGGCGCGCGAAGTAAACATCCGATAGGGCTCGAGAATAGTAAGGTTCACAAGATCATCGATCAGCACCCCAATGTATCCCTGAGCCCTCGACAACACGAGGGGTTCACGACCCCGAACCTGTAAAGCAGCATTGATCCCGGCCATCAACCCCTGAGCCGCCGCCTCCTCATATCCCGAGGTTCCGTTAACCTGGCCTGCAAAGAACAGCCCGGGCACCAACTTGCTTTCCATCGTGTGATGGAGCTGATACGATGGGAAGTAATCATACTCCACCGCATATCCATGGCGAAGGATGGAACATTGCTCCAGACCCGGAATGGTTCTGAGCCCGGCGAGCTGAATGTCCTGCGGTAACGACGTCGAAAAACCGTTTACGTACACCGAGTTCGTATCCAGTCCCTCTGGCTCCAGAAAGATCTGATGACTCTCCTTGTCGGCGAAGCGGTGGATCTTATCCTCGATCGATGGGCAGTAGCGTGGGCCTACACCGGATATTCGCCCGGTAAACATCGGGGAACGATCGAATCCAGCCTGTAATGCGGCATGTGTTGCCGCATTGGTATTCGTAAGAAAGCACTGTATGTGATTGGATACGGATACGCTGTGGACCGAAAACGGCACAGGTGCTTCGTCGCCGGAATCGGGAACGCACCTCGAGAAATCCACGGTCGCGGCATCGATGCGTGGCGGCGTCCCGGTTTTCAGACGGCCAGTTACGAGCCCTACCGTGCGTAACGAACCGCTCAGATGCTCAACGGCAGCCTCGCCTATGCGCCCACCCGGCGTTTGCACTTCGCCAGTGTGCATACGCCCGGATAGAAACGTACCGGAGCATACCACAACGCAGGTGCATGCAATCGAACGACCATCCTGAAGCCTGACCCCGACAACACGACCGGATTCGAGGCGAACATCATCCACCAGGCCTTCCACCAAATCAAGCCCGGCAATTTCGCGCAAACGCTCCTGAGCAAATCGTGGATACAGGTCCTTATCGTTCTGCGACCGAGGCGACCACATCGCCGGTCCCTTCGACCGGCCAAGCATCTTGAACTGTATCCCCGATCGATCAGCCAACCGAGCCATCTCGCCACCAAGGGCATCGATCTCGCATACAAGCTGGCCTTTCGCCATCCCACCAACAGCGGGATTACACGAAAGCCGACCAATCGCGGATTGATCGGCCGAGATCAGCGCAGTGGAACACCCCATACGAGCAGCCGCTGATGCGGCCTCGATTCCGGCGTGTCCACCACCAATCACTATGATATCGTATGCGCTCTCCATTCAATCCACTCAAACCGAGATCTCGATGTTGCAAACCAAACGTTCCACGTGGAACACTTGTGACGCCGCGCACCCCGAGCAACAACAGCCGGCATCCCCCACGCCTACTTACCGATGCAGAACGATCCGAACAGTGCGTTCAGCACATCGTCGGTCACAATTTCGCCGGTAAGCTCGGACAACGGACGTAGAAGCGCACGAAGTTCGGCGGACAGAAGCTCCGTTTGCTCCAGCACGTCATCGCCGATACCGGAAAGAATCTCGTGCATCGCGCTCAGATGCCGAAACTGTCGATCGGTAACCAACGCAATGGACTCAGCAAGATTCTGGGAATACGAAGCGGTCAAACCATCCAGAATCGTGCGAATCGAATCAGCATCATGTATCGAGCAACGAACGGTGCCAGCATGTTCCACCGAATGTTTATCACTTTTGGTGAGAACAACGGATAGTGATGTCCTCGGATACTCGACCCGTAAAGCTTCGGCAATCGCGCACTCGGCCTCCAGATCAACCGCCTCGGTAGGATCGATCAGGTACAGAACATGATCGGCCATCGCAATCAGCTCAGCAGCACGCGCCACCCCCTCGGCCTCGATTGTATCTTCGGTTTCGCGCAGACCCGCGGTATCCACAAGACGAAACTGAACGCCGTTGTGTGCCAGCCGTTCTTCCAGATAATCGCGCGTAGTGCCGGCCGTTGGGCTCACCAGTGCCCGCCCGTAACCGAGCATTGCGTTGAACAGGCTGGATTTCCCCACATTCGGGCGGCCAAGCAGTAACAGCCGAGGTCCATGCCGTAAACGGTTTCCCGTTTGAAACGAGACCAACAGACTCTGAACGAACGTGTTCAGGTCCTTCAACAGCTTAACAACCGTATCCTTTGGTGTAAAACTATAACCATCCTGAACGAAATCGAGTTCGAGCTCGAGCAAGCCAAGGAGATCGATAACTTCCTGGCGTAACTGCTGCAAACGTCGGCGTAATTCACCATGCAATTGCCGCTGAGCAACAAACACCGTTGTGGCCGACTCGGCCGCAATCACATCGGCGATTGCCTCAACCTGCGTAAGATCCAGCCGCCCATTCAGAAACGCACGCCGGGAAAACTCGCCGGGGGTTGCCAGTCGCGCTCCGCCTGCAATCGAAAGCGAGATAACACAGTCGGCAATGATTGGCGCACCGTGCAGGTGGAACTCCACAACATCATCACCGGTGAACGACCTCGGCGCCTGAAACCGCACTGCCAGGCACTCGTCCAGTATGCGATCGCCGTCAACAACGTTTCCGTGAACAAGGTAGCGAGCGTCACATCCAGACAGCGGTCGCCCTCCTCCTGAACGGAAAAATCGATCGGCTATTTGCACCGCATCACGCCCGCTGATGCGCACAACCGCCAAGCCACCGGTTCCGAACGGTGTTGCCCGCGCAACAATTGTATCGTCGCGATCACTGGTCACAATACTCTCGTCACAACTCCCTTGCGGCTGAAAACCTTGCTGGCCAGCATGACGCTCATGGATGGGGCACACGCAAATATCGCATTACGATACAACGACCTGCTTCCTGTCACCGTGCATGCTTCGACCAATACATAACCCGTAAGATACCACCGGCACTGAACTCTGCCCGACCGCGAAACAGTCGCTGGCGTAATAAACCACAACGCGCTATCACACGTCGCTGGTTAAGTTTGCAAGCAAGGTTCGATACACTACAGGAAGCTGTGTCCGTATCGAACACCTTTGAATGACGCACAGGAACATCCTGCATGATAACGTTGTTGTCGATAGTCACGGCATTGCTTATGGGCACAGGGCAGGGCCAACAAAGATCCGATGGGCTCAGCCTCAATTATCAGGAGTACGTTGTTGCCGATACGGCAACGTATGTAAACTTCCGGTTAAAGGTGTTCAACGGCACCGATAGCCTTGCCTATATCGAACGCGCCGAACCAAGTTGTGGCTGCATCCTTGTCACCGTGCAACGCAGCCTTGTAACGCGCGCGGAGCCAGGTGATATCTATGTTGCCATCACGGTAGCAAAGGTGTCCGTCGATCAACCGATTACCGTTGACGTATACACAAATCGCAATCGCCAGAATCCGCTGCGGTTATACATCAGGCGGCGAGCAAACGATGCTCCACAGCCACAGTCGGATCCCGGCCATACAGTCCGCGATACATCTGGCGCGGTAAACGGGACCATGGTGCAACCTGCCAAAACGGACTCGCTCGCAAAGCCAGCAATGCCAAAACGCCGGCGAACGCCCAGGCATTAGTCAAACCTCGTACCAACTACCAGCATATGCGTCTGCTTCTCCCCTTCTTCCTTGTAGCAACGCTCATCGCATCATCAGCTCTGGCCTCCGGTGCACTTGTTGGAACAGCCGTACCGGAGTTTACGCTTGAGGATCAATTTGAACGGCAGTGGACCTCGAATCTGTTCCGAGGGACAACAACGGTATACGTTCTCAGCGATCGCAGCGGCTACGAATACAGCACCAACTGGACAAACGTTCTCATCCCTCGATTCCGCAGCTCACCTGTACGCTTCATCCCCGTTGCCGACGTACAATCCGTTCCCGGCTTTCTGAAAGGGCTCATCCGCAGTAAGTTCCGTGATGAGTTCAAGTACTCCGTGCTTATGGACTGGGATGGTGTGCTCATCAACGGATTCAGTGTTCAGGAAGGATACACCAATCTTGTCATCGCCAATAAGAACGGAATCATTCAACACTTCACGTATGGTACCGGCACAAGCGCTCAGGTGGAAGCATTCTCACAACGGCTTAGCGCAGTGCTGGCGGCACGTTAACACGCTGGCCGCCCAAATGCTTGGCGCCTGTTTGTTGATTGCATTGATGAGCAGTGGTTGTACTACTTCGCTGTCGGAAGCCGAACGCGCGAAAATCGTCGCAGCCTATGCCGACATTCTGATGGCAAAGAGTCAGCATATGAATGATTCGGCCGCAACTTTCACCGCGCTTGACAGCGTTGCAAAAGCACATGGCTTCGGTAATGCGGCCGAGGTTCGCGACGCAATCGCGGGCCTGAGCGATAAACCGGAGGAGCTGCGTCGCCTGCTTGACAGCACTCAGCGACGATTGGAACGGATCCAGAACGGTACGGATTCGAACGCAAAAAAATAGCGGCGAGTTCGTTGCCAAACTCGCCGCTACCCTTAGTGTGCCCGTTTGGGCATCATACGCTCAGGGTTACTTCTCATCATCAACAATCGTATAATCTGCATCCTCAACATTCTGTCCAGCCCCCTCGGCATTAGCCTCACTGCTTTGGCCAGCCGAAGAAGCCTGAGCGTACATCTGCTGTGAAACCTCGCTCCAAGTGCGATCTAGTTCGTCCTTCGCCGTGCGAATCTCATCGATCGTTCCGGTACGGAGCGCCTCCTCCAACTTCTCGGTTACCGCTTCAATCTTCGCCTTGTCTTCAGCGGAAATCTTGTCGCCAAGATCAGCCAACTGCTTCTTCGTGGAGAAGACGGTCTGATCGGCCTGATTACGGAACTCCACCTCTTCCTTGCGCTTACGGTCGGAGGCAGCGTTGTCCTGTGCCTCACGCTTCATGCGGTCGATCTCGGCCTGCGACAATCCACCCGACGATGTAATACGGATTGACTGTTCGCGGCTGGTTGCCATATCCTTTGCCGACACATGCAGGATACCGTTGGCATCGATGTCAAACGTGACCTCGATCTTCGGAACTCCACGCGGCGAGGGTGGGATACCGTCCAGATGGAACTTGCCAAGCGTCTTGTTATCCGCCGCCATCGAACGCTCGCCCTGCAGAACACAGATCTCGACCGACGACTGATTGTCTGCCGCCGTGGAGAACACCTCCACCTTCTTCGTTGGAATCGTTGTATTCGAGGGGATCATCGGGGTGGTAACACCACCGAAGGTCTCGATGCCAAGCGTAAGCGGCGTAACGTCGAGCAGAAGCACGTCCTGTACGTCGCCTGTAAGCACCGCACCCTGAATGGCCGCGCCAACAGCGACGACCTCATCCGGATTCACGCCCTTGTTCGGCTCCTTGCCAAAGAACTCGCGAACCAGTTGCTGGATCTTCGGGATACGAATCGAACCGCCAACAAGGATAACCTCGTCAATCTGGCTCGGGTTCAACCCGGCATCCTTCAGCGCCTGATGGCATGGCTCAAGCGTGCGCTTGAACAAGTCCTCGCACAACTGCTCGAACTTGGCACGGGTTACCGTGATGTTAAGGTGCTTGGGGCCTTCCTGCGTTGCCGTGATGAACGGAAGGTTCACATCGGTCTGCATCATCTGCGAAAGCTCCATCTTGGCCTTCTCAGCAGCCTCCTTGAGGCGCTGAAGTGCCATCGCGTCGCTACGCAGATCGATGCCGTCGCTCTTCTTGAACTCGTCGGCAAGGAAGTCAACCAGGCGCTGATCGAAGTTGTCGCCACCAAGATGAGTATCACCGTTTGTGGACTTCACCTCGAATACGCCATCGCCCAACTCCAGAATCGAGATATCGAAGGTGCCACCGCCAAGATCATACACGGCGATCTTCTCGTTGCTTGCCTTCTTATCCAATCCATAGGCCAGCGCCGCGGCGGTTGGCTCGTTGATAATACGCATCACCTTCAG
>CBHYLN010000034.1:0-41733 GCA_966128725.1 uncultured bacterium | reverse complement strand
CGGTGTCCGAGCTCAGCGGGTCTCCGACGCGGAGCCGGGCGGCCCGGTCCGCCATGCCACCAGGCCGCCTCACGGCACCATTCACTCCGCCCGCATCGCTACGCAGCAACCCCGACCCTGCTACACCAGTTTCGTGTTTTGCAGTCGTACCCGCGGCACCTAATTTGAGACGCTGTTATGAAACGCTCTTCCCGTCGGCGGCGCACACTGGTCGACGTATTCATTCCACTCTGATCTCGTCCCACGCAAATCATCTACTGCCATGCGCACAATCCCCGTCTTGCTGTGCACGCTTGCGATTGCACTGCTGTTTCAGCCCACGGCATGGGCCACACCGCCGGATGTTAACACACTGATCGAGGAGGCCTGGAACGCCTGGCAACAGGGCGACCAATCCCTGGTGGAACAGAAGTTCCAGAGCGCGCTCCAGGCGGACCCCGCCAACATGCGCGCGCACATCGGCCTTTCGTTCCTGTACGGCCTGCAACGCCAGTACGGCAAGGCCTGGGCAGAATACGATGCCGCGCTGAAGGGAACACGCGACCGCGCGCCGTATCTGTTCGCGGCATGGATAACGCCAAAGTTCCGCGCGCATTATGCCTACGGCAGCAAGAATCTGGATGCCCTTGTGGAAGAGATGGAAGCCAACGGTGATTCGCTGGGGACGCTTGCAACGATGGCGCACGAGCTGCTGGCCAGCCGGCTGCTGGAAGGCGACGATATCTCGGGCGCAGGCGAGCATACACATGCAATGAACTGCCTGGTGGATTGGAAGGTGATCGGCCCGTTCGATAATGTTTCCGGATCGGGGCACGACAAGGAATACCCACCCGAAGGAAAGTTCCAGGCCGACGCGAAGTATCCCGGGAAGAACGACGTGCCGACGTGGTGGTTCAAGCCGGAAGCGGTGCGCCTGGACAAGTGGATCGATTTCACGCGCTACTTCGCCAACTCGAACGCGGTGTTCTATGCCAACACGTTCGTGTATGTCCCAACGGCCACCACGGTATCGTTCCGCATCGGAACCTCGGGCTCGTTCAAGGCATTCGTGAACGACGAGCTGGTGAACGATACATGGGAGGAATACAATAACGATCTGGACACATACATCGCGCTGACAACGCTGCAGCAGGGATGGAATCGCGTGCTGATCAAATGCGGCTACTCCGAGCTGGGCAGTTGCAACTTCATGCTGCGCATTACCGATCCCACCGGCCACCCGATCCCCGGCCTGCTGAGCAGTTCGGAAACACACGACTACACAAGCCACCCGGGCGCCAACTCGATGCGCCTGGAGAATTTCGCCGAGAGCTATTTCAAGCAGCGGATCAAGCAGGAGCCAACGCACCTGGAGAATTATCTGCTGCTGGCCGATTGTTACCTGCGCAACGACAAGTGGGTGAACGCCGAGCTGATCCTGCGCGAGGCCCTTGCGATCGCGCCGAACTCGCCGTTGGTGCTCGACCAGATCGTGGAGGCATATCAGCGCGGCGACAAGTCCGACGAGATCGAGCAGGCGCTTGACAAGATCTATGCGATCGACCGCAGCGTACCATCGGCACTGGAATACAAGTTCTCGCAGTACATGAAAACCGAGGACTACGACAAGGCCGAGGATGTGCTGACGGAGTTCGAGCGTATCAGGCCGGGTTCGCCGGAATGGTACGGCATGCGGATGCAACTGTATGCCCGCAAGGACATGTCCGAGAAGGTTATCGATATCACCAACGAAGCCTACAGGAAGTTCCCCCGCAACAGCGGGTTTGTGATGGCCGAGGCGATGCTGATGTCGCAGGCCGCCCGCGATCCGCGGGAAGCGCTGAAGGTATACCGCGACTATCTGGAAGGCGGGCTCGACAACGATATCATGCGCGCGCAGGCCGATCTGTACCTGAGCATGGCCGATGTTGGCAATTGGCGCCGCATCTACGACAAGCTGATCCAGCTTAGCCCCGCTTCGCCCGGCTACAACATCTACCTGTCGAAGGTGTACTTCAACATGCGCGATTACGACAAGGCCGAGGACGAGCTGCGCCGCGCCCTGAAGATCTGCCCGAACAGCTCCACGATATGGTCCCGGCTGGGCGAGATCCATCGCATCCAGAATCGCACGGCCGAGGCGATCAAGGATTTCGAGACGGCGCTGACATATAACCCCACCGATTACGAGGTGCGCGCCACGCTTCGCGAGCTTACCGGCAAACAATCGGTGTTCGCGCAGTTCGCGCCCACCAACATCGACAGCGTGCTGGCATACGCGCACGAGCTTCAGCCGGACCCGGACGACGGCGCCGTTGTGGTGCTTGACCGCGCCCAGCATGTGATCTATCAAAAGGGCGCATCGGAATCGGTGCAGGAACTGGTGGTGAAGGTTCTGAACGGGCGCGGCATCGACGACTGGAAGGAGTACGCAATCCCGGCAAACTCGTACAACGAGGAACTGATCGTGGACAAGGCCGTGGTGGTAAAACCCGACGGAACCGAAACCAAGGCCGACGTAAGCGATAACTACGTTGTGTTCAAGTCGCTGGAGGATAACGACGTGATCCACCTGAAGTGGCACACGAAGAATCACTACAGCGGCAAGCTGGCCAGCCAGTTCTTCGACACGTATTACTTCAACGGCTATTACCCGTCGCGCTACGTAAGCTACGAGCTGATCGCGCCCAAGGACTACGCGTTCTCCTATCGCGCGCAGAACATGAGCTCCGAACCGGTGAAGACCGATGTGCCCGACGGCACGCTGTATCGCTGGACCAAGACCAACATCCCCGCCATCTCGTACGAGTACGGCATGCCGACGCTGGACGACGTTGGCAGCATGCTGTTCCTGTCCAGCATCGACAACTGGAAGTACCTGGTGGACTGGTACACCGATGTCGCCTCCAGCAAGACACGCGTGACCTACGAGATCAAGGATCAGGTGGCAAAGCTGTTGGCGGAAAATCCAAACCCCACCGACGACGAGAAGATGCGCCTTGTGTACAACTTCATCACCGAGAACATCCGCTACAGCAGCGTGGAGTTCCGGCAGGGCGCGTATATCCCGCAGAAGGCGCGCGATGTGCTGGTAAACCGGATTGGCGATTGCAAGGACGTTGCCACGCTGTGTATTGCCATGTTGCGCGAAGCCGGCCTGAAGGCGCACTATGTGCTCGTAAACACACGCGACGAAGGGATGAATCGCAACGCGCTTCCCTCGGTGGTGTTCAATCACTGCATCGTGGCGGTGGATGCCGGCGACCACGACAAGTATCTGGATCTCACGGCGAACAACTATCCGATCGGTTCCATCCCGGACGGCGATATGGACGCGTTCGCGCTGGTGATCAAGCCTGGGCAGAACAGCCCGATCAATCTGCCGGGCGGCTCCATCCCGCGCACGGTATCAAGCGTGGCCACGTTCCGCCTGGGCGCCGACAACAGCCTGAGCGGCGAGTGCTCCACGCGCGCCACCGGATCGGCGGCGGCCTCGATCCGCGATTACTTCCGCGACGAACCCCGGAAGGAACAGGAGAAGAAGCTGCTGGCCGCGCTCGGCGGCAGTTATCCGAACGTGAAGCTCAACGATATCCGGTTCGAGAATCTGGACAATCTGTCCCCGGGCGCCAGCTATGCGTATCAGTTCGAGGTGCCGAATTACCTGTCGGAGGCCGGTTCGTTCCGGATCCTGAAGATGCCGTGGAATCATGCCGAGGAGTCCGATCGTGCGCTCTCGTATGAATCGCGCGAGTTCCCCTACGATTATTGGCCCTCGCAGGACACGCTTTCGGAAGTAATCACGTTGACAATCCCCGACGGCTATACGCCGATCGAACTGCCCGCACCGGTACGGCTGAGCTCACCCATTGCCGATTACACGCTCAGCTACACCTACGCCGGCGGCAAGCTGATTGCCACCCGGCAGTTTGTAAACAAGCGGAAGACGGTGGAGCCCGGCGAATACAAGGCCTTCAAGGCATTCCATACAAGCGTGGTAAAGGAAGATTCGCGCCTGTTGCTGCTTCAGCGCAAGGGTGGGAAGAAATAACGATGTCCGTTCGGGCGTGCCGCGCAACGGCCTGCGCTGCACGGCACGCCCATTATCCGGCACCGGCAGGTGCGCATCACAACAACAACACTGGGGAAAGGGATGATGATATATGATCCGCGGATGGTTGCATGCGGCATCGCCGCGCTGCTACTGAGCGGTTCGGCGGCGGTTGCGCAAACCGATCTGAACGAGACGCTTGCGATGTCGAAGCCCGGAGCGGCGCACGAAATCCTGAAGATGATGGCCGGCACCTGGAAGCAGAAAGTGACGTCGTTCATGGACCCCAGCGGCAATCCCGTGTCGGGCTCCGGAACCGCGACCAATCAGATGATTCTGGGCGACCGGTTTCTGCAGATCAACAGCACATCAACGCTGGCCGGGACAACCGTCTCCAGCCTTACGATCCTTGGCTACGACAATCGTGTTGGCAAGTACTTCACCTTCGGCATCGACGAGATGGGCACCTACGCCGTCACCGCCGAGGGTGCGTACGACGCGGCAACAAAAACCATCATGCTGCGTGGCAAGGAAAAGCAGGGCGAGATGACGATGGATTTCACGTTCGCATATACCATCATCAGCAAGAACGCGTTCACGCTGACGCTGTCGTTCGACATGCCCGACGGCAAGAAGCTGGACGTTGTGAAGGTGGAGTTCACGCGCTGAATCGGTCTCGATTGCCAGACGTTGGCGGTGTCAGCGCGCGGCGCATGGGGCGATGAGCCGCGTCAGATAGGCGTCGAAGTCGCCGTAGTCGCGCTGCTCGGCAAGCATGTCCAGCGCCGGCACGGCGGCGATGAACCCGGTACGGAGCATCGCCTCGTAGGCCCGCAGAACACCCAGCACACCAGCACGCGCCACAGCAAGCCTGTTGGCGGCGCTGTCCGGGTGCATTATCATGTACGATGCGCTGGAGAGCAGCGTCTGCGTAAGCAGCAGATCGCGCATCGGGCCGCGCGCGCCGGCGCACAGCGCAAGCAGATCGTCGCACGCATGCAGGGTGATATCGGGCGAATCGATCATCAGGCACATCAGGGCCGATCGCATCGAATCGGCACCCGGACGCAGCGGCTGCCGCTCCAGCAGGCGCACCAGCTCCGGAATGCGGGCCACGGTTGCACGCGAATCGGCCCTGGCCGGCTGCGCGTGCACGGCCGAAACACACAGGCCAGCCAGCCCCAGCATCACCATCAGGATCGCCACCGTTCGCATGCGCCCACCGTTTACGATGTTGGTTGCTCCGAGGCCAGGTATTGGTAGGCCACCCACGCCATCAGGGCGCTGCCGGTGCTCAGGATATCCTCGTTGATCGTGAACTTCGGGTTGTGCAGGCCGGCATTGCACCCCTGCTCCTCGGTGCCGGCGCCAATCCACCAGAACGTGCCGGGCACCTTCTGCAGATAATACGCGAAATCCTCGGCGCCCATCATCGGCGGCGAATCATACACCGAGCCCGCACCCAGCATGTCGCGCGCGGCCTGTTGGGCAAACTGCGTGGCCCACGGATCGTTGTGCAGCGCCGGGTATCCCAGGTTGATATTGAGCTCGTACTCGGTTCCGTTGGCCAGGCACACGCCGCGCACGGTGTCCTCGATCCGCTGGTGCGCAAAACGCCGCCACTCCTCGTTCATCGCGCGCAGCGTCCCTTCCAACCGTACCTCCTCGGGTATGATGTTCGTGGCCGAGCCTCCCTCGATCTTCCCGATGGTAAGCACGCCGGGCGCAAACGGATCCAGCGTGCGGCTTACCACCGATTGCAGCGCAACAACAAGCTGGCAGGCGGCGATAATCGGGTCCACAGCAAGCTGCGGCATGGCGGCATGGCCCCCACGGCCACGGATGGTGATATACAGCTCATCGGCCGAGGCCATCATCAAACCGGGATAGAACCCCACCGAGCCGGCGCTCACGCGCGGCGCCACGTGCTGGCCGAAGATCGCGTCCACCTTCGGGGAGTCGAGCGCGCCATCGGCGATCATCACCGACGCGCCGCCCGGCAGCTTTTCCTCGCTGGGCTGCAGAAGGAACTTCACGGTACCCGGAATCTCATCGCGCAGCTCGGCCAACACCATCGCGGCACCCAGCGCCATGGTGGTGTGCGAATCGTGCCCGCACGCATGCATCTTCCCCGGATTGCGCGAGGCAAAGGGCAGGCCCGTTTCCTCGTGAATCGGCAGCGCATCCATATCGCCGCGCAGGGCAACGCAGCGCGAGCTCTCGGTGGCCTTGCCCCCGCGCAGAACGCCAACCAGGCCGGTGCGGGCCACACCGGTTTTCACATCGATGCCGAGTTCACCCAGCACCGCCTGCGCCAGCGCCGAGGTCTCGTATTCCTCGAATGCAAGTTCCGGATTGGCATGCAACGTGCGGCGCAGTTCCACAAGGCGATCCTGGCGCCTGCGCGCCGCGTCGAGAAACACCGAAGGCTGAAGCATTGGCGTAGTTGTTTACTGGCTGAACCCATACTGGAAACGGGCAGGAAAGCTTCCGGAAAATACAACGGCAGCGGCGAACGATGGCTTGTTGCGGACATGGTTGTGGCCGTATGTTGGCCGGAGCAACATCGATCCCGAATTTCCTTCCCTGTGGGGCCACGGGCGCATGCCTTTATTCGTGCATGACGCCACCACCCGGACAACCGGCCCCGGTGGTTAACCAATCCGTGCGGTACAACGCTCGGCGGCATGATTTATGCGCCAACACCGCGCCCTTGTGCTGATCCTCGTGCTCGCCGCCGCTGCCCGCATCGTGGGCATGTTCACGGTTGGGAATATCCACACCGATTTCTACTGGGAGTACGGCGAGCTGGCCCGCAACATGCACGCCGGCAACGGATACGCCATCTTCCATTTTCAGGGCGACAGCCTGGAACACCGCTTCAGCCCCACCGCGCATCCGTACATCTCCGCCTACATGCCCCCCGCGTACGCGGCCTTCCTGTATCCGTTCTTCTGGATTACCGACAACACGCTGCGCACGGTTTCGATCTATGCCGTGCATATACTTCTGGCATGCGCGGTGGTAGTGCTCCTGTACCGGCTGACCGACATGTGGTTCGGCAACAGGGCGGCCGTGCTGGCGGCGGCGGCGGCGGCGCTGCTGCCGGAGTTCATCTACGCCACGTATTCGTTCACGCCAACCATCCTTTTTCACGCCGCCATTCTCCTGATGTTCCTGCTGATGGCGCGGCGCGAATCAACCGCCTGGAACGCCGTGCTGCTGGGCGCGCTGGCTGCGGCGATGATCTACATGCGATCGGAGTTCGCGCTGTACGCGCTGATGATTGTGGCGGCGCTTGCGTTCGAGCGCCGATGGCGCGCCGCGGCCATTGTTGCCGGCACCATCGCCGTGTTGATCCTGCCGTGGACGATCCGCACGTCGCTTGCGTTTGGGCGGCCGGTACTGCTTTCCACCAATGCCGGCCTGCAACTGTATCGCGGCAACAGCGACGGCACAATCGGCGATTGGGGAAATGACTCCACGCTTGCACGATTGCGCCGTTACCGCGACGATCCCAGGTTCGAGATCCGAATGAACGACATGTACGTGAACGACGCGCTTGCGGTGATGCGTGCAGATCCGTTGCGCACGGTTACCCGCACCGGCGCGAAGCTGTTTCATCTGTGGGTCTTCAACCCGAACGACGAACGCTCGTTGCATCCGGCCTATCTGATACCGTGGCTCGCCGTGCTCGGGTTCGCGGTTGCAGGCCTGTTCGCCGGCGCCCGGCGCAGCACACACCGCTACGTGATGCTGTATTTGATAGCGACAAGCATAGCGGCGGCTGTGTTCCTGGCGCTGCCGCGCTATCAGACGATGATGAAGATCGCGCTGCTGCCGTTTGCCGCGCACGGCATGCTGGTAACCGTTCGGCGGCTGCGCCCGGGCAACCGGGCCGAGGACAGTCGGGGCACGGGCAACAATCGGCGAGGCGCCGGCTAGCGCACTGCCGAACGTTGCGCAGGACAAGGGCCGGGGGCTTTCAACGGACTGCCAGCCCTCAAACAACAGCGGCCACGGCATGTTGCCGTGGCCGCGCTCCGAAACACCATCGCCGGCAACACAATCGGCGATCACTTTCCCTGCGAGTAGTCGTAAAACCCACGACCGCTCTTGCGCCCAAGGTGCCCGGCCGCAACCATGTTCCGCAGAAGCGGGCACGGTCGATACTTGTCGTCTCCCAGGCCACGGTGCAGCACCTCCATGATCGCAAGGCAGACATCCAGGCCGATGAAGTCCGCCAGCGTCAGCGGGCCCATCGGATGCGCCATGCCCAGCTTCATCACCGTATCGATATCCTCAACCGAGGCGACGCTTTCCATCACGCAATAGATGGCCTCGTTGATCATCGGCATCAGGATGCGGTTGGAAACAAAGCCCGGGTAATCGCGCACCTCAACCGGCACCTTGCCCAACTGCTCGCTGAGCGCGCGCACGGTGTTGTAGGTTTCGTCGCTGGTGGCGTATCCGCGGATAATCTCCACCAGCTTCATCACCGGCACCGGGTTGAAGAAGTGCATGCCAACAACCTTCTGCGGACGCGACGTAACACCGCCGATCTGTGTGATCGAGATCGAGCTGGTGTTCGTTGCCAGGATCACGTGTTCGCCGGCAATCGCGTCGATGGTGCGGAAGATATCCGCCTTCAGTCCGAAGTTCTCGGTGGCTGCCTCCACGATCAGGTCGGCGGCCGGGGCCGAGCTCTTCAAATCGGTGGAACGCGTGATTCGGGCCAGCGTTGCATCGCGGTCGGCCGCGGTGATCGCTTCCTTCTTCACCTGTCGGTCCAGGTTTGCCCCGATCGTGGCCAGCGCCGCATCCAGGCGGGAGTCGTCCACATCGCAGATCGTCACGTTGAATCCGCCCTGCGCAAAAACGTGGGCGATACCATTGCCCATCGTGCCCGCGCCGATTACCAGAATGTTGTTGATTGGCATGTTATTCCGCAGGTGTAAGAGTTGTCTGTTGAAAAGGGAACGAACCATCATCGACCCTCGATGGCCCGGATCGACACGGTAAATGGGACACCTCTACTCGCTCTATCGCTTCCGAACCCGACCGCCTTTGGCAAGCCCGGAGCAGAGGAATTGGATTTTGACCCCGTGCCGTTCAAGAGCTTCGCGGTAATTCCACCAATCGGAATCGGTGGCGTTTGCAATGGTCGGCCTTTCTTTGCCGGCAAGTGCAACCGCAACGAACTTGCGATCCGCACGATCGAATCCGGAAAGTGCTGGATCCTTTGGAAACTCCGCGAAGTCAGTCCCATGAGCATCTGTTGGCGAAACCGAAACCTGGCGACAGTGCCGTGGATTGGCTTGATTGTTCCATAACCACCTGAAGAACGCATCGCCAACGCCCGGCTGCCCCGCGAACGAGAGCCGACGCTGATACTCGCCAAGAATCAATCCCTGATCGTCAACAATCACAACGCCGAGTTCGCGCAGCTCCAACAGGAAATCAATACATGCCTCCATGCAACTATCGTCGGCATGCGAAGCTTTCCCGTTTGCCGTCAGCGCGACGTTGGTATCAACAACAACACGTTTCACAGACTCCTCTGCTGACGCCTGCGCTCCATTACGGCTTTCTGCATGGCGGCAATTTCGCCAAGCTCATCACCAAAGAAACCTTCAGGCCAATTCTTGATGTTACCGAACAGGTCAATGTCCAACTCGGTTAACCGTGACTGACCAGCATCGGTTGAGCAGAAGTATAACGCAGCATCGTCCGGACGAATACCGCCCTCCGCAACTCGCCGCTGCAAGCGGCGCAGCAAATGTTCGCTGTGGCTTTCAAGGATGATTTGCACACCCCGATGTTTGATCGCATCGATGAACACATCGGCCAAACCCGCCTGAACGGCCGGATGCAAATGGATTTCCGGCTGTTCAAGAATGATGGTTGTCCCGGGAGGAGCATAATAGCAGAGGGCAATAACCGGCAAGATTTGCGAGACGCCGAACCCGACATCGGTGATAAGAACCTCGGCTGCCTTCGGTTGCTTGCGGACCCAGACCTGAAAGAGCTGCCCTCCTTCGGTTATGGGTCGAACTGAGAAACTATCGATCAATCCAAGATCTTTCAACCACTGCGCAACCCGTTCTTCAAGCGTCATCCGCTTGCGTTTGTAGCCCGGCGAGATTGTCGGCCCCAAAACGCGGGACGCCAACAAGGCATCAACCACTCGTTCGCCTCGGCGTCCCATGTCCGATGGTTGAGCACCGGTCCATGTATACTGGCGTTTGGGGTATTCTCGAAGTGGCCCCAGATAAAAGAGCCGTGAGAACAATTGTTCAAAGCGTAGTTCGAAATCGGACAGAAAATCCGAGTTCTGAAAGTACGCGCGGACCTGGTCGGGAAAGCCATAACATTTGGAAGGTGGCGGAAGCGGCCAAACACGCCCGACACTTCGCTTGAAGGAAATGTGAGGATGCGTACTGAACAGATCGTACCCCGGTTTCCGACCGGTCTTCACTTCAACGCCGAACTCGTGGCCGCCGAAACGGTATGCCATGCGCTCCACAGCTACGTGACCCAAGTCACGCTCACCGTTGGCCGTCCATCCAAGCGCAGCGGAAAAACCGAGAACGTCGCCGCTGGCCAGGGTATCGCGAGTGAGTGCATCGGCAACGTCGAGGCGCTCAGGCAATTGCCACTCAAGTTGCCACGTTAGCCCGTTACGGACATCATGTTCAAACAACAGATCCCTGTACGTTCCCAGCTCCACAAGGCTGCTGCGTTCGTCGCCGAGATTGAGCACCAAACTGCGATCGGAAGATTCCACCGTCTGCTTCAACATCAATAACATCTGAAGCAGACTGGTCTTGCCAGAGCTGTTGCCACCGAACAACGCGGTCATTGGCGCAAACCGGACAAGACCGGTATCGCGCCAGGATTTGAAGTTCTGCAACCGCAACTGCGTGATCATCGAGGCTCCGTTTGGGAACGCGAAGCAAATGGAAATCGGCCAACCGCCGTTACACCATCTCCACGATAACCGCCGTGGCCTCGCCGCCACCGATGCAGATCGCGGCCAGGCCGCGCTTCAGGCCGCGCGCCTTCAGAGCATGCAGCAGCGTGGTAAGGATGCGCGCGCCGGAAGCGCCGATGGGATGCCCGATGGCAACCGCCCCACCGTTCACGTTCAGCTTCTCCTGCGGGATGCCGAGCGTGTTGGCGGCGGCCAACGCCACAACGGCGAATGCCTCGTTCACCTCGAACAGATCGATATCGCCCAGGGTAAGGCCGGCCTTGGCCAGCACCTTGTGCACGGCATCGATCGGCGCGGTCGTGAATTCCATCGGGGCCTGCGCATGCTGGGCCTGCGCAACGATGCGGGCAATCGGCGTAAGGCCGTTGGCGGCGGCGTAGGCCTCGTCGGCAAGCACCAGCGCGGCGGCGCCGTCGTTGATCTTCGATGCGTTGGCGGCGGTCACCGTGCCATCCTTCGTGAACACCGGACGCAGCGTCGGGATCTTGTCGAAGTTGGTCTTGGCGGGATCCTCATCCGTATCCACCACGATCTCGCCCTTGCGATCCTGAATCACCACGGGCACGATCTCGTCCTTGAACCGGCCGGCCGCAACCGACTCCTGCGAGCGGCGATAACTCTCGATGGCAAACGCATCCTGCGCTTCGCGCGGCACGTTACAGCTTACCGCGCAGGCATCGGCGGCAACACCCATCGGGACGTTATCGTAGGCATCAACCAGCCCGTCGTTCTGCATCGAGTCCACAAGCGTGCCGTTGCCGAGGCGGTAGCCGTAGCGGGCCTTGTCCAGCAGGTACGGGGCCATCGACATATTCTCCTGGCCGCCGGCAACCACCACGGTGGCATCGCCACAGCGGATTGCCTGATCGGCGAGCATCACGGACTTCATGCCCGAGCCGCACACCTTGCCGATCGTGGTGCACGGCACCGACGTTGGAAGGCCGGCGCCCAGTGCCGCCTGCCGGGCAGGCGCCTGGCCAACACCGGCGGTAAGCACATTTCCCATGATCACCTCCGAAACGGTTTCCGGAGCAACCCCGGCACGCTCAAGCGCGGCCTTGATGGCCACGGCCCCAAGCTTCGGCGCGGGCACGGCGGCAAGCGAGCCGCCAAACGAGCCGACCGGCGTGCGGGCGGCGGAGAGAATCACAGTTGCCATGTATCCGATGTACGTAGTGTGAAAAAATCGTCTGCCAATCCGGCGGGATAACGTCGTCGCCAACACACGGGCATCAACGGCGCGCACCGCCCCGCATCAATACCGTAGCCTGCCTACGAATTGCTCAGTACCGTCTCGCGTTCCATCATCTCCACGAACTGACGGAACAGATAGTCCGCGTCGTGCGGCCCGGGGCCTGCTTCGGGATGATACTGCACACAGAACATTGGCAGCTCGGTGTGGCGGAATCCTTCGATGGTGCCATCGTTGAGATTGACATGGGTCACCTCCACCGGCAGCCCCTTCAGCGATTCGGAATCCACGGCGAATCCGTGGTTCTGCGAGGTGATCTCGTTGGCCAGCGTCCGCAGGTTCTGCACCGGATGGTTTGCACCACGGTGCCCGAACTTCAACTTGTAGGTGGTTGCGCCAAGCGCCAGCGCCAGGAGCTGATGGCCCAGGCAGATCGCGAAGATCGGCTTGCGCCCCATCAAGGCACGGATGGTGTCCACGGCGTACTTCACGGCATCCGGATCGCCCGGACCGTTCGAGAGGAACACGCCGTCGGGCTCCAGCGCAAGGATTTCCTCGGCCGTCATGCTGCCCGGCACAACAGTCAGCCGGCAGCCGTAGCTGCTCAGGCGCTCCAGGATGTTGTGCTTCACACCGAAATCGACCACCACCACATGATGGGTACCACGCGATTCGAAGTCGGCAGGGGGCGCAAGCAGATAACCGCTGGTATCGCGCGACACCCACTCGTACGGCTCGCGGCAGGCAACAAGGCTGGTAAGATCCAGCCCGGTCATCTCAGGGATGGACTTCGCGCGCTCGACCAGAACGGCATCGTTCAACTCCAGAGCGGAGATCACGCCGCGCATCGCGCCCTGCTCGCGCAGGATGCGCACCAGCATGCGTGTGTCGATACCATCGATACCTATCACCCCGGCCTGACGCAGGTATTCGTTCAGGTCCAGCTCGTTCCGCCAGTTCGAGGCAATCCGCGAGAACTCGCGCGCCACGAATCCGGCGGCCTGCACCCGATCGGATTCCACATCGAAGTGATTGGTGCCAACATTACCCTGATGTGGGTAGGTCATCGTCACAATCTGGCCGGAATACGAGGGATCGGTGAGGATCTCCTGATATCCGGTGATCGAGGTATTAAACACAACCTCACCAAGCGCCTCGTGGTCAACGGCGCCAAATGCCCGACCGGTAAAAACAACGCCGTTTTCGAGTGCAAGCTTGGCGATTGGGCGAGATGGAGTCATGCGGAGCGGATTACGCAATGAAGAGTGTACGACAGGATCGAACCGCGTAAAAGTACGAAAGGTGGGCGAATCGGATTGCCCCAACACCGGTTTGACACGAATTGAAAGGAACCGGCCGGCCCGTTGGAACCGAACGTTGGCATGGCACGCCGCCGCCGGCGCAACCTGCGGCCTCCGCCGGATGCATGCGGCACACGCCTACCCGGCGCGTTCGGCCGCCTTCGCCTCGTTCCAGTACGCGTCCATCTGCTGCAGGTCCACATCGCCGAATGTCTGGCCCGTTTCGCTCAGCCGTGCCTCGATATGCTGGAATCGGCGAATGAACTTGTTGGTTGTGCGCTGCAATGCCTCCTCGGGCGCCACGCCAATAAACCGTGCGTAGTTGACCATGGCGAACAGAAGGTCGCCGAACTCCTCCTCCACCGCCTCCGGCCTGCCGCCGCTGGCAATCTCGGACCGCAATTCGCCCATTTCCTCCTCAACCTTGGCCCACACATCCTCTGGGCGCTCCCAATCGAACCCTACTTTCGATGCCTTTTCCTGCACACGATCGGCGCGTTGCAATGCGGGCAGGGCGCGCGGCATGTTCTCGAACAACGAGCGGCGCCCCTCCTTCATCTTCAACTGTTCCCAGTTCTCGCTGACCTGATTGGCGTCGGTAACGACCGTGTCGCCAAATACATGCGGATGGCGGTGTACCAGCTTTGCCGAAATCTGCCGCACAACATCATCGAAGCCGAACGCGCCGCGCTCCTCGGCCATCACCGAATGCATCACCGCATGCAACAGGATATCGCCCAACTCCTTCTTCAGCTCCGCGTCGTTGCCGTCCTCGATCGACTCCTTCACCTCGTAGGCCTCCTCCACCAACAACGGCGCAATGGAGGCATGCGTCTGCTCGCGATCCCACGGGCAATCCTTTCGCAGGCGCCGCACAATTGCGAAGAAATCGTCAAAGGTTTCCATCGGAGGATTCATCCGTCTATCCTGTCAGCTAAATGAAAGTCGCTCTACCACTCCGCGTATTCCACGCCATGCACGGGTATGCCGCGCATCCGTTCCCCGCCAACAATCGATATAAGCATCAATTGCAGCACCAGCCCCGGCTCAACACGGCTCGACTTCAGGATGATGTCGGCCTGCAACAGCGCCTCGAACGCGTTCCGGATATGCGCCATCGGGTACCGCGCCAACGCGCCAAGGTACTCGTTGATGAAGAAGGAGGATATCGACAGCGCCCGCGCCATTTCGTTCTGATCCTTGGTCCGGGCCCGCAAATCAACAAGGCGCCAAAGGACATTGAAATACCGCGTCAGCATGGTGAGTATCAGTTGCTCCGGTTCGCCGGCGGCAAGCATTTTGCCCGCTATCTCGATGGTGAGTTCAAGATTTTTGGCCCCCACTGCTTTCTGAAGCTCGAAGACGTTATACACCTTCGAGGCCCCTACAACCGCGCGGACGTCCTCAACGCTGATGCGCTTACGATCCTCGACAAACGTGAACAGCTTCTCGATCTCGTTGCTCAACACGCGCAGCGAAGCGCCCGTGTATCCCACAAAAAGTTCAACCGCGTCGGGCGTAATCTCCTTGCCACGCTGACGGATTCGCGCCGCCGTCCACGACGGGAGTTCACGGTCATATATTTTCTTGAAATGGACGCCGGTGCCTTTCTCCACGATCATATTGTACGGCGCCTTCAGGCCGGCACCGCTTTTACCCTTGCCAAGAATATCGGAGGTCGCCGCGGTAAGCACCAGCAGTGTGGTGGCGGCCGGCTGCCGCATGTACCGGGCAAACGCCGACCCCTCATCCGGCTTGCCGCGCAAGGCAAAGGTGCGATCCACCTCACGCACAACCACAACGCGGCGCTCGGCCATCATCGGATATGCCGAGGCGCGGTCGATAATGTCGGCCGTGTTGATATCACTGCCGTGCAGCACGTCATAATTGAAGCTGCGCGTGTTCTCGTCCACCGCAACGGCCACGATACGAGCCAGGGCCTCGTCGATCAAAAACTCCTCATCACCGAACAGCAAATACACGGGATCGAATTTCCCGTGTTTGATCGAGGTCTCGAGGCTGTCCGGCGTGATAATCGGCATCAGTGATCGGGTCGTTTGAACAGGGGCACTTTGGAAGGATCGCCACCAAAGCCATTCAATATAGCGAACGATTGGAACCGCCACCGCACGTCCAGCAACGGAACGGGCGCCCCCATACAGGAGCGCCCGCTTATACTGGCACAGCCGCGCCAGGATTGTTCGCATCGTGCTTTAACGGCGGCGTTGCCGCCTGCGCAACTACGAGTTCTTCCGCGGACGGCCACGACGCTTTGCCGGCGCAGCAGCCGCTTCTGGATTCTTACGAGGGCGTCCGCGGCGCTTTGCAGGGGCGGCGGCGGCAGGAGCGGGGGCGGCTTCAGCGTTCGTGCGAGGACGTCCACGACGCTTTGCAGGGGCGGCAGCTGCAGGAGCGGCGGCAACTGGGGCGGCGGCGGCTTCAGCGTTCTTGCGAGGGCGGCCACGACGCTTTGCAGGGGCGGCGGCCACAGGAGCGGCGGCGGCTTCAGCGTTCTTGCGAGGACGGCCACGACGCTTTGCAGGGGCGGCAGCTGCAGGAGCGGCAGCGGGTTCAGCGTTCTTGCGAGGACGGCCACGACGCTTTGCAGGAGCTGCGGCAACAGGGGCGGCAGCGGGTTCAGCGTTCTTGCGAGGACGGCCACGGCGCTTCGCCGGTGCGGCAGCTTCAGGAGCGGCGGCGGCTTCAACGTTCTTGCGAGGACGGCCACGGCGCTTTGCAGGGGCGGCGGCTGCAGGTGCAGCAGCGGCTTCAGCGTTCTTACGAGGACGGCCACGGCGCTTCGCCGGTGCGGCGGCTGCAGGAGCGGCAGCGGCTTCAGGGTTCTTGCGCGGACGGCCACGGCGCTTTGCAGGGGCGGCAGCCGTACCACCGCTGGGGCGCCCAGGCTTCGGAGCCGGCGCGCCTACCGCGGAGAGAAGCAGCGACGAGCCGAACAGATCCTGAAGCAGGGAACCCAATTGTGCGGCAAGTTCCTCGGAATCGAGTTCGACAACTCGGAATGACGAAACAATACCGGCAACAGCGAGATCGTGAATTTCCTTGGCGATTGCTACACGCTGACGGCGATCGGTCGACGTGAGCATCGCACCGATACGCAACGGCATGCCGTTGGCAGCATAGAGAACGTAGAGATAATCTGCGCCATCGAGAGGAAACTCAGCGGCGGGGTGGTGACTGCTGGCTGAAACGCCCTCGAAGATCGAACCGATCTTGGAGATCAATTGCGAAGCGAATTCGCTGATGAGCCGAGATCCACCTGACGCGATTGCGGCCATGTACTGCTCCTGATATTTTCGCATGCTTGCCGGAATGAGTAACACCGGCGATGTTCAAGCCCCAATATATAGACTGTTGCATGAATTTCTACGCCCAATGTTTGTTTTAAAGCAACGTCGAAACCGAAGATTACATGCGCTTTGATGCTGGGTTTTCCGCTTTGATTTGCCCTGTAGAGGCCAGTAAACACGGCTCCGCGACCGCACAAATCCATGCGGCGAGGTGGCATGTAATTCGATAAGAAGTCCAACCTTTCGGGGATGATTTTCGCGCTGAAACGCGCGGACATCGCTGTCACGGAATCGCTCGAAAAACGGTCGGCAGTCGGACACAGCGGTCTACGTCGGTGTCGCACACTTCCGCTATTTGTTCCCGATAAATCACGGCACTTTCCGGACGGATCTCCATCAACATTTCCATTTCAGGGCAGCCAAATTGCGGATCATCGTGGCACGCCTTGGACATACCACAGGCACACGGCCCCCTGCCTGCGCGGCTGTTGAGCGCCCTCCCGTAGCCGGGAGTATGTTCTGATGGCGTGAGACGTTCCCATACACACAATGCCAACCGCCCATGTGCGTCGGTGAGGGGACCCGCGTGGAAGGTGGGCGAACGAACCCGACATGCCTGCTGGCATGGCTGAACCGGCGAAGAAAAACACAACCGAGAAGCTGGCCGCACGACACATCCTGGCGGGTTGCGCGTCGTAAGGAAGCCGGCGCAGCTCCGCTTCCGCCAGACCCCCTGGGGGCAGGGCGATCCGAGTCTGGTCGCGAGACGTACATGGGGCCATTCCACGATGTTCTGATGGCGTGGCAGGGTGTGCACCCGAAACCAACCAGTCAGAGGACGGCACGCGCGGCATGCGGCAGGGCGGGCGGCATCCGAAGCCGGCGATCCGTGCGTTGCGCCCCCCCCCGGCGCTGGATAATCGCGCGACCAGGGCACCCGGCGCCCCGGCCACGGATCTGTTTCGATCGATCCGATCTGTGTATATTTGGGCTGATGAATTGGCCTACATTCCCGTAGCGAGGTGAGTATGAGAACAAGACTGTTCACGATAACGACGCTTCTGGCACTGGCGATCGCCCTGCCAGCAGTGGTGCCCACGGAACTTCCCGCAAGCACGTCGGCGATCTCGATGCGTGCGGTGTTTCCCAATCCGTTTACCATCGGCACAACGTTCGAGCTTACAATGCCGCGTTCGGGGCATATCCGAATCGCCGTTCACGACATTCTCGGCAAGCATATCCGGACGTTGTTCGAGGGCGAACACGATGCAGGCCGCTACCAGGTTCCATGGGACGGCAAGGACGAATCCGGCATCCCGGTAATTCCAGGCATCTACATCTGCTCGCTCTTCTCGCAGGACAGCTACGTTACCAGCGTCAAGGTTGTGAAGGTTCAGGGATAGCCTAGTAACGGATCCCAACAGCACCCCGTAGCACAGAGCAAATTTCCACGGCGCGCCCTTGCCAAGCGAGGGCGCGCCGTGCGTTTATGGGCCAGCCGATAGCGATACGGAACGGCTATGTGCCGGCATGGTGCCAGCAACATGGCACCGCTGGCAACGCGTGGATGGAACGGGTACGGAGGTGGTTCGCCGGATTACAGCGGTGATTGATGCGAAAGCGCGGCCTGCGAGGTTGATGGCGCAACCCGCGCCATCAGCTTGTCGGTTTCGGCGATGACATCATCAACGGATATCGCCTGCATGCATGTGTCGTGCGGACGCACGCAGGTAATCATAGTGCAGGGGCTGCACGGGAACAGCATCGAGATGGCGGTTGCGTGCCGGCCCACAGGCCGGAAGATGTGATACGAGCCCGGCCCGAACAGCCCAACGGTTGGCACACCAACCGCCGAGGCAACATGCATGGCCCCGCCGTCGGAACCCAGGTACAGCGAGGCGCGCTCCATCAACGCGGCCGTCATCCGCAGGCTGAGCTTCCCCGAGATATCTATCGGGGCCAGGTCGCGAATCAGCGACACAAGATCGGCCGAGCGATCCACTTCCTCCGGAGCGCCGATCAGCACGATCTGCAGCCCGTGCTGGGCTGCCAGAAAACGGGCGGCTTCGGCCAGGCGGTCAAGCGGCCACTCCTTCAACGGAACCGACGTGCCCGCATGCACGATCGCAAACGGCCCTTCGATCCGATTGGCCATCATGAACTCGGCAGCGCTCTTGCGCTCGTGGTCGGTTACGCGGTACTCCAAACGGTCCACCGGCTCCGGCTCGATCCCAAGCGGACGGAGAATGGCCCACAACCTCTTCAGCTCGTGGCTGTGCGGCTGATTGGTCCGCTTGCGCTCGATCCACTCCCGAAAATGAACCTTGCCACGGTTGATGCGGCGTGCGGGCGAGAAGAACCAGTTGGTAACCGTTCGCCAATCGTCGCGCAGCCCGATCACCAGATCGGGCTTCCATGAACCAAGTTGACGCTTGAGGTCGGAAAACTTGTGCGCGGTGTACGGGTAACGGGCGAACTCCTTGCTGTTGTACACTACAATCTCGTCCACGTGCGGATTGTTCTCCAGCACCGGCTTGCTCCACTCGCCTACCACGATCTTGATCTCAGCATGCGGAAATCGATGCCGGATAGCACGAATCGCGGGCGTGGCAAGCAGCACATCGCCCAAGTGGTCCAGTTTGTAGATCACGATCCTGCGAACGTTCCGAATCGGCTTCCACCCATGTGCGGAGCCGACGAGCGTCGAGAATGCGTGCAACAGGGGTTCGTACATAAGGGATTAAAGATAATCCTTTGAGCCAAGCACCACACATACTAAATCTTTTTCCAAAAAGCGCAAAGGCGGGTCGAAAACCGACCCGCCTTTGCTTGAGCATTCGCTCGATCTATGGAAGAAGGGCCCTGTGGCCCCGGTTGTTCACCGCGTTCGGCTGATAACCCCCTCGCGAACGTTGATACCGTACCTGCGGCCGCCCAAACCAAGCACGGCAATCTCGCTGCCATCAAATGTCAGCGTGCCCGCGCGCGAAACCACCCCGTCCGGTCCGTTTGCCCTGACTGTCACCTCGCACTTGCCCTCCAGGCGCGCTTCCTGGCGCTCGGCAGCCGGCCTGGCCGCCACACTGGCCGAGGTTATCACCACGCTTACGTCATCAAATCGCTCGGCCTGTTGCCCTCCGAAAGTCACCCCGCCGCGCCACCGATACTCGCCCTCGAACCGTGTTGACGAAGCCGGGGCATCGAGAAACTTCAAGGTGCCGCCGGAAGTACCCTTTGCCACCATGGTTCCGGATCGGAACGTGCCGTCCACCGAAGTCTTGGCATCCAATGGATGTGTTAACCGATACCCCTGAGTACCACGAACCAGTTCGGCAAAACGAACCGAGTAGCGAAGATCCCAGTCGGACACCACATCGCCATGCTGGCGTTGGCATGCCAACGCCAGCATTTGCGTACGCGTGCTTGGATCGAAGATCGAGTCGCTGTGGGTTACAACAACGGTCGATACCGCCAACGTCCCAGCGGCCGGACGCAGGGTTCCGCCATTGCCCACGATGATGAGGTCGTTCACCGTGGCCGCAAAACCCGTGCTCTCATATCCCGCTACGCCTGCCACCACCCGTGCAAGCATGTCGTCGTCGGCACCGGCCACCTGAGTTGGCGTATCAGCCGAACACGCGGCCAACACCAGCGCCAGTATCATCAGAATCCCAAGCTTCAGCGTATTCATCGTATCCGTCCCTCCTCATCGAATTCAGTACGGCATCGTATCGGATCAACGGCATGGCAACCGCAATTGTTAGCCGCCACCATCCGGCGTGGGGTGCTCGCCGGATTCGGCGGTCGGCGGTACACCGAGCACTGTTTCAAGATGTGTGCCAACGTCAGGACGCACAGCAACGGCAAGGGTTCCAGGGTTGTGGCGTAACGTATCGTGAGCGCTTACCGTGACCGCCCTTCACGGCTCGGGAATGTTTGGAACGGTGGAGCAACACGAAGCCGGATGGCTGCGCTGCGTGGTGGTATCGGATAGCGGACGCACCGCACAGCCCGCCAGGCGCTCAGCGGACCGGTCCCCGCGTCGGCGACGGGCATGCAGCCGGCACGGATACATGGCCGTGCGCGCAGGGCATGCCGGCATGGCAATGCCCGCCTGCCGCTGCCGACAACGATCATCTCTCGGATCGGCGCGCTTTATCGGCGCACGGGTCAGCCGCGGGTACGGCCGTAGCCGCGCACGCCGGCGTATCCCACCATGGCAACGGTCACAACAAGGCAGAGCTGCGGCCACCAGTCGCCCCATCGCACGTACAACGTCCGGTCATCGCGCAGCTCGATGGATGCTGTTGTGGTTGTGCGCTGGTTCTCCTCGGTCTCGTTGACAAGCGCGCCGTACGGCGTCACGAAACCGCTGATGCCGGTGTTCGCGGCTCGGGCAATGGATCGGCGGGTCTCGATGGCGCGCATGATGGCGAACCGCTCGTGCTGCAACGGCCCGGGCGTCCCCATGTACCAGCCGTCGTTGGTGATGATCGTCAGGAAGTTGGCGCCGCTGTCCACGAACTTCCGCACCATGTTCGGATACACGCTCTCGAAACAGACCACCGAGGCGGCCAACGTGCTTGTATCACCAAACGGAACGCGCATGGTGGCAATCGAGGTCCCCTTGCCCCACGTTGAAATCCCGACATCCCAGCTCAGCATCGAGATCAACCACGGGAAGTTGTCCACGAACGGAATGCGTTCGCCAAACGGCACCAACTGCATCTTGTGGTAGGCCCCCACCAACCCGCGGTGCGGCACGAACAACCCGGCCGAATTGAAGTGATCGTAGAACAGCGTGTCGAACCCGTTCCCGACCGCACGAATGCTTTTCTTGCTGCTCGGCGGCGTTGAGGCGCGGTCGTGGTACTCCACGTAGTCCGGGAAACCGGTGAGCACCGGAACACCAATGGAATCCACCATGGCCCGCCAGCGCTGGTACTCCCCTTCGTAGCCCGGCATCGTCACCGGCTGTGGCACGGCCGTCTCCACCCACAGGTACATGTCGGCCGGCTTCTTCCGCTTGGCCGCAAGCGAAAGGTCTCCGCTTAATCGAATGTGATCGGTGGTATCGGCGGTGTTCCATTTCTCCCATGGGTCCACATTCGGTTGCACAACCGTCACCGTCAGCATCGACGACTTCGGCGGCCGGGCGGATTCCGCCTGCCCAAGGGCAATGAAGCCATATATGAACGGCGGCACCAGCGTAAGCGCCAGCAGACCGCCGCCAATCCGGAACACGCGTCGTTGCGCGGTTTCGCCTTCATCCAACGCCAGCAACATTCCGCCGAACACAACGTTCTGGAGCAGCAGCAGGAAGCTGAGCCCCCAGATGCCGGTGAACTCGATGAACTGGATATAGTACAGGTTGTACGTCTGCGTGTTGCCCAACGTCAGCCACGGATAACTGGCGTCGCCCAGGGCATGAAGGTATTCACCCGCACACCACAGGAACGGAAGAAACAGCAGCGCGACATATCGCGAGGTGCGGTTGCGAACCCACTTGTACAGCACCATCGGCAGTACGAAAAAAAGTGGGTGGATGATGATCAGCAGCACGCAACTGATCATCAGGAACTTATCGGCCCGCGCCTGCCAACTGCCGATCCACCAGCTTGATATCGCCGAGAACAGGAGCATGGTGACATAGCTCCAGCGCATGGCGGTACGGATGGATCTGGTGCGCTCCAGCGCAATCAGCAGCGGCACCAGGCCGATCGAACCAAGCAGGCCGACCGGATTGGGCGGATAGGCCATCCCAAGCAGGATTCCGCTGAGAACCAGAAGCACCCACGTCGGCGGGGTACGGTCGAGTGCAAATCGCGTGGTTGTTCTGTTCACCGTAAGCTGTTGTTTTGGAATTGGCGCGTAGGCGGCCGCTGGTGTCCGTGAGGGACGAAGTTACATTCGATACAGGGAAATCCCACCCGTGGCGCCGATCGGGCACTGCCCGGCAGGCACCTCATGGGCATGCATGCTGGATATACATGGCTCGGCCACCGCACCCCACACAGCCCGGCACCAGCGACCACCGCCGGGCTTACGGCAAGATCGAAGAAAGCGCCGCGGGGCACCCGAACGGGAAATCAATGCCGCCGATGCGCGGTGTTCGTTGCCAGACAGTACGAACCGACCTAACTTAGCGGTCATGCGGTTTCTGATACTCTTCCCCGTTATCCTCGTTGGGCTTGCGCTTGCGCGGCCTGCCAACGCGCAATCACCGATTACGTTCGACTCGCTCGCACGGAGCATCGATCCATACTTCGCGCCTGAGCTGGTAAAGGATGTGCGCGACGCACTCCCACAGTCGGCGTACGATGTCTGGGGCTACGACGTTGGCGATTACACCGGCGACGGAGCCAACGATCTGGCGCTCGTGATCCGGTTGAAGAACGACGGGCGCAAGCGAATGAACGTCTTCTTCTTCGTGGACGATGAAGGAATGCTGCGCCTGATCAAGCAGTCCACGGTCGACTTCGTGGAGCTGCCGATCGAGGTCGGCGTGGCCATCTCGCAGGGCAACGTATACATGACCCGCAAGTTGAAGGAATTTAACTGGGAGATTCAGGGCTACAGGTATCGCTCGGGCGTGGTAATGATGGTTGACCGATTCACCACGACTCAGCAGGGGAACCTTACGTACGAAACCTATCGCAACTTCCAGACGCTTGAAGGCTACGAGCGCTACATCAACACAACCGACACGGCCGTGGTGTTCCGCTCGGACTTCCTGACAACGCCCTGCTACAATCGTGGCCGTGATGTCACCAGCGGTTACCAGGCCACCGCACGCGCCGCGCTCACCCGCTACATCCTGCGCGGGAGCTATTACTGGGGCGGCGAAAGCGATCTGGCGTTGAATGTTCGCGCTGCCTACGACAAGGACTTCCTTTACTTCAACATCTTCGTGCGCGATGACGAGGTTATCCCCACCGGGCTGAACAATGTTGACACCACGGCCGATCGCCTGGAGATATGGCTGGACATGTACTCGCTTGGCGATCGATTCCGCGTGGGGCGCCGCGCGCGCGACTTCCGCATGCGCACGGACTCGAATATCTACGCGATGACCATCGCGTTGGGCGATTTCGCCGACCAGCAGGCGCGCGTGCGTCTGTCGAGCTCGAACAACCTGGACGAAGGGCAGCGTGGCGCGGCAAAAACCATCAAGGCGGTGGCCGCCCGTGCCGACAGCGGTTATACCATCAAGCTGCGGGTGCCCTTCGGCCTGTTCGGCTTTACCGCATTGCCAATCGAGGATAACGAGCCGGCCCAGTTCGGCCTGAACGTGGTTGTACACGACGTGGACAACCCATACCGCCCGGAGCAGGTTACCTCGATGACCACGAGCCAGAATTTCGACCGCACGAAGCCGGCAACGTTCGGCTCGATCGTGCTGTTGCCGAATGCTGCCTACTACGGCGAATCCACGAACATTTTTCTGGGCGACTTGAAGGAGCGGCTTGACGAGGTAGGCTACTGAGCCGCCATGCGCCGCACGCCGCGCCGGACCAACGGTAACGCATGAACACGCCCGACCAATCGGACAGCTCCGAATCCAACAACGCAGCACGCATCGCCGAACGGTATGCCGCGATCACGCATCGTGCACACGCCGCATGCGCGCGCGTTGGCCGGGATCCGGCCAGCGTAACGGTGATCGGCGTGACGAAGACAAAGCCGGCCGCCGTTGTACGCGCCGCCGCACAGGCAGGCATCACGGAGATCGGCGAGAACTACGTGCAGGAGCTTGCCGCCAAACACGCCGAGCTTGGCTCGCTGGTGAACTGGCACATGATCGGCCACCTGCAACGGAACAAGGCCCGCCTGGTGGTGCCGTTCGTGCGGATGATCCACAGCGTCGACTCCGAACGCCTGGCAATCGAAATCGACAATCAGGCGCGCATTCATAACCGGGTTGTCGGCGTGCTGGTGCAGGTGAATACCTCGGGCGAACCGTCGAAGTTCGGAACAGCCCCGGCCGACGCCCCGGCGCTGGCGCGCGCTGTTTCCGCGCTGGGCAACGTGCGCCTGGAAGGGCTGATGACCATCGCCGCCTTTCTGGACGACGCCGAAGCCCTGCGGCCCATGTTTCGCGGCCTTCGCGAGCTTCGCAATCGTATCGAACACGACCTCGGCATGCAATTGCCCCACCTGTCGATGGGAATGACCGGCGACTTCGAAGTCGCGATCGAGGAAGGTGCCACGCTGGTTCGCGTTGGCACGGCCCTGTTTGGCGACCGCGCATAGGCACCGACCTACTGCGTGGCATGGGCCTGCATGCCAAGTGTTGCGCACGCTGGCGGCTGCATGCCGCGGCAAACGCTGCCCCCCAAGTCACAAACCGATGGATGCGGTTATGAACGGAATCAACCTTCGACACAGTATCACACTGGGTGCATGCGCGGCGTTGGCGGCGTTGATTGGCACGGTGTCGGCCCGGGCGCAGAGTTCGCCGTACAAGACAATGAAGCTCGACAACGGCCTGGAAGTGGTGGCGATCGAAAACCACACGGTGCCGCTGGTTACCATCAGCATCGCCGTTCGCAACGGCGCCTTCACCGAACCGGACGATTACGCCGGCCTTTCGCACCTGTACGAACACATGTTCTTCAAGGCGAACGCCGCACTTCCGTCGCAGGAACAGTTCATGAAGAAGATCCGCGAGCTTGGGATCGTCTTCAACGGCTACACCTCGCAGGAAGTTGTCGTGTATTACTTCACGCTCCCTTCCGGCAACCTCGACGCTGGCACGCAGTTCATGGCCAACGCCATCAAAACTCCGCTGTTCAAGGACGAGGAGCTTGTGAAGGAGCGCGAGGTTGTGCTGGGCGAGTTCGACCGTAACGAGGCACAGCCGACGTTCGCACTGAACTACGCCATCGATTCGGCGATGTGGATGCCGTACGTAAGCCGCAAGCAGCCGCTGGGGCAGCGCCAGGTGATCAAGACCGCCACCACCGATCAGATGCGCCTTATCAAGGATCTGTTCTATCTGCCCAACAATGCCGCCCTGATTGTGTCGGGCGATATCAAACCCGCCGTGGTCTTCGATCTGGCCAAGCGATATCTGGGCGATTGGAAGCGCGGCCCGGCGCCGTTCCCGGCATACAATGCGCCGGCGTTCCCGCCGATGGCCCCGAAGCTGGTGATCCGCGAGGCCAAGCTGCCGGATGTTGATGTGCGCATGCATTTCCGCGCGCCCAGCGTGGGCAAGGATCAACTGACACCGTACGCCGCGCTCCTGCTGTCCACGCTGCTCGATCAGCCCACCACGCGGCTGTACCAGCGGCTTGTCGACAGCGGTGTTATCACCAACATGCGCCAGGGCTACGGCATCGGGCAGAATGTGGGCACATACAGCTTCTACCTGCGGACCTCGGCGGAAAAAGTAGCGCCGGCGCTGGCGATCCTGAAGCAGGAGCTTGCCGCCATGAGCCGCCCAGGGTACTTCACCGATCAGGAGATCGCCACCGCCAAGCGGGTTGTGGACAACGAACGCCTCTTCGAGCAGGACAATCCGCAGAGCTTCGCGATCGGGACATCGTCGCGATGGTGGAGCATGGTTTCGCTGGATTATTACCTCCGCCTGGCGGGCAATGTCCGCAACGTTACCCCGAAGCAGGTTTCGGACTACGTCGCGAACTGGCTGTACAAACAACCGATGGTGGTTGGCATCGGCGCCGATCGCGCGGCCCTTGATAAGATCAACGTTACCCAGGAGGTACTGACATGGTAACAACACGCTTGCAGGCCGCGGGGCCAAGGGCATCCCGCGCGATGGCCGCGATTGCGGTTGTGGCGGTTTTGATATCGGCTTCCGGGCGCGCCATTGCTCAGGGCAGAAGCACCACGGCCGATCCGGCCTCACAGGTAACATCGTTCGATGTTGGCGGCATTCATGTGATCATGGCGCCGGCCTACAACCAGCTTGTATCGGTGGTGATCGGTCTGGATGGCGGCATCGCATCAGGTGAAACGGACAACCCCGCGCTGGCCGATTTCGCGGCCGATGTGGTAACCTCCAGCGGCTCGCAGAAATATCCGAAGGACGCGCTTCGCCGATTCCTGTTCGAAACCTCGACGCAGCTCTCGGGCAACGGAGACCTCCGCGGGATCACGTATTCGATGACCGCCACCCGGCCCAACTTCGATAAAGCCTGGGATATGCTGGCCTCGTTGATCGTGGCGCCGGCCACCGACCAGGTGGAGTTCAAGAACATCATGCAGCGTCGCGTTACCGATGTAAAGCGCCGCATCGCAAACCCCGAGGGATACGCCAGCTTCATTTCCGACAGCCTGATAAAGCTTGGCAATCCCGTGCTAGGCAAGATCGTACACGAGCCCGATGTGGAACGGATCGACCTTGCCACCATCAGCGCGTTCCTGAAGCGTGTTACCGAGCGCTCACGCATGCTGATCGTGATCGTGGGGAACATATCGCAGGCCGATGTGCGCAAGAAGCTGGCGCTGCTGGCCGGCGTGCCTGCCGGCTCGTTCAGCCGCCCGCAGATCCCGGCACTGGCCGCCAGCGCATCACCAACGGTGAACGTGATCGACCGCAAGACGCCCACCACGTATGTGACAAGCTCGTTTGTTGGCCCGCGTGCCGGCGAGCCCGATTACTGGGCACTGCAGATTGGCCTGAGCCACCTGCGGAACATCCTGTTCGAGGAGCTGCGCACCAAACGGAACCTTACATACGCGCCTGGCGCATTCCTGGCCTCCACGCTTGGGCAATCCCGCGGCGTGCTGAGCGTCAGTAGCACCAATCCGGATTCATCGATCGTGCTGATGTATCAGGAGCTTGCCAGGATGAAGCGCGGCGAGATCGACGAAACGGACCTGAACGATTCGCGCCAGGTATTCATCACCGCGTATTACACACGGCAGATGACCAACGACGGCGTTGCCAACGCCATCTACAGCGCGCAACGCAATGCCGGCGACTGGCGTTTCGCCTACAGCCTGAACGCCATCAACAGCGTAACCAAGGATGCGGTTGCTGCGGCATTCGCCAAATACGCCCGCAACATGCAGGTGGGTGTTGTTGGCGTGCAGGCCGCGGTAACCAGCGTCAAGTACGTCTTCACGGAATAGCTCCGGCGGCAGTCAATACCGAACAACCGACTTCATGCAGATCGATCACAAGGCTTCTGCCGCGCTGAACCTGCGCTGGACATTGTCGAACGCGTTATCGGCGTTGCGGATGGTGCTTGTTCTGCCGGTGTGGTTTTTCCTGGCGAACGATATGCGCATCGCCTCGGCGGCGGTATGCGTGCTGGCCGCCGTTACCGACGTGCTGGACGGGTACCTGGCGCGCAGACGCAACGAGGTGTCGGATCTGGGAAAGATTCTGGATCCCCTGGCCGACAAGGTGTTCGTGGGTGTTGCCGTTGTGATGCTTCTGGTGAAGGGAATGCTGGCGCCGTGGATCGTGGCCGTTGTGCTGGGCCGTGATGTGTTGATCCTTGTTGGCGGCATCCTTGTGGAGCGCCGTACCGGCCGCGTGCTTCCTTCCAACTATCCGGGGAAGATCGCCGTGCTCGTGCTTTCCACCACGCTGCTGCTGATAATCCTGAACGTGGCGCAGACCGTGATCGATGCGATGATGGCCGCTTCGCTGGGGTTGCTGGCAATCTCCCTGTGCATCTACGCCGCGCGTGGGGTGCGTGAGTTCCGCGCACCGCGCACGGCCATCGGCTCGTAATGCGCTTGGCAGGCCCGCCCGCCGGCAAGAGCCCGCTGTGCCTACAAGCTGCAACCAGATTGCGGCAGCGTTTGGCGTATCATGCCCGAGCGGGCGGCGTGGGCAACGGCCGCAATGGCAACGTTTTCTCTTTCTTTGGATGATACATCATGGGATTGTTCGATAAGATCAAAGGCAAGGTGAAGGAGGCGATCGAGGAGACTAAAACCTCGATCCGCGAGACCGTGCAGAACCTTCGCTACGATCGCTTGAAGGAAGGCCTTGCCCGCACACGCGAAGGCATCGCCGAGAAGATCGGCGCGGCGGCGCGGCAGAATCGGAAGATCGACGACGCGCTGCTCGACGAGCTGGAGGAAGCGCTGATCATGGCCGACGTGGGCGCCGATACCACGATTCAGATCAGCGATCGCCTGCGCGAACGCGTCCGCAGCGAAGGCTTCTCCGATGCCCACCATCTTGGCCGCCTGCTGCGTGAGGAAATAGGCACGCTGCTGGCGAAGTCGCCATCGGCCGAGAACGACCGGATCTACAAGCTGCCGGCCGAACGCAAGCCGTACGTGATCATGGTTGTGGGCGTCAACGGGGTTGGCAAGACAACCACCATCGGCAAGCTGGCCTACAACTACCGCAACGCCGGCTACAAGGTGCTGATCGGCGCCGCCGATACCTTCCGTGCGGCGGCCAACGAGCAGTTGGAGATCTGGGCGCAGCGCGCCGAGGTGGAGATCGTTGGGCAGGGACAGGGCGCCGATCCCGCCGCCGTTGCCTACGACGCGGTGAGCGCCGCGCTTTCGCGCGATGCCGACGTTGTGATCATCGACACCGCCGGCCGCTTGCACAACAAATCCAACCTGATGGCCGAGCTGCAGAAGATCTCGCGCGTGATGCAGAAGCTGTGCGACTACGCGCCCAACGAGGTCTTCCTGGTGCTGGATGCCACCACCGGGCAGAACGCGATACAGCAGGCGCAGGAGTTCACACGCTCGGTGCCGATCACCGGCCTGGTGCTCACCAAGCTGGATGGCACCGCCAAGGGCGGCGTGGTGATCGCCATCGCCAACACGCTCAGCATCCCGGTGCGCTACATCGGTGTGGGCGAGGGCATCGACGATCTTCAGCCGTTCGATGCCGAGGAATTCGCCGACGCACTCTTCGCCTTCGACACCACCGAGCCGGCCGATGCCTCGGCACCCGGCGAGGCGTAAACCGCGCCTACAATCCCCGGGGCGATGTGACAAATCATGTGCGCGTAACAATAACGCTTGTCTACCGGAGCCCCTCGGCGTATGTTTGTTCTCCCTTCCGAACGGCACACGCCAATTCGACAAGGGCTTGACATCGCGGGGTGGAGCAATTGGTAGCTCGTCGGGCTCATAACCCGAAGGTTGCAGGTTCAAGTCCTGTCCCCGCTACAACACACAGAGGCCCGGGCCATACAGGTTCGGGCTTCGTCGTTTTCAGTCCCGATCATCACACCACGCATACCGGCCGCTCGCCGCGCGGCAAACCAACGCGCACGCAACATGCCACCGGCGCGCCCGTACCGCCAGCGGTGCATCGCGCCGGGCAATCACGTGCCGCACGCTTGATCATTCCGCATGTTGCGCCGATCACCTAGCTTGCGCCACTACAAAGCAGCACATGCCCTACCCAGCCAATCAGATATCGTATTCGCGCAACGGAAGCGGCCCGCCCGTGCTGATGCTGCACGGCAATCCCGCAACACGGTCGTTATGGCGCCCGCTGGTTGAACGGCTTCAGGGCCAGCGCACGCTTATCACGTTGGACCTTCCCGGATTTGGTGCAACGCCGGCACCCGGCGATCGCACCGGCTACGCGCTGCTTAACCTGGCCGGGACAATCATCCGCTTCGCCGATCACCTGGGGCTGGAACGGTTCGACCTTGTAGGCCATTCCTTCGGCGGCGCGCTGGCACTCTGCGTTGGCGCGGCCGTGCCGCATCGCCTGCGCACGCTGATAGCCGTCACGCCCATGACGCATCTCCTGCCTCCGATTGCACGCCTGGTGTACCTGCCCGGCATGGTGCCCGTGATATCGGGACTGTGGCGTATAACGCCGGGCGCCGTGCGCCGCTGGGCCATACGCAACTGGACCCATGTCAGCTATGGCGCCGGGTACTCGCCGGAACGATCGGAGGAAGTTGCCCGCGAGGGCGACCGGCCCGACCTGATCCATGCCGCCAGCAGCCTGATAGGCCAATGTGATTATGCCGGCTACGCCGAACGCCTGGCCGCGCTTCAACAACAGGCCGTGCCGCCCGTGCTGCTGGTCGGATGCGCGCGCGACCGCGTTGTGCCGTTCGCGCACTTCCAGCGCCTTGCGGAACTTCTCCCCCGCGCGTCGCAGTTTACATTTGACGATGGCGGCCACGTTGTGATGTGGCAGCATCCCGATCGCCTGGCCGAGCTTATCTCCGGATTCTGGGCCGCGAACTCCGCATCGCCCACGGGCACGCACACATCGGTCGCACCCGACAATCCCACGGACCCCACGCCATGATCCCGATACTGTATGCCGCCATTGTGCTTGCGGTGATGCTGGTCTGGCTGGCGCTGGTTGTGCTTGTGGAGCGCCGGATGCGCAGCGCACGCAACGCGCCGGCCACGCATGGGCAACTGCCCTCGGTAAGCGTGATCGTGGCGGCGATGAACGAAGCGGAAGAAATCGAGCCGGCCATCCGATCGATGCTGGCGTTGGACTACCCGGCCATGGAGCTGATCGTTGTGAACGACCGCTCCACCGACGCCACCGGGCCTATCCTGGATCGCCTGGCATTGGAGTTCCCCAACCAGTTGCGCGTTCTGCACGTAACCGAGCTTCCGGCCGGCTGGCTGGGCAAGTGCAACGCATTGCGGGTTGGTGCCAAGCAGGCACGCGGCGAATGGATCCTGTTCACCGACGCCGATGTGGTGTTCACACCACCGGCGCTTCGCACAGCCGCCGCGTTCGCATTGGCGCACAGCGCCGACCACGTGGTGCTCATACCGGTGCTCAAGTGGCATGGATACGCCGAGGCCGCGCTGCTTTCGTTTTTCACGATGACCTTTTCGATCGGGTTCCGGCTGTGGGCAATCGAGACGCCATCGAAGCATGCCTTCGCGGGCGTTGGCGCGTTCAACATGATCCGCCGATCGTTCTACGAACGCATGGGCGGGCACACGCCGCTTCGCCTGGAGGTCGCCGACGATTTGAAGCTGGGGTATCTCGTGAAGAAGCATGGCGGGAAATCCGTTGCGGCGTATTCGGACAATCAGGTCAGTGTGCGATGGCGCGCCGGCGTGCGCGATACCATACGCGGCCTGGAGCGCAGCGGCTTTGCCGGGCTCAACTTCAGCTACATACGCACACTGGGCGCGGCGCTGGGTTGCATCGTGGGCCTGAACGCACCGTACGTGCTGCCGTTTATCGCACCAAGCCCGGCGGTGATCGCGCTGTCGCTGGCGGCAATCCTTGTCATCGTTGCCACCTACGCCATCAACGCACGCCCGCACCATCTCCCCCGTTGGATCGGCCTGCTGCATCCGCTGGCCACGACGCTGTTCGCCTACGCATTTATCCGGTCGGCAATCATAACAACCATACGCGGCGGATTATCGTGGCGTGGCACGTTCTATTTGATACAAGATCTGCGGCGCGGGACTGTCCGATAATCGCCACGTTATCTGTCTTGCTGGCGTAATGCCGATGAACCGGTGCGCGGAACACGCCACCAGCCATGCATCTCCCCCCTTCTTCCGGATGCCCCATGCGGCTGGCTGGCCACGATAGCGATCGCATATCCCCGCCTGTCGATCGTCCTTCCCCGTGCCGATGTAATCATCTGCAATCATCGAACGGCGCATGAAACCGGGATTGATTTTCCGAGTACGCATGCCTCAACCTCCGGCAGCTTCGAATTCTGAAAGCGGGGACGCTGCCCCACTATGAACTATTGAGCAGGACAATGCAACACACAATCATGAGAAGGCTGTTCACCCTTCTTCTCATGCTGGGCGGACTACTTGCGCCGGGCATACTGGCGCACGCGCAGACGGGCGGCGAAGCCACTCTGAACGGTTACGTAGTTGACAGCACCAACAATGAGACGGTGGTGGGCGCAACGCTTACCGTGAAAGGCACGAAGCTTGGCGCGTTCACCAACAAGAGTGGATTTTTCGTGATCAAGGGAATGCCAACCGGCAAGCACACGGTGCTGATCAGCTCGGTTGGATACGAGCGTGCTGAAGTATCGGTGGAGCTCTCCGCGAACGAGTCAAAGAAGATCACGTTCTCGCTGAAGCCGAAGTCGCTGGTGACGAACGAGATCAAGGTGACCGCCGACCGCGACGAGGAAAAACGCCAGATCGATATCAGCCGTGTGAATATCCCGGTTGAACAATTGAAGCAACTCCGCGTTGGCGGCGAGGCCGATGTGTTCCGGGCATTGCAATACATGCCGGGCATCCTCACCTCATCGCAGATCTCCAGCGGCCTGTACATACGCGGCGGCTCGCCCGATCAGAACCTGGTTCTGCTGGACGGCTCCACCGTATATAATCCCTCGCATCTGCTCGGCTTCTTTTCGGCATTCAACCCCGATGCCATCAAGGATGTGGACCTTATCAAGGGCGGATTCCCTGCCGAGTTCGGTGGCCGGCTTTCGGCCGTGTTGAACCTTACGCAGAAGGACGGCAACCGCAACGAGTTCGAGGGCGTGGCATCGCTTGGCGCCATCTCCTCGCGCGCAACGTTGCAGGGTCCGCTTGGCAATGGCTCCTGGTTTGTTGGCGGCCGCCGCACCTACCTGGATCTGCTGATGGGTCTGTTGCCCGAGGACAAGGAGAACCCGCTCCCCTCGTTCAACTTCTGGGATGTCAACGGCAAGATCACGCAGGACATCACCGATAACGACCGCATCTCGCTCAGCGGTTTTTACAGCGCCGACAACCTGGGCCTGAACGGCAATGATGTGGAATTCGGCATCGGCATCTCCAACTTCGCCGGATCGCTGAAGTGGACACATCTGTTTGGCGACAACCTGTTCACGGTGGTGAACCTGAGCGGCAGCCGATACAACAACGGATTCGACGGCAACCAGACCGGCTTCAAGTTCGAGGTGAAGAACATCATCACCGACTTCACGGCAAAGGCGAGCGTGGAGTGGTTTGCATCACAGAACCTGACGCTGAAGGGCGGCTTCGAGAGCACGCGTTATATCTTCGACTACCTGAAGAACTTCACGGGCCGCGCCGATACGACATCGCAGTCCGACACGCTGACTAGCGCACAGGCCAACCTCACCGTGCGCGACTGGGCGCATGCAGCATTCTTGCAGGGCAATCTTCAGATGACCGACGCACTGGCCTTGCAGCTTGGCGCGCGTGTCAACTACGCGCAGATCGCCAACACCTACACGTTCGATCCGCGCGTTGCGCTTCGGTATCAGGTAAACGAGGGCCTGGCGTTCAAGGGCGCCTGGGGCATCTACCATCAGTATCTGCATCTGGCGTCGTTGCAGGATTTCTCGTTCTTCGACACCTGGCTGCCCACCGATTCCACGGTGAAGCCGGGCCGCTCCGACCACTACATCTTCAGCGTGGAGACCTCGCCGCTGGAAGGGTTCGACCTCAACTTCGACTTCTACTACAAGAAGCTCTACAACATCAACGAGGTGAACCAGTTCGCCACCGACACGAAGAACGTGGCCGACATCTTCTACAGCGGCAACGGTACAGCCTATGGCGCCGAGGTTTTTCTGCAGAAGAAGATGGGCGACCTGACCGGCTGGGTTGGCTATGCGGTTGGGTGGATCAATGCCAAGTTCGACAGCGTAAACCAGGGCCGCGAATTCCGCCCGAAGTACGACCGTCGGCACGACCTGAAGATCGTTGCGCAGTATAAGCTCAACGACCGCTGGGAGATTGGCGCATCGTTCTCGTTGCAGAGCGGGCAATCCTACACGGGCGTGACATCCCGATTCCAGGCCGACCTGCCGAACGGCGGGCTCAGCACGGACGTCACGGTTCCGGCCGAGCGTTATGGCCTGCGCCTGCCGGCGTCGCATCAGTTGAACGTGAACGCGAACTATACAACAACGCTGTTCGGGCTTCCGGCCCGGCTGCTGATCGATATCTACAACGTGTATTCGCGGCGCGACATCTGGTTCCGTTACTACGACGCAACCAAGGAAGTGGTGACCGTCACGGACGTACGCCTTCTGCCGATCATACCGTCGGTGGCACTCGAAGTGAAATTTTAATCGGGAGATATAGAGCAATGAAGAACATTTCACGCCTGGTTCGAGTGGCGCTGGCACTGGCCGTTGTTGCCGTGGGTATTACGGCAACCGGATGCGAGGACGCACCAACAAACCCCTACGTTCCGCAGTACGTGGTGCAGGGCTACCTGATTGTTGACCACCCGATCGTCGACATTCAACTGTCGCGCTCGCAGCCGGTCACCGATACGTTCAAGGTTGCCAAGGGCATTGTCGACGACGCAACCGTACGGATTACCGGCAACGATCACGTGTACCAGCTACAGTTCCGTAAGAAGGAAAACGGGCACGGTGAGTACTACTGCCCGGACAGCACGGCCCTTATACAGCCCAACACGCTGTACACGCTGGAGATTACAACCAAGGATGGCAGCACGATCACGGCGCAAACCCGCACGCCGAATCGCATTTCGTGGGTGGCCCCCCCGCGCGACACGGTAACGCTGCCGGACAAGACCAGCGCTGCCTACAAGGACCCGCCCGATTCGCTGGACCTGAGCTGGACGCCCAGCACGATCGAATACCTGATCAGCGTGCGCGCAACCGATACCGCCGACTACGGCCGGTATCTGACCCCGCCAACCGAACAGAAGAACATGCGGGTGAATCCCGACATCGACAAGTTCGACCTGCACGATACCGATCTCAGCCGCTGGGCCTTCATCGCGAAGACTTCCACGCCGATTGTGTGGGCGATCTTCAAGTGGTACGGTGAGCAGACGGTGGACGTGTACGCGGCCGACGACAATATGATCAAGTGGTTCAAGATGACGCAGTGGACCGGCAACCCGCAGTACGACCCGCTGCTGGGCAATGTACGCGGCGACGGCATCGGCATCTTCGGTTCGGCGGCGATGATTTCCAAGCGGATGTTCCTGATGATGAGACCCGGTTAAGGCCCGACGAGAACGTAACGACCGAACATCCAACGAAGCCTGCGAAAGTACTCACCCTTTCGCAGGCTTCTTCGCTTGCGCCCGCGCGCATGCGCGGCCGTTATCTGACGATCACAAGCGGCGCGGTTGCGCGTGTGGTGGCCGAACCCAGAACGCAGACGTATACGCCGGCCGGCAGCGATCGCGTTTCCAATTGGTCAACATACGTGCCGGGCACACGCTCGGCATGCGCTATCACGCACACCTGCCGCCCCAGCCGGTCCACAAGCACCAGGCGCATAAGGCCTTGCTCGGCAACATGCGAGGTGATCTCCACACGGCCGGAGGCAGGATTGGGCCGGATACTTTTCAGCGCGGTTGCCCCCGTTGCATCAATCAACCGGGTGCCGCCCTGGGTACACAGGCCCAGAACGCTGAACGTGCCGTTGCCCGTGGTTGCCGGCACGGAGCTTGCCACCCATTCAAAATGCTCCAGCAGCAACGGCGTGGTTGCTGCATCACCCAGCATTGCAAGGAACTCCAGGCGCGCAAGCTCGCCGGCTACAACACCGGGCGGCCGCTCGCCCGCGATCGTGATCACGCGGTCGCCGGCGTCGATAACACCGGGGGGCGTGGCGCCCGTTGGCAACAGCAATGTGCGGTTGAATCGTACGCGCGCGTTGAACTGCCGCGCACGCCCGTCGGTAAGCCCGGTCGCGCTATCCAGGCGCAGCACCACCAGCACCGGCTCGCCCGGCCGCGCCGACACATCCGACAACGACACGGCCGTGGATGCCTGCGCGAACGAGTATGCGGCGGAAACAGCAGCACAGCCGTTGCTGTCGGTAATGGCAACGGTGTAGTCTCCCTCGATAAGAAGCGGCACCGTGTTGGAATTGGCACCGGGAATTGGCGCACCGTTGAGCAACCATTGATAGGTTGCCGCGGGCGTGCACATGAGCACGCCACCACTTTCGGTAACAACAGGGGCCGCGGGCAATGGATGCACCGTTACCACAATTGGCGGCGAAGTGCCAACACAACCGCCGCTGCTGCGCACCGAAACATCGTAGCTGCCGGAGGCCACCACCGTGATGCTTCGCGAGGTTGCGCCCGTGTTCCAACGATACTCCGCGTAGCCGGGCTCGGCATCCAATCGCAGGCTGTCGCCCTGGCAGAAGCTGGTTGCGCCCACGGCAGTGATAACCGGCCGCAGCGTGCCGCCCACGGAAACATCCACGGGCGGCGAGGTGCCACGGCAACCATTGGTGTCGGTAACCTCCACCGTATACGAGCCCGACGCGCGCACCACGATGGAATCGGCGGTGGCACCCGTGGACCACAGATATCCACGTTGCCCTGCAGGCGCGCGCAACACCACCGAATCACCATTGCACAGGCTTGTGGCGCCCTGCACCCCAATCACCGGCAACGGTGCCGCCTGTACGATCACCTGAAATGGCGCCGACGTGCCGAAACACCCTTCGGCCGTGAACACGCGCACCCAGTACTGCCCGCTCTGGCGCACAACGTGTGCTTGCCCGGTGTCGCCGGTGGACCACTCGTACCGGTTGTAGCCGATACTGGCCTCGAGCACAACGCTGTCGCCCTCGCAAACCGTGGCACTGCCGTTTACAACAATCGAAGGCTGTGGAACGCGAACCACGCGGACCAGCAGCGGAGCCGACGTGCCGGAACATCCCGCCGAATCGGTGACCCGTACCCAGTAACTGGCCGAATCAACCACGCGCAGGAACCGGCTGGTATCACCGGTGGACCACAGGTACGACGCGTATCCGCTGCCCGCGTCCAACGTGGTGCTGTCGCCGGAGCAGAACACAATTGGCCCGATGGAACGGATCACGGGCTTCGGAGCCGGGCGCACGCGCACTTCCAATGGGTCCGACCGGTCCGTACAGCCAGGCGCATATACGTCAACGAAATACGTGCCCGGCGCGGCGACGGTAATCGTGCGGGTGCGTTCGCCGGTGGACCACAGGTACGCCGGGGCATCCACACCGGCATCAAGCGTAACGCTTTCACCCTCGCACAAATCCGGCGAGCGGCTTACCTGTATGTCCGGATGCGCAAGCTGAACCGTGCGCACCACAACCTGGCGCGTGTAGACAATCTGGCGGCATCCCATGTTCTCGCGCACCGAAACGGAATACACGCCGGAATTGCGCACCACGATCGATGGTGTCCGCGCGCCGGTTGACCACGTCACATCGCCGTCAACCGTGGGCACGCGCAGGGTTGCGCTGTCGCCGTTGCACAGCACCACCGTATCCTGCGGAATCGTTCCCACGCCGGCCAGCCGCCAACTGCGGATATCATGATTCTCCCAGGCCGAAAGCGTGGCGGCGGTGAACCCAACCCATGCGCGCCCGCCATTCAGTTTCAGAAGCGCGTTGAGATCAACGGCGGCCTCGAGCACCGGCAACGAACATCCGTCCAGAAAAATGCTGAGCACCTTGTTGCTGTACTGCACCACCGCGCGGTGCACGTTCCCGTCGGAAATGTTTGGGATGCCGGTGGTTGATGTGATGGACCATCCGTGGTCGGAACTGTTCGGCTTGTCGCCGCGCGTGTTGATCGATACATGGTTGCCGTTCGGGTCGCCGTTGCGCGCAAATCCGTCATCCCAGGTATCAAACTCCACCGCGATGCTTTTGGGAATGCCGTCGTAGCCGATGCTGCCGCCTGCATAGCCGATCGCGGTGTCGGTATCGTTCTGAATCACAAACGCGAAGCCATCGCCGCCGTTGGCTATGCCATCGGTAAGGCCGCCGGGCGCCGAGATAGTGAACGTGAATGCGGTGACAAATCCGTTGCCGACCAGTTGTTGGTCGCTGGCCCACACGGCGCCCACCTGATTGCGCTGCGAGGGCGTAAGGCGCACGCTGTTGCCCGGGCCAACCGCCGCGGCCCCAACCAGGTTCAACCCGGCGGTGTTGCTGAAATCATCATACCGGACCTGGCCCGGCAGGATGGCATGCGCCGCCAGGAACAGTATTGGAATGAGTATCGCAACCACGGGACGCATCTTCTTCTTTCTCCGTATACAACGCCATGCATGGTGCTCGGGCGCAACCGGCGGCAAATGCAAATCAACCCCTCATCGTCCGGGCGTCACCGGCTGGTGCGCGCCGCACGCGTCAGCCATGCCCTTCAAGATAGTCGAGATCCTTGTCGAACGTTTCCTCCAGACCTCGCAACGTAAGGAATGCAGCGGCCAGCACCATCGCCGCAAGAATGCCGGCGGTGGGGATCATGCCGATCTGTTCGCGCAGTGGCAGAAACACCGCGTTCAGCAACGGCACCGTACCGCGCACGAAATTCGGGACCGTGGTGGTGGCCGTGGCGCGCACGTTGGTGCCGAACTGCTCGGAAGCGATGGTAACGAACATCGCCCAGTACCCGGCCGAAATGCCCAGCAGCACCGAGAGCACATAGAACAGATCGCGCGTGACAACCAGCCCGCTGAGGTACACGGCCACCAATACCGACATCGCGCACAGGAACAGGAACACCACACGCTTGCGGCTGCGCAGGTATTGGCTGATAAGCCCGCTGGCAATGTCGCCGATGGTAAGGCCCACATAACACAGCATCACGGCCGTTCCGGAATCCACCGCCGGCGCGATATGCAGAACAGTGCCGAACTCCGACGCATAGAACACCAGGATGCCCACAACGAACCACAGCGGCACGCCGATCAGGATGCAGCGCACATACCGAAGGAAGCGATCGAGATTGGTGAAGAAGCTGAGGAAGTTGCCGCGCGACACGCCCGATTGCTTCACCTGCGTGAACATGCCGGACTCGTACACCGTGATGCGCAGCACCAGCAGCAGCAGCCCCATGCCGCCGCCGATGAAGTACGCGTTGCGCCAACCGAACTCGGCATACACGAAGTAGGCAACAATGGCGCCCAGCAGGCCCACGCTGGCCACAACGGTGGTACCGTATCCACGGCGCTCCTTGTGCATGATCTCGCTTACAAGCGTGATGCCGGCCCCCAGCTCGCCGGCCAGGCCGATGCCTGCTATCAGGCGCAGCCACGCGTACGCCTCCACCGAGTGCACGAACCCGTTGGCGATGTTGGCAAGCGAATACATCACGATGGAGCCGAACAACACCGAAAGCCTGCCGCGCCGATCGCCCAGCACGCCCCAGAGAATACCGCCGGCAAGCATGCCGAACATCTGCACGCTCATCAGCCAGCCGCCAACATCCGTAAGCGCCGAGCCGCTTAGCCCAAGCTCAACAAGGCTTGGCTTGCGCACCATGCTGAACAGGATCAGATCGTAGATGTCAACGAAGTACCCAAGGGCGGCAACGATCACCGCGCCGGTGAGCACCGATGTAACACGTGTGTTTTTCTCCATGAAGCGTACGCGATTCGTAATGGGGCATCGGCCGCCAAGGCTGGCCAAATCAGGTTGATGTGGAGACGCTGGTAAAATGGAACTCCTTCACTTTCAACGCGGGCGCAAGCATCGGCTCGTTCCCCTCGCGTGTCACCACGCGCTGCGGGCGCGACATCATTTCGATGTTGCGGAACACCGCGATCGGGCTTTCGTTCCAGCGAAGATTGATCACCGGATGGCTGATCTTTCCGTTCTCGATGAGGAACACCCCGTCGCGCGTAAGCCCGGTGAAGAGAATTGTTTTGGGATCCACCTGGCGGATGTACCAGAAGCTGGTGACCAGCAGGCCACGCTCGGTTGCGGCAACAAGGTCATCCAGCGAATGATCCTCGCCGTCCATGATGATGTTCGATCCGTACGGCACCACGGCAAGGCCGTTCTTCTGGCCCCAGTAACGGCCTACCGCAAGCTGGCGCTGCACGCCGCGCTCGGCCCACACGGTGCGCCCCAGCGGCAGCCCGTCGTCGCCCCAGGGTGAGGATGGCACCAGCGGGTGCATCGGGTCGGAATAGATGGTCACGCGATCGTCGAACAACTTCTGGCCGATCTTGTTGGCGCCGCCGGGCTCCGAGTAATAACTGCGGCCCTCATCGGCCGCGCGCCGCCCAAGATTCCAGCGGTACAGATTCAGCATGTCGCCCACGGCCGACGGTTCCAGGATCACCGGATACGTGCCCGGTTCGATCGGCCGGGGATTGGCCGAGGCAACCGCCTTGGCGATTGCCGTGCGCGTGATCGCCGAGTGATCCACCGCCGAAGCCTGGAACGATTCGGTGCCGGCCCAGCCGCTCGCCGATCCGCTCTCGGTGCGCGCCGTAACCGTGTACGATGCGTCGGTAACGCGCCGATAGCCGAACAGCCCGCGCGAATTGCCAAGCGCCACCACCGATTCCCCATTCTGATAAAAGCCTGCCGCGTGCAAACCGGCAGCGCTGGCCGCCGCTATTGCCTCACCGGCAATCCGCGCCCGCACCGAGGGGTCAAGCGACGCCGTGGCCTGATCCCATTCCGGGGACTCGGCATAGGTCTGCGCGCCCAGGCGCGGCATGTACTCCGGGTTCTCCGGCGCCAATCGCGCCAGTCCCTCGGCCTTGCGCACCGCGGCCGCCAGCGAATCCGCATCGGTGCTGGTAGTGGAATACGTACCGATTCGCTTGCCGAACACGCATGTGATATCTATCGAGAGCGCCGTGGATTTCCCCGTTGTCGTCGGGATGTTGCGCGCAAACCGCAGGTTGCCGCGACCGGACATCCCCAACGAAACCTCCGTTTCGTCGGCGTGCGAAAAACCGATGGCCTTCTCAACGATGGCCTTTGCTTCTGTACGTGACAGCATAACTACTACACCGATCGAATTGCAGAAAATGATGCGCCGTGAACATCCGGGGCCGGGATCACCGATAATCCGACCTTACATCTTCCGCCCGGTATTGATGAAGTTGATCTTCCGGAACCGCGCAGGTGCGCTGCCGTGTGATACCGGCGCCGCCTGCCCAGGCTGCGCCTTGCCGCACCAGTACGAGCCGCCCAGCTCGTAGAACTCGTGCGAACAGATCGCATCGCACGAGCGCCAGAAGTCCAGTGTCATCGCCTGGAACGCCACATCGCGC
>CBHYLN010000033.1:0-41833 GCA_966128725.1 uncultured bacterium | reverse complement strand
GGGCGCTGGTGCCGGGGCACCGTTACCCGCCTGGGCGACGCGGCCGAGGCCTCGCCCGCTACCGGGCGCCGAATGATTGCCACGGTGTTCACCACATGCGAACTGCATCTGCGCGTGCGTGCGGCCGGCGATCCGCTGGATACGCTGATGAGCCATGCGCCGGAAGCCGCCGAGCTGCGGGCGATGGTGAACCTGTCGCTGGCCTATGGCGCGCGAGGCGTCCATTATTACTGGCTTGGCAACTATACCAATCACCTGTATCGCTCGCCGGCGAATCCCGCGCTGTGGATTGGCTCGAATGATTCCTGGGGATCCAACGGGCCGTACACCGCCGATACGCTGCTGGATCGCGCCGATACGTTCGCCCTAACCGACAACGTTCCCACGCCGCGATATCCCGAAGGAACACCCCGTGTGTTGTTCCCGGATTTCTATCTGGGGTACGGCGTTCGCACGCGCGAGCTGAAGTGGATCAATCGTTGGCTGGCCCGGATTGGGCCGGAACTTGCGCGGTTGCGGTGGCGCGATTCGTACAGCATGCATGCGACCACGAGCGGGCCGCACACCGATCCAGGCCAGGTGCCGGCGCGGCCGCTACCGCAAGCCGAGATCGTGCGCGGCGTGCGCGCCTACTCCCGCGCCGGCGTGGCCGATCCCCCGGAGCGCACGTACGTTGAGCTGGGGTTGTTTCAGCGCACGCCCGGCTACACCGCTGCCGGAGCGCGCGATACGCTGCGCGACGCCGACCATATCTATGTTGTTAACCGGCGATGTTTCGAGCGGCCAGGCGATATCGCGGCCGGTGGGCAGGAAGGTGCGCGGATGGATTCGCTGGCGGAGTCGCGGCGGGTGGTTGTGCAATTGAATCTGGGGCGTGCCGCCCACTGGCGCAGGCAGGTGGTGCGCGTGCGCGAGATCGCGGCCGACACAACCCGGCTTCCGCTTTGGAACGTCGCCCGTGTTCCGCTGGATACGTTCGTGGTTGCCGACAGCGCGGTGGAGGTGTGGTTGCGGCCGGGTGGCGGCGCGTTGCTGGAGATTACCTACCCGCTGGCCGAGCTTCTGTCGCTTGATGGCGCACCGGCCGGGCAGCAGCCCGCGCGTTGGGCCTGTGTATCGGCGGGAGCGGCGCCGGGGCAATTGACACGAGGGAATCATCTGCCTTGCTGGCCGGCGCCCCTAGCAGACTGTTGAACAACGCCATCTGCTGCGTTGGCCTTCACGTCCGCTCACTGCGACGTCCGGAAGGACGCCTCATTCGCGTCCGTTTGGCCGCCTTGCAGCTGACTGTTGTTGAACAGTCCGAGGGCTTTTGGGTATTTCAACTGGCCCCTAGGCGCCAACCTCTTCGTATTCGGGCGTCGTGGCGTGATGGTGATCGTGCGCCTGATGCTCGGCTTCGTCGTGATCGTGCGAGTGATCGCATGCATCACACTGCTTGCACAACCGCATGTTGAGCCAGTGCGCGCTGGCGATCATCAGGCCGGCGAACGCGGCCAGGTAGGGATGGAGCGTTTCGGCAAGTTCGGTATGCGATTCGTGCCCCACGAAGTTGAACACCAGCAACAGCGCGCCGGAGACCATCATCATCAATGGGTTCAATCGCCGATGCACGCGGTACGAGCTGCCCAGGCTGATGGCGGCGATCGAGATCGACGTGCCGATCATGATCAGTTCGAACAGGTGGCCGCCCAGGAATCCCAGGCCGATCGCCGGCAGGATGCTGATAACAAAGGGCATCGCCGCGCAATGGATGGCGCAGATCGTGGAGGCGGAGACGCCGAACCGATCCAGCAGCCGTTGATATCGTGGGGAATGGTGCAACATATATGGTTTGCTACTTCCTGCAGCCGGGGCAGGTGCCGTAGAATTGCAGCGCGTGGCTGATGTTTGAAAAACCGGTTGTCTGTTCCAGCTCCTGCTCCATGCGTTTCAGACCGCATACATCCAGTGGGGCGGTGTCGCCGCACTCCGAGCAGACGATTGAGTGTGCGTGATGGCGATTCCGAACCGTGTAACGCCAGCCGTCGGCCAGGCGATCCACCCGCGCCACCAATCCGCAACGCTCCAGTGTTTCCAGCGTTCTGTACACCGTCACCAGATCGATCGCGTCCCCACATTCGCGCAACCCGGATTCCAGGCCGGCGGCCGAAAGCGGTTCGTTGCGCGCATGCAACAGCTCGAACACGCGGCGCCGGGCCGACGTAACGCGCAAGCCCTGCTCGCGAAGCGCGGAATCGAGGTTGACGGGATCAGTCTGGTTCGACATAGGGCCAACAAACTACGCAGATGCAAATCATTTGCAAAAGCATGGGGGATCTCCTTCCGTAATCGTTTGTATGCCGTTTCCGGGTGTGAGTGGCGTGGCGGCCGTGCCGGGCGGGTTGCGGGCCAGCAGGCAGGCCCCCGGCGGGGATGCACACCCCGGAACCTGCCCGCGACGGAGAGAATTTGGGCATATACAACAACTCCGCAACGATTTGCCTGTTTTATCCACACAGTAGTATCTTTGCAGTCTTCCCCGAAAATGAACCATGACTCATGGCCGATTTCAGAGGGGGGAGCCAACGGCTGCCGTTGAACAGTATTCTTTCACTTTTCCAATACCTTTACCCGCCCTTGTGGACGTGAGGTGCACACAGAATACACCTCCGCCGCGTCAAGGGGAACCGAACCGACGCTGAATCGCTCTGTTCGCCGCCGCACCAGCCGTGATGGGCCTGCGGAATACGGCAGCCAGGTTGAACGGAGATAACGATTCGATCGCTGGTTTTGGCTTCATTCGAAAGGACAGCGTTCATTCGATCGGGCAGTTACGGGTATGTGTCACAACTACAGGAGCAATCATGCCTGAAGGGATTCTCTCGACCAGGACCAAGGTTTCGCGCTTCGAACGCGACAGCGACTACTCATCCGCTGAGTATGCGGATCTGGTAAAAATGTACGAGGGGACGCTCGGCGAGATCACCGAACATGAGATCGTCAAGGGGCGTGTCGTTCAGATAACCGATAACGAAGTTTCGATTGATATCGGTTTCAAGTCCGAAGGAGTGCTGCCGCGCAACGAGTTCAACAACATTGAGGACCTGAAGCCCGGTGACGAGGTCGAGGTGTATCTCGAAAAGGTGGAGGACTCCGACGGCAAGCTGATCCTCAGCCGCAAGCGTGCGGACTTCATGCGGATCTGGGAGCGGATTGTGAAGGCCTACGAGACGCAGGACGTTCTCAAGGCCAAGGTTGTCCGCCGGATCAAGGGCGGTTTGGTTGTGGACCTCATCGGCGTGGAGGCCTTCCTCCCCGGTTCGCAGGTCGACGTCCGCCCGGTTCGCGATTTCGACGCGCTTATCAATCGTGAGATGGACGTCCGCGTGGTGAAGATCAATCACCCGAACGAAAACGTCGTTGTCTCGCACAAGATTCTCTTGGAAGAGAACCTCGCCGGCCAGCGCGAGGAGATTCTCGCCAAGCTGGAGAAGGGCCTCGTGCTCGAGGGCGTTGTCAAGGCCATTACCGACTTCGGCGTGTTCGTCGATCTCGGCGGCGTCGACGGCCTGGTGCACATCACCGATCTCTCGTGGGGTCGTGTCAACCATCCGTCGGAAGTGGTCAAGCTGGACGAGACCATCAACGTGGTCGTGCTGGACTTCGACGAGGAGCGTCGCCGCATCTCGTTGGGCCTCAAGCAGCTTACGCCGCATCCGTGGGAGAACATCGAGCAGAAGCTCACCGTTGGCCAGCGCCTTGCCGGCAAGGTCGTGTCGCTTACCGACTACGGTGCGTTCGTCGAGCTCGAGCGTGGCATCGAGGGCCTGATCCACATCTCCGAAATGTCGTGGACGCAGCACATCAAGCATCCGTCGCAGATGGTCTCGCTGGGCCAGATGGTCGACGTGCAGGTGCTGAACGTGGACAAGGGCGAGAAGAAGATCTCCCTTGGCATGAAGCAGTTGGATCCGGACCCGTGGGATGCGCTGTTGCAGAAGTATCCGGTGGGCTCGATCCACACCGGCATCGTTCGCAACCTCGCCAACTTCGGCGTGTTTGTTGAGCTCGAGCCGGGCGTTGATGGCCTTGTGCACATCAGCGACCTGAGCTGGACCAAGAAGCTGCGCCATCCGGGCGAGATGGTGAAGAAGGGCCAGGAACTTCCGGTGCTCATTCTCGGCATCGACGCCGCACAGCGTCGTATCTCGCTGGGCCACAAGCAGGTGACCCCGAACCCGTGGGAGGAGTTCACCGACGAGTATCGCGTGGGCTCGGAGACCGAGGGCAAGATCGTCCGCATCATCGACAAGGGTGTGGTGGTTGAGCTGCCGCACGGTGTCGACGGATTCGTGCCGACCTCGCAGCTCGCGTTTGCTCCGGTCAAGAGCATCGCCAGCTACTTCCGCGTGGGCGACAACCTGCCGCTGAAGGTCATCGAGTTCGACAAGGAAGCCAAGAAGATCGTGCTTTCGGTTGTCGAGGCCTTGAAGACGAAGGGTCCGGAGGCGCAGGAGGAGTACTACCGTCTGCACCCGGTTCCGCAGTCGGCCCCGGCCGGCGTTGCGGAGATCATTGTGCCCGATGCCGATATCGAGGAGCATCCGGCCGATGAATCGGCTGCCAGCGAACCAGTGGCCGATGAGGCCGTGGCCAGCGAGCCGGTTGCCACCGAACCCGTTGCCGCCGAGGCAACCGAGGCCGCCGGCGACGAAGCCAACGGCTGAGATCAGCGGTAACGCAATCTGAGTATGCCCGGGCCGATCCACTGTGATCGGCCCGGGCTTTTTTGTGGCCTGGCTGCAACGAACGGCAACGCGCCGCTTCTTCTGATTTGATGCGGCTTCCACGGTTCGTATAATTGCCGGTGCAGTACACTGTGCAACGCAGGCCGGCGCCCATGCCCGGCCTCGGCACGGTCCCTCTCTCCCGGGCCACATGGAGCCCGATCATCAACTTCCAACTGGACCGATTCGTGACTAAGCAGAAGAAGACCAGCCCGGCCACCGGATTTCTCATCATGGGAGCCTTCAACGCGGTTGGTGCCCTGGCGCTCGGTATCATCTACTTCCCGTATTCCAGCGCCGGAGGCGCGAACAGCCATTACATGCTGATTGCCGCCGCGGTGCTGGGCCTTTCGTCGATCGTGCTGTTCAAGCTGTACGGCCACTTCCGGCAGAAGCTCGACGTGCTCGGCAAGTAACATCGCGCGGGCGCGGCCTGCGGTGGCCCACATCGTGGGTCACGATCGAACATCGGCATCCACGGCTCACCAATGTCCGATACCCTCTTCTACATCATTGTGGCCTGCCTGATTGGCGCGGTGCTGGTTGCCAGCACCGCGCAGGGGCTTGTGCGTGCAGGCATTGGGCTGGCTGCGGCGTTTGTTGCCGTGGGCGCGCTGTTCATTGCGTACGATGCGGTCGCCGTGGGACTGGTGGAAATTGTTGCCGGCGCCGGCTGCCTGTGGGCGCTGGTGCGCGCGGGCCTGGCTGGGCGCGGCTCAAATCCGCGCGCGGTTGCCGATACGCCATCGCGCCGCCGGCTGCCGGCCATGATCGCCGCGATCGCTGTAGTTTCGGTGCTCGCGACCGTTGCATGGACCGTCCCGGCCTGGCGCACGGCAACCCTTAACACACAGCCGGCCGCTTCCGGCGGCATCGATACCATTGCGGCGATCCTCGGCGGCGACCTTGCCCTTGTCGGCATCGTGGTGCTTGCCGTGGTGCTTGTTGCGATTGCCGGCACGGTGCTCGTTGCGCGCGCCGGGCATTCCGGCGCCGATCCAATCAGTAACACCGCGCCCCCACAATAGGATTGACGCGGATTCCAACGCCATGCAGATTCCACCCATCGGCCTTCCACACATGCTTACCGTGGGCGCACTGCTTTTCGGTGCGGGGCTGTACGCGATGATCGCGCGCCGCGATGGGCTGTTCGTGCTTATCGGTACCGAGCTGATGCTTCTGGCCGCAACGGTGGATATGGTGGCCTTCTCACGCTTCGGGACCGGTGGCCCGGCACACGTGCTCACCGGCCAGGCGGGCGCTATCCTTGGCGCCGTGCTGGCGGCATGCCACGCGGTTGTGTCCGTTGCAATCGTGCGAGCCCTGCGCCGGCGTTTTGCCACGACCAATCTGGACGAAGCTGACGCCCTTCGCGACTGACAACCCACGACACTTACACCCAATGGCCCAGATGGACTGGCAACTGGTCGGGCTTCTTGCACTGCTGATCGTGCCGCTTGTTGCGGGCACGGTGCAGTTCGCCGCATGGCGCGCACTGCGCGGTGTGGGTGGGCGTCCGGGTGTTCCATATGCCGCGGCCCAAACCATCTCCGTGGTGATGGCCGCGCTCTGTGCCGGCGTTCTCCTGTGGCTGACCGTCGCCGAGTTCGGCGACGGTGGCGCGATACCCGGCCAGGTACGGGAATACAGTGTGCCGTGGTTGAGCGCGGCGCACGGCGCCGGCGTTATTGGTGGCGCGGCCCGTTCGTGGGCAGGGCGCGTGCCGGAATTGTCGGCTGCAACGCTGGGCCTTGTGGCCCATGCGCACACCATCATATCGTTGCTACTCATCGCGGTAATCGCCCTGGCGTTGCAGCTCTGGCTGTGGGCGTTGGGGCGCGCCAACCCCGATGCGCGCGCGGAGCATGCCCGCGCCGGCGTATTGCTGTGCGTAAGCACGGCCGCTCTGAACGGCATGATGCTGGCTGGCGGGTTGGTGCAATTGCTGATGTGGTGGATGTTGCTTGGCATCGCGGCGCGATTGCTTGCGCCGCGCGGCGATGCCGGTTCGGCGCCCATGCGCGCGCGCGCGTTCCTGGTGGATCGTGTTGGCGACTCCGCGTTGATCCTTGCTTCGGCGTTGCTGGTTGCAATGGCCGGCACCGACCAGATCAGCGAGATCCTGAATCGTTTTGATGCCGGCACCGCGATGTTTGGCAGCGGCCTGCTGGTATCCGCTGCCGGCCTTCTCGTGGTAATCGCCGCCGCCACGCGCGCCGGGCTTGTGCCGTTCGCGGGGCAGCTCATCGCCGGGGACAGCGATCGCCTCGGGGCGCTTCAGCGCACCATGTCCGGCACGATGGCCGGGCTTCTCCTGCTGATCCGGTTCCTGCCCGTGCTTGCCGGCGATGCACGGCTCGTGCTTTGGGGCCTGGGCCTGGCAACCGCGCTTGTTGCCGGCCTGGCTGCCTGTGCCGCGCGTGGCAGTGCGCGGCTGCGCGGGCTTGCGGCCTCGGCGTTTGCCGGGATGGCCGTGATGGTTCTGGGATTCGGTGGTACCATCGCCGCCATGCAGTTGATCTTCGTGGGTGTTGCCATGGTGTGCATCGATGGGCTTGCCAGCCAGGCGGCCCATACGCGTGCCGCCGGCATTACACGGCGTGCTGCATCGGTTGCCGCCGCGGCCGGATTTGTTGCCGTGCTGATTGGTGTTGTTGTGCTGCGCGAGAACTCCATGGCAGTGTGGCTCGGCCTTATTGTCGGGCAGTCCGCGGGGGGTGTGGTTGCAGCGCTCGCCGGCCTGGCCATCGTGTTCGTTCTGGCCGTACTGGCGTATCATCGTGGCCTGATCCTGCGCGGCATCTGGGACGATGCTCCTGCCAGTGATGTTGCTGCCAGTGACGCTCCTGCCGGTGATGCGCAACCTGGTGCCGCTCAGTCGCCGGCCGGTTCCGCGTTGGCGTTTGTCCTGCCCGTGGTGGTTGTGCTTGTTGTTGCATGCGCCTCGCTGGTCTCCATTGGGCCGGTCGATCGCGCCTTCGACAAGGCCAAAGCCGAGCTGAGGGCAATAGACTTCCATGAACCGGCGCCCGACAATCAGGTGCAGTGGCGGATTTTCCATGAACGTGTTCCGGACTGGTCGTTCGGGATCCACCCATTGGTTCGTATCGACGGTTTGCCCGTGCTGGGCATCCCGGCCGTTGCCTGCCTTGTCGGGTTCTGGCTTGGGTATCGGCGCGCGCGCGCCGGGCAGCATGGCGTGGATGAACAACGCGGCCGGGCGATGGCCGTTCCGCGCGCTGCGGCGTGGTTCGAGCAGAACATCGCCGACGGCAGCCTGAATGCGGTTGGGGCATTGGCACAACGCACGGCACGCGCCGCCGGCACCCTCGACTTCCGTGTGTTCGCCGGTGGCTCGCGCTTCGTTGCCGGCACCGTGCAGTTTCTGGGGCTGCTTGCCCGGCAGTTGCATACCGGGAGCGTGCAGTTCTACGTGATCCTTTCGGTTGCGGTCGTGATGGCGCTATTCTTCCTTTTCAGATAACCCAGGCATGCTGTTCATCGAGCCAGGTCTCCTGCTTGTCGCCGTGATCGTGCTGCCGCTTGCCGCGATGGCCCTGGTGCCGTTGCTGCCGGTTGTGGCGGCACGGCGTGTTGGCCTGGGGGTTGCCGCCGTGCAACTGGTTGCAGCGGGCGTGTTGGCGTGGATGTACGGAGCGCCACAACAGGGGGCGGGCGTTGCGTTCTCCGTTCGCCATGCCTGGTTTGGTGTTGAGCATTCCTTCGCCGGCCCGATGCGGTTCAACATGCATCTGGGGCTCGACGGCCTGTCCGCGCCGCTTCTGGTGCTTGCGGCCGTGGTGTTGTTTGTGGCTACGGCCTGGAGGGCGGGCGGGCCGCATTGGGCTTCCAAAGGCGCCGTGGCGCTGATGTTGTTGCTGAACGCGGGCGTGGTTGGCGCCCTTGCCTCGCTGGACTTCCTTTCGCTGGGCGTTTCGCTGTGCACCGTGGTCCTGGCCCTGTATGCCTTGATTGGCCGGCACGGGCGGGCCGATCGTTCGCGCGCTGCAACACGTTTCGCCGTCACCGCAACGGCCGCGGTCGGGCTGGTGTTGTTCGGCGCGGTGCTGGTGGTGCAGTCCTCGGGCGTCGCAAGCCACGGCAACACGGTGCGCACCATTGATATTCCGGAGTTGAGCCACCCTGCCAACTATCAGGCGGGCGGCCCGGCTTCACCCGGCAGGCGGGATGCGGGCGAGGGCGCCGCACGCGGCCTGGCCTTTGCATGCTGCGTGCTCGGCTTCGCGATCCTGATGGCCGCCGTGCCGCTGCATACGTGGCTTGCCGATACCGCTCAGCAGGCCCCGATACCCGCGGCGATGGTGTTGTTGGGCATCGTGGTGGCGCTGGGCGGCTATGGCATGCTGCGCGTGGTGTGCGGGCTTTTCCCGGACCAGTTGCTGCGCCCCGTTGTGGCCCAGGCATTTGCGTTTGCCGGCGTGGGCGCGTTGGTCTACGGCGCGTTGTTGGCGCTCTCGCAACGCGATCTTACCCGCATCGTGGCGTGTACCGCGGTGTCGCACGGCGGGCTGGTGTTGCTTGGCGTGGCTTCGATGCAGCCGGCGGGGCTTGCCGGGGCCCAATTCGCGATGATCGGGCACGGGCTGTTATCGGTTCTGCTGCTGACGCTGGTTGGCGCGCTGGATGCCCGCGTGGGAAGCCGCACGCTTGCGGGGTTCGGCGGGCTTGCGCAATTGATGCCGGGCTTTGCGGTGCTTGCCGCCGTGTGCGGCGCCGGCCTGCTGGGCCTGCCCGGAACTGCCGGCTGGTGGGGGGTGTGGCTGGTGCTGGTTGGGGCCTTCTCGAACGAGGCCATCCTCACCCTGGCATGTATTGGCATCGTGGGCCTGATGCTGAACGGCGCGCAAGTGTTCCGCATGATGCGCGACCTGCTTGCCGGCACGCCTCGCACGCGCCAGTGGGCGCCACTGCTTTCCGGCCTTCGTGGCAGCGAGCTGTGGCCGGGCATTGCACTGGTTGCGCTGATTCTGCTGCTCGGATTCTGGCCGTCGGTGTTGCTGGATCTTGCAATGCCCACCATGACAACCATCGCCTCGGCGCTGGCGTGGAAGGCCGGGGCGGTTGTGGCAATGTTGCATTGAGGCAACAGACAGTTCAACCGTATGCCGTGCCGGATTGTTGTATCGTGGTGTCAGCGTCCCGGCGTGCGGCCCGCGTTCATGATCCGCCGAATATTTAGTTGCGTGGTCGGATTGATGCCATCCATGTCGGAGTTCGCGTAAAAGAAATGCAGCCGAATCTGGACATATCGAACTTCGCCGCCAGCCTGAGCGGTTTTCTGCCGGAGCTGGCGCTTGCCGTTGCGTTTGTGGTGGCGCTGGGTGTTGCGTTTGCCGCGCGCGGCAGGTGGGAGAATGGCGTGCGTGGCGTGGTGCTTGCCGGCTACGTCGGGGCGCTTGTTTTGCTTGGCACACAGTACGCCCTGCTGTACGGTAGCGGTCCGAAAGGCGAGTGGACCAATCCGTTCGGCGCCGAGTGGTTGTTCAAGGGCAGCGAGCAGCCCTACGGGTTCGGGATGGTGGTGGTGGATGGGATGGCGATTCTGGTAAAGGCACTGGTTGGCCTGGCCGCGCTCGCGGTGCTGCTGGTATCGTTCCGTCGCCGCGACGCCGTGCCAGCCCGCGAGCCGGGCAATGCAATCGGCAGCCTGATGCTGGCGCCGATTGGTCTGGGCCTGTACATTCTCTGCGGCGCCAACGATCTGTTGCTGATGTTCGCCGCGCTGGCCCTGGTGATGGTCGCCTCGGCGGTTGCCATCGGCTCGCGCCGGGATGACCCGGCCTCGGCCGAGGCGGCCATGAAGTACGCCGTTCATGGCGGCGCGATGCTGGCCGTTACCGCCATGGGGATCGCGATGATGTACGGGCTGCTGGGCGCCACCAACTTCGCCGAACTGGGATTGCTGCTTGGCGCGCCCAACACCGAGAACACGCTCGCCAATCCGCTTGCTCTGGCAAGCCTGATGGTTGTAGCTGGCATTGCGGCGCTGGCCGCCGTTGCGCCGTTCCACTTCTGGGCTCCCGACGTGATCGAGGGGGCGCCGGCCGATGTTGCAGCGTTTGTGGCGGTTGCTTCCAAGGCGGCAGGGCTGGCGATGTTCGCCCGATTTGTGGTTACGCTGTACCCGGCGTCGATGCAGGGGTTCAATTGGTCGCCCATCATTGCCGGCCTTGCGGTGCTTACCATGTCGCTTGGCAATCTGGCCGCGTTGCAGCAAACCAACCTTCGGCGGATGCTGGCCTACATTACCATTGCGCACGGCGGCTACATGCTTGCGGCGTTGGCCGGCGGAACCGCGGCCGGCCTGGCGGCGCTGCTGGCCAACCTGGTTCTGTATGTCGTGTTCGGCCTAGCCGCGTTGCTGGCGGTCCGGCGCGTTGGCGAGGCGCTTGGCTCGGCCGAGATCGAGGACGTGCGCGGGCTGGGGCGTTCCTCGTCGATGTTCGGCGCCATGCTGGCCATCTGCGTGCTGGGCTTTGCGGCGGTGCCGGTTACCGGCGGCTTCCTTGCCCGAGCGTTGCTGGTTGGCGCGGTGGTTGATGGCGGGCCGGGGTTTGTGTGGCTTGCCGGGGCCATTGTTGTCAACAGCCTTGTGGCACTGGGCTACACGTTGCGCCTGTTGAGCGCCATGTACATGGAGCCTCCGGTGGCCGCGCCGCCCAATGTGCGCCCGGGCCGCACCGCGTTCGTGGTTATCGGCGTTCTGGTATTGGCCGGGGTCGCGCTTGCGGTGCCTGCGGTCTTCGCCGCCTTGAACGGCATCGCCGAGGAATCGCTGCGCGGGCTGCTGCCGGCCCTGCGCGAGACCGTTGCGCGCTGAACCCCCGGCTGTATACGATCGGCGCACCATGCGCCCGATGCACGATCCTCGAGTTGTGATGCTCGACTCTCGATCGTGTTTGAATCTTGCCACATTGCGGACTACATTTGCTGGTCCGATCCACAGGATCCACTCTTCTCCCTGCTGCCATCCTGTCCGGCGTTCGTGCGATTACGCACGTGCGGCGCCGTGCCGTGTTGTGCCAACCCTGCTGCGTCCGCGCCGCTCGGTTGGTCACATTCTTGCTCACGCTCTCCACACTCAGGCAGATGAACACGAACGATACACCAGCGGCCGACCAGTCAACTTCTGATACCGACCCGTTGACCTTCGGCGATGTGTTTCAACAGGAGCTCAACGAGATACGGCGACGCCGCACGTTTTACAGTGCAGTGCGTGATGCCGGCGATGAAGGTGATGTTGCCTCGGCGCCCGACCCTCGCCAGGTGCTGGCGGGCATCGCCCTTTCCGGGGGTGGCATTCGCAGCGCCACGTTCTGCCTGGGTGTATTGCAGGGCCTGCATCGATGCGGTCTGCTGCCGATGTTCGATTACCTGTCCACGGTGTCCGGCGGCGGCTACATCGGCGGATGGTGGAGCGCCTGGCTTTCGCGCACGGCCGGCGATCGAGCGCGCCAGCAGGGGGTGGCCGCCCTTGCCCATGCCGACGTGGTTGATCCCGCATTGATGATCGAGCGCCTTGTGCCGGGCCGTACCGTGGCGGGCGATCCGGCCAACGTGCTGTTCCCGTTGATCGAACGCGCCAACCCGAAGCTGGCCGATGCCCTGCGGAAGCTTGTGGCGCGGCCCGATTGGGAGCGCGAATCCTATGATGACTGCATCGGCCAGATCATCGCTGTGTTGAACGAGCGTATCGCCGATCCGTGCCCGTTGACCTCGGACCCGGAGGTGCTTCAGGGATTGCAGGGCTCGGTGGCCGGGCGTGCGATCGCGGGGCGTTTCGGTGTGAAGCTGCAAACCCTTGAAGGCGGCGCCCTGGTGTTTTCCACGGGTGTTGCCTCGGTTGTTGGCAAGCCCGCGTTGGAGAATGCCGGCACGGGCGCGGAGTCCGGAACCGAGGCATCCGTGCCGGAGATTGATGCCCTGGCCGAAGCCGATGCATCGGCCGCGGCCATGAAGGACAGCAAGGCAACAGAGGGTGCCGTGCAGGCGGCGACAACGCAGGGAACGCCCGGCGAGGAGCACGCAACAAGCAATGCCGTGGCGCGCGCAAACCGCGCGTTTATCGGCGCGTTGTTCCGGGGCGCCATCAGCGGCGGTCTGTTCCCGGGGCCGGAGCGTATCGAGCCGGACCGCGTGGACGAGTATGTTCTTCGCGGCAGGCATGCATCGCGGCAGGGTGCGGTGGTTGAGGGCGCGATGAGCGCCGGCCGCGATCCGGTGCATCACCTGCGGTTGTTCTCCAATTACCTGACCCCGCGGAAAGGGGTGATGAGCGGCGACACATGGCGGGCGGTTGCGGTTGTGCGCAGGAATCTTTCGTTGACCTGGATGGCGCTGATCCCGATCCTGGTTGCGGTGATGTTGGTTTCGCAGCTCTTCTTCATGGTCCACCCGCTTACCCGGGCCAACTTCCCACATCGCCATCAGGATAGTGTTGGTGCCGAGCTGCGCGCGCCGTTGGATGCCGGATTGGTTGTGGTACAGCAGATAGGCTCCTGGCCCTGGAGTCTGTTCGCCGGACCGGTGCCGCCCGACCCCGAACGCGAACAGGCGATTCAGCGTGTGGCGCGCACCAATGCGAAGGTGTTGGACAGCGCCGCCCGCGCGTTCCGTGTGTTTCGTCACGATGCCTCGCAACCATCAGTGTTGCTTGACCGCGTTGGCGCGATTCTCTGGTTCTGTTTCCCGATTGTCGGCTGGCTGATTGTGCTGGGCGCCGCGTGGATGCTGGTGGGCAATGGTGGGCACGATACCGGCGGACAGCGCCGTGTAAGCGACAGGCTGCAACCGCTGATTGGCATGACGGCCGTTGTCGGATTGGTCACGATCGTCACGATGACGCTGGTCAGCGCCGATGGCGGGAACGTCCTGCCGGCCTTCGTGGAACGTGGCACCGAGTTCTGGTGGAATGTGCGCGGCGGGCATTGGCTGGGGCCTATCCTGTGGCTGCTGGCCGCGGTGGTGATGCTGGTGCATGCGCGCCGTGTGGACCTTGGTGATGTGGGCGCCGCAAGCCGGGCCGATGCGGACTCGCGCGCCCTTTGGCGCAAGGAGATGCGCCGCAACCGCCTTACGCGATGGCACGCGCTGCTGCTGGGGCTGCTGGTGATCGGTTCGGTGATTCTGATTGTGGCCGGGTTTGCCCACGAGGTGGTGGACTACGTGTTTGTTGGCTACCGCGATGGCAGCATTGGCGACTACTGGAAAACCTTCTCGGGCTGGGTGGCGGTTGTCTCCACGTTGGTGGGCGCGGCCATCGCGGCGATGAAGGCCTCGCCCGCCGGCGGCACCGATGCCGGCGCGGGCGCCCCCGAGACCGCCAACGGGCTTGGCGCGCGCGTGTTGTTCGTGGTGGTGCCGCCGGCCGTGGTGTTGCTGATGGCGCTGGCCTCGGCCTGGGGCGCGCACATCGTGCTGGAGAAGATCGCCTCGGTGGTGCTGCCGGCGCTGCGCTCGGATGTGCACCCGGCCGACATCCTTACCATGCGCCTGCTGAACTGGCTGGTGTTCGTGTGCGCCATCCTTTGCTTCTTCTTCACGTGGTCGGAAATGCGTTCGGATTCCGAGCGTCTGAAGCACGGATTGTTCCGCGTATCGTTTCTGGCGATTGTGGTGCTGATGGTGTGTTACGCGGTAACCGGGGGTCGGCTGGAGCTGCCGTTCGTGTCGATGCCGGGCCTGGTGCTCGGGCTTGCGATACTGTTCGGCGGGGTGATCCTCGCCGGCCTGTGGCTGTTCCCGGTACGGAACAACCAACCGGAGTTCCATGCGATGCCGTGGCGACGGATGCTGGCCCAGCGTATCGCGCCGGCGGGTGTCATCGTGCTGGTGGGCGTTGGCATTGCCCTGGCGGTCGCGCTGGCCGTTGTGCTGGCTGCGACCATCAACGGCCGACTCGCGGATCTTGTTGCCTTCGCGACCTCCACCACGGTGTTCAATCCGCACGATCAGTTGGTGCTGGGCAGCGCGCTGATCGGGATGTTCATCGCGTTTGTGGTGGTGGTGTTCGCGATCGCATGGGGGAAGGGATCCAACACGAAATCACTTCTGCTTGCGGCCACCGCGTACGGGCTGCTGCTGGCGCTGTCGGTGGTGATGCTGCGCGGCATCGGGCACAGCCCGGAGATATTGCTCAACGTGCATATCGCGTTGGCGATGGTGGGGGCGGTGATCGGCTGGCAGTTGGCGTTCGGGTGGATTGTTGATCCCAATCCGCTTTCGCTGCACGAGTTCTACAAGGCCCGGCTTACCCGCGCGTATCTCGGCGCGTCCAACCCGCGCCGCCGCATCCAGCGGCGGGAGATCACCGAGGCCGTGGATGGTGACGATGTGCTGATGCGCGATCTGGACAACTGCTCGCATGGCGCGCCCTACCATCTGGTGAACACAACGCTGAACCTTACCGGCGGCCAGGATCTTTCCATTGCCCAGCGCTCGGCCGCGCACTTCCTGTTATCGAAGCTGTATTGCGGATCGGCGCGAACCTGCTACAGGCCAACCGATAAATACATGGGCGGCAGGATGTCGCTGGGCACGGCGGTTGCCATCTCCGGCGCGGCGGCAAGCCCGATCATGGGCTCGCAGACCCCGTCGGCCGCGCTGTCGATGCTGATGACGTTCTTCAACGTACGCCTTGGATACTGGGCGCCAACGCCGCACAAGGAGGATTGGGCCGAACGGCAGGCGCGCATGTGGCCGTTCTACATGCTTCGCGAGTTCATGTCGCAAACGAACGACCTGTCGAACTTTTCGTACCTGACCGACGGCGGCCATTTCGACAACACCGGGCTGTATGCCCTGGTTGAGCGCGGTTGCCGGTACATCGTGTTTGTGGATTGCGGCGCCGACCCGCATCGCACGTTCAGCGATCTGGGCCAGGCGATCAGGCGTTGCCGGATCGATTTCGGCGCCGAGTTTGACCTGCCCGATCTGGCGATCGGCGGTGAGGACGGCCGCGCCGGGCGATCGGCATCCGAGCACTCGCCGGCCGGGCACATCATCGTGGGAACGATCCGTTATGCCGCCGCGCATCGCGAGGCGCTTGGATGGTTGATCGATCCGCGCCCATGGGAGGCGCGCGAGCCCGATGCCTACATCATCGTTATCAAGCCCACGGTAAACCATACCGAGAGCGCCGACGTGCGGCAGTACCGGGCCGAGAACGATTGCTTCCCGCAGCAGGGCACCGGCGATCAGTTCTTCGACGAAGCGCAGTTCGAGAGCTATCGCAAGCTGGGCTCGATTTCCGCTCGCGACCTGTGCGTGGAGATTCATCGCCGTGCGGCCGAGCTTGGGCACATCGATGCCAGCGACGAAGCCCTGCGCATCCTGCACCACGCCGTTGCCGACGACAAGGGCGAAAGCGGGGTGGTGCGTTTTACACGCCCCGATGGCGGCTTCGAGTTCGACCTGATGGGCGCCCGCTTCCAGCGGATGTGCCATCGCGCGCAGGAGTGAGGCAGGGCAGGAGTCCGACGGATTTGCTTGGAGCGCGTGGTCCGTTCGCTATCGCATCCGCGCCATGCAGGCCGGAGTCCTTGCGAAGATCAGGGAGGAGCCGAGGTTGACGGCATGTTCATCGATCGCGATTGAACCCGACCGCCCGGGTGCCTGTGTTGAGAAGAGATCACCTGTCTCAACCTGGAAGGAGTTGATTGCACGTGGCGAGTAAGAAGTCCGGGCCGAAGCTCGTAAAGCAGACCCCTCAGGGAGAACCGAACAGCAAGCCGCCCGATGTTCCGTCGAAGGGTTCGAGCAGTTTGAGGATGCCATGCGCATGATTCCAAACGTGCCGAAGTCGAAGGTTGTGTGTGGGGGGAGAGAAGCGGAAGAAGGGGGTCAGCAACGCGAGCTACCCAATCATTCTGACCCAGGGTGTGCAATTGCTTGCTTTTCGCGTAAGATCCGCTCGTAACCATCCTGCTTTAATGGGCAATTCACCAAGTCCAAAAACTCCGGCTTGGTCAGTTTGCATTGCTTTGCCATTTGCCCCGCCAAGTAGTCATTAATGCCACCTTTACTGCCATGACTGATATATGTCCTCACCCTGGTGCGCAAGCCATCCATCGTATGATAGATGTAGTAGTGATGGTGACTATTGTCAATCCTGAAGCCTTTGGAAAGGATTGCGTTCGCGACTTTCTTTGAATCAAGTTGCATTATCTATCTCCTCAATTGCTGCTAATAACTCCGTCTGCAATTCCTGTGCGTCCAAGGAAAGATGCCTAGGATCTTCGATGGCGTAGTTGCGCCAGAGAACGTCTAACTCCTCGTATATCAAGACTTCCAATTCCTCTCGCGTGCTTGCATACATATCAATGCCCAGAGGTTCATACTCAAGGCAGAAGACTTGCTGTGAATCGTCGAGCGTCGGGGTGATTTCCAACGGATGCCGAAAGCGTAAAGCGCGATCCCCGGATTCAAATTCCGACAATATGAATGGGGAGAGATCGACACCGACGATATCAACCACATCAGTGATCTTCTTCGGGCTGTCATCTTCATCCAGTGTCACCGAGCCTGTAATCTGGATTAGCTCACGGCGCTGGTCGATGAGTCGTTCCTCGATGGACTCATCATAATAACAAACGAATTCGCGCCTTGTTGGAGGGTACTTCATCGTGATTTCGTGCGCGTCGAAGTCGATCGCCACCAGTTTACCTGTCACGACGTTTGTCGTGATAGCATCACGTCCGGCGCGCTTGAGCAGCCCGGCGACCGCATTGTACGCCGACCTTCCAAGCTCGATCGTATATTCGCGTCCGTATCTCAAGCGTAGTTCCCAACCAGTACCAGGTTTAGGAATCATCGAACGAAATCGATCAAGGATGCGCCTGCGCATCTGCCTGTCAGGAACAATGGTCTCAAGTTTCCCAAAGTCCGAAGTGGCGATCGCTAAAGAGAATTCACGGAAGCCTGAGTAGACAGCATCCAAGTCCCCGGAAGCGAATAGCTCTGAATGCGGATCGCCCAAAACGGCCGGTTGGGCATAGCTCCCTTCGTTCGGGATAGCCGCGCGCAATACATAGCGTTTTTCGATCTCAGCCGGGATGCGTGCACGTTCACGCACATCCCGTCTCTCATGCTGGAGCGCCAGGAGATAGAACGCCTGCTGCATGTCATTCAATACTGAGGCAAGGATAGCGAATGGGACTTCATTATCCTGTTGGGCTTCATTATGAAGTTCAACGGCAAATTTCTTGGGCGTCGAGTCGGATGGTGCGTCTTCGGGCATCGATGGTTTTAAACGGCAATCAATGAATGTCATCTAGTAACTTTCGACCGAGACTGAACACAAACATACCCTTCATATTGGAAGCAACAAAGCCCCGCCCGGAACACTCCGAACGGCACCTTCTGGCATCTTGACGCTTGTTGGCTGCTCGATTCGATCTGTTCCCAGTCAAGGAGCCAATCAAGGTCGTCGGTGCCACGAGTGCGGCCACGTGCTATCCGCAATGCTTCACGATCACCAGCCGCTCGTTCTGTATGATACACCAAACCATTGCTGCCAGGCAGGCGCGAAGGTCTTCGAGTTTCAGGGCGTGGAGGCCACCCTTCCGTCGCCGCCCGCCGGGGCGGTGTGAAACATCCTGATGCCGAAAGATCGCCCGCTGTGTGGTGGGCCTGTGGGCCGCGATCAGTAACTTCGTGGTTTGGACCAATCCCGGCAGCCGGCACCCATCGGCATGCCCGGGGCGATCGTAATCCTCAGGACTTCATGAACGTACTGATTACCGGCGGCACCGGTTTTATCGGCAGCCATCTGGCCGACCAGCTTCACGCGCGCGGGTACGGGCTTCGGGTGCTGGTTCGTTCCAGCTCGAACAACCGTTTCCTGAAACATCTTCCGGTGGAGTACGTGAATGGCAGCTTCGACGATCCGGAGTCGTTGCGCGGCGCGGTGAGCGGTGTGGACTATGTGTACCACGTGGCCGGCCTTACCGCCGCGCGCAACCGTGCGGAGTTCTTCCGTGGCAATCAGTTGGCCACGCGAAACCTGATCGACGCGATCAAGGCGTACAATCCCGATCTGAAGCGGATGATTCATGTGTCCAGCCAGGCCGCTGTTGGCCCGGCCAGCGATGCCGAGCATCCTACAACCGAGGAAGCGTCGTTCCATCCGATCACCTCGTACGGCGCCAGCAAGGCGGCGGCCGAGCAGGAGGTGCTGATGTCGATGGGCGATCTTCCGCTTACCATCGTGCGCCCGCCGGCCGTGTACGGGCCGCGCGATCCGGAGATCCTGCGCTTCTTCGCGACGGTGGCAAAGGGGATCGCGCCGCTTATCGGGTTCAACGAAAAGCTGATAAGCCTCGTGCATGTGGAGGACCTGGTGCGCGGCTTCGTGCTTGCCGGCGAAAACCCGCGGGCGGTTGGCGAAACATATTTCATCAGCTCGGAGATGTTCTATACCTGGCCGCAGGTAGGGGCCATTACCGCCAAGGTGCTTGGGCGCAGCAAGGCCCGGCATCTGCGAGTGCCGCACGCGATTATCTATCTGGCCGCCGGCATCAGCGGTTTCCTTGGCCGATTCCAGAAGAAGCCTCCGGTGTTCAACTTCGAGAAGGGGCGCGACATCACACGCCAATTCTGGATCTGCTCGGTTGACAAGGCCCGCGAGCATCTTGGGTACCAGCAGCGAGTGTCGATCGAGGACGGTGTGCGTGGCACCGTGACATGGTACCGCGAGCACGGTTGGCTGTAAGGGCCGCGATGTTGCGTGGGTTTTATGCGCGTGTCGGCCTGGATCGGCCGGCGTGGCGGGGTGAATCGGCGCAACGCGCGGGCGGTGTTGTAACCTTTCGCCCTCTGCCTGGGTTTGTGTTCAATGGGGCGTACCATCGTGCGCCCGAGCCTTGGAGCAGGCATGGAGAAATCCCTTGTACGGGTGTTTCGGGTGCCGCTATATTGCTCCCCATTAAACTCATAGAGGCCGATATCGATCAATTCGCGACTCTGTACACGCGATTCTAGCGTTTGCTTGACGTTCCCAGCCGGTAGAAATGGCAATCCTCTCACCCGCCCATCGAGGGTTGCCGTGTTTGGTGTTGCCTGTTCGGAACGATGCGATCTTCAGCTCGGCGATTTTCTATGAGGACGATATCCATGCGGATAGCATCATATGGCCGGATTCTTCCGGCGCTTTCTCTTTTCCTCTGCGCGGCCATTTCGGCATCGGCGCAGGTTTCGGGCGGCTCCGGAGGTTCGGCGGTTCCGTTCCTCATCATTCCCCCGAATGCACGTACCGGTGGCATGGGTGAAACCGGCACCGGCACCGCCAAGGATATCAGCGCCACCTTCTACAATGTTGGCGGCCTAGCCTACCAGAAGCATACCCAGGTCAGCGTCACATACTCCAAGTGGCTTCCGCAGTTCAATGCGGATCTTCACTATAGCTATCTCAACGCCTCCACGTACGTCGACGATCTCAACGGCACAATCAACGGGCACATCGTGTTCCTTGATCTCGGTGAGTTCCAGCAGACATTCGAGTCCGGCCAGCAGGGCCAGAAGTTCCGCTCGCTGGAGTTCGCCATCGGCGCCGGGTACTCCACCATGATCGACGACGACATCGGTTTCGGCATCCAGGCACGCTACATCCAGTCCAACCTCTCCAGCGTCAACGTTGGCAACGAGAAGCCAGGCATCGGCCGCAGCGTTGCGTTCGATATCGGCACGCTCTGGACACCGAAGACCGATTGGGGCTTGCCCGAGGATTTCCTGAGCGTGGGCGCCAACCTGGCGAACATCGGCCCGAAGATTCACTATGTGGATATTCAGCAGGCCGATCCGCTGCCAACCACGCTGCGCCTTGGGCTGGGCCTGCATCTGGTTGAGGACGAGTTCAACAGCCTTACCGCCGCTGTGGACATGACCAAGCTGCTGGTGAACCGCCCGAGCATCAACGAAGTTGATCCGGTGCCGAAGTCGCTGGCCACGGCCTGGGGCAACGGCAAGGGCGTGGAGTGGTCCATGGGCCTGGAGTACTGGTACGAGAAGCTCGTGGCGCTCCGAGCCGGCTACTTCACCGAAACAGCCGCCGGCGGCAACCGCCGCTTTGCCACCTTTGGTGCCGGCCTTCGCTACGACATGTACGGCTTCGATTTCAGCTACATCAATACGATCGAGGACACGCACCCGCTGGCGAACACGCTGCGGTTTACGTTCTCGGTTGATTTCGATCACGACTCCAAGTAGCACGCGTCGGCTACGGCAATCAGTTCAACGCCCGGTCGGAGGAGAGAACATCTCCGGCCGGGCGTTTTGTTGCGTTTGATGGTCTGGCTCGGCGTGTGCGGGTTTTCACCGGTGGCCCGGAAGCCGCACGGCAACGCGCGAGCCGCGTATCACAGGGCCTGGATGCGGGATATGGTGTGGCGGCGCTGCATGGCGCTGAACGATGGACGTGGCGAGCCTGGCCCGGCGCGTATTTCGTGCGCGGCGGAATGTTCGGAGAGTAACGCGGGCGGGGCTGTTGCGTGCTCCAGTATCGCCGCGGTATTGATGCGGCATCGGCGCCCAGCATGGCCGCTTACCGATTCGGTGCGTGGGTTATTGCCCGTTCAACTCGCGCGCGATCCGCTCGGCCTCAAGGGCCCGCCGGTCGGTGGGGTAGCGCAACATGAACTGCTCGAACGATTGCGCGGCCTGTTCGCGGTGGCCGAGCTTCAAATGGGCTTCGGCGAAGATGTATAATGCGTCGGAGGATTCGCTGTCGAGCGTCATGACGTATTCAACGGCCTGGATGGCATCGTCGTACGCATTGATCTTCATCAGCCCTCGTGCAAGCCGCATCCACGCGCCGTACGAATCGGGCAGCAGCTCCGCGGCCGCGCGGTAGCTTTCGGCCGCGGCGCTGTCGTGGCCAAGCTGTGCCTGCAGAATCCCGCGCTGTATCTGCGCCTGCGCGTATCGCGGGTTCATGGCAACGGCGGTATCCAGATGGGCCAGCGCGGTGTCGGTGGCCCGCAGCATGGTATAGGCCTCGGCCAGGGCAACCCGGGCGCGCACGAATGTTGGCTCAAGCAGCAGCGCCTTGTTGAGCAGCGGGATCGCCAGGTCGGGCGCGCCGTTATCAAGCTGCGCGTCGCCAACGGCGAATGCCGCCGCCGAGGAGGCCGGGTTGGCCGAGGCCATCTGCGTGGCCAGCGCCAGTTCCTCCGAAAATCGCTTCCGCGATTTATAGATCGCGATGATCTTCTGATATTCCTCGATGCTTGTGGAGTCGCGCATGATCACTTCGAGCGAGGCGTCGATGATCGAATCCTGAGCGCGTGAAAGCGAGTCGAGTGGTGGGCGGTACGGCTGCTGGGCCCGGGCATCGGTTGCGGCCAACCAGCAGGTGAGCAAAATCGACCACAGCGCCAGGCGCCGGGCGATCGCTGCGGCAACACGCGGCGGTGCGATGTGATCCGATCCAATCCGGCGCGTCATGCGACGGTGTGGGTTGTGTTGCCGGGATGCGTGCTGCACGATATAAGCGTTGCGGAAGTCAACTAACATTGCTCTGCCGGCCCGGGGGGAGAGTTTTCGGGCGTGTGAAGCCGATTGCGCTGCACACGAGAAAAAAAGGTACGATCCACGGCTTCGCCTTGCAAGAACCAGAATGATTCGGAAGCTCATCGTTGCATCTCTACTCGTGCTTGTAATCGTGGCAGGATACTTTGCCTACGAGATTTGGTTGCGTCGTGGCGACGATGGAACCGTGATCGTTCATGTCCCGGAAGGCGCCGCGTTTTCGGAGATACTGGACACGCTGGATGCCGCGGGGTTGATCGGCAGCCGCACGGCGTTCCGCATGCTTGCCACCGCAAGCGGGGATGACTCGCGGATACAGCCCGGCACCTACAAGTTCGATCGTGGTGTTTCGGCCCCGGAGCTGCTGCATGCCCTGGTGGAGGGGCGCTCCACGGTGCGGGTGAAGGTGACGTTTCCGGAGGGCGTTACCGTACGCCGCATCGCCTCGATTGCCGCGCGGGAAGCGGGCTGCGATTCGGCGGCCATCGTGCGCCTGGCGGCCGATCGAACATTCCTGAAAGGCATCGGCATCAACGCCACGACAGCCGAAGGATACCTGATGCCCGATACCTACTTCATCTACTGGGGCGAACGCCCGGCCGCGATCCTGAAGCGCATGGCCGAGCTGCATCGCAAGTCCGTTGCGAAGGATCTGGCTGACCGCGCTTCCGGAATCGGCCTTACGCCGTATCAGGCCCTGATCCTTGCCTCGATAGTTGAAGGCGAGGCCGTGGTTGATTCCGAACGTCCCGTGATCGCGGGCGTCTATCTCAACCGTTTGCGGCGCGGCATCAAGCTGGAGGCCGATCCCACGATCCAGTACCTGTTTCCCAACGGTCCCAAGCGTCTGCTGTATCGCGATCTGGAGATCGACAGCCCGTACAATACCTACCGCTACGCCGGCCTGCCGCCCACCCCGATCAACAATCCGGGCCGATCGTCGGTGCGGGCAACGCTTGCCCCCGCCAAACACGACTACATTTTCTTCGTGGCCAAGGCCGACGGGTCCGGCGGACACCGATTCAGCCGCAACGCGCAGGAGCACGCCCTGGCCGTACGCGAGTACCGCGCGCGCGTGGGCAACTGAGGGGGGTGTGAGCGCGCGCGCGTTGCATGTGTTCCGCACCAGGGGGGGATGCAGCCGGGTGTTGCCGTGTTGGCCTGGCGGTCTGTGTTGAAATACATGCAGGATACCTATGGCCGCTGGAATCCGGCCTGGCAGGGCGCCGTAGGCGCCACCTGTCTGTAGCATTCGCCCAGGCACGCGCATAACAGCGCCGTAGGTGCGTCCCGTTCTTCCTTCGGCCTGCCGGCGGAGAAGTCGCTGTGGGATGGTTGTGGGGATCGGGCAAACACCGAGGCATCTCGGTGAGCCTGGTATTCGGGTGCCCAGGCCAACATGAACGAGGCGTTCGACGTCGCGGTGAGCGGGCTGCGCGGGCCAACACCGCGGATGACGTTGTTCAACAGCCAGCTAGTTGGTATATGGCGGATGATTGTGGTGCGAGGGCTCAACCTTGTCGTGGTAATCGGTAAAACGAACGCTGTGCACGTTGTCGTAGCCAAGGATTCCCCGGCGCAGCGTTATGTACAGCGTGTCGTTTCGCGATGTTCGCCACCACAGCCGGGATGATGTGTTCACGGCTACGGTATCCGAGTCATCCACAATGCGAAGGAATGTTTTGCCGGATCGGTGGTATGGTGCTTCCGCGTTAGGCAACACCACGGCATGCACAACGCGATAATCCTCGGCCGGAACAACGGCGTTGGCAACAAGCGCGGCGACTACCACCAGGCTGCCGGCCGAGCAGAACAGAGCCACCTGTTCCAAACGTTTCCGGCCCGGATGTGACGCCGGCAGGCCGGGCGCCAGTACGGCGCGCTTGCGTGTAGCAACAGCCGAAACCAACAGGCCGGCGCAGACGCCCGCAAACAACGCCTTCGATGTCAGCGAATCGATATGCAGCACGCTTCTGCCGGCCGCGGCGCGAATGATGATTGCCGTGCCCAGCAGGATAGCCGCCACAACCCCGTTCTTCAGTGCGTTTATCACCGCCGAATCCCTTGTCAGAACTTCACACGCGGAGTGATGAACAATGTGCTCGCATGCTCGAACGGCTTTACCTCGCGGAACAGGCCCGGCGCTACCAGCTCGGCATCCAGCCACAGATGATTGGTAAGGCGTGCGGCAACGGACAGCCGAGGGGATAGATCAACGTACCCCACACGTGCCTGAACCGTGCGATCCGGATTGGTCCAGGCCAGCTCCACCACCGGCGACAGCCTGCGAACGTGCCCGATGCTTCGAACCGAATCGCCATCCAGCAGTACCTGGCTGAACTCCTCGTGGCCAAGGCCGGCATCCAGCCGGAGCGTGCCGCCGGCGTCGTCGAACAGGTGGCGATACACAAGCTGTGCCGAGATGGTATGCACGTAGTAGTCGGGCGCAACGCGGAAGGCCGTGAACGTGGGCTCGCCCGGTGTGGCAAAACGCGCATAGGCCCGCAACGCGCCGGCGCGGGCTTCGGCCGTGCCGCCCCAGGCCGGGGCCAGAAGGCGGGCGTGCAGCGTGCCGATTGGCGTAAGGCCACCTGCCACCGGCACCAGCACCGCAACCGACCAGTTGGGTGTCGCAATGCCAACGCTGGCGGTGCCATCGTTCCACCAACGCAGATTCGATTCCGGCGCGCCCAGCTCCGCATAGACGCCAAACGCCCGGGCCAGGTGCAGATCGATGCGGTCCAGCGACACAATCGCCGTGTGGCCGGCATCCCAGTCATCGTGGCCAAAGCCATCGTCGCCCACGGCATGATCGTCGGCATCGGCGCGGGTGCGGGCATCCAGCAGGTGCGCCAGCAAATCCTCGCCCACTGCCACGCGCACGTTGTCCTCGGGGAACACGATCAACTGCCCGATGCTTACCGACACGATGGTGCCGCCGCGCGCGCCATCGGCGCGCGGTGATGCGGCCAGGCCACGAACGCGGTACGGCATGATGCCGGCGTTGCGCGCCAGATAACGCAGCCGAAGCGAGTCCGGGCGTACCACCGAAAAGTATCGCTCAAGCGCGCGGGTTGTGGAGGCCTGTACAGCCGGGTCGGTGATGCGCCACTCGCGCAACTGAGCGCGGGCGCCGGAATACATGGCGGCGTATGCGGCAACAATCAGCGTCGCCAGCCGTGCAGCCCGCCGCAGCCGGCGCGGGCGCGAACATCCGCCCAACGATATCGTGTTGCCTGGGAGCACCGTGTGTTATTGCAGCGTGAAAACAGGGGTGATGAAGAAGGCCACCGGCGGCAATGCCCTGTCGCGCGTGCCCAGTACTCCGTGCACCGCAACCGATGCGCGCAGGCCGAACGCGCTGCTGAACTGTTCGTGCCACATGGCGTGCATGCTTGCACCAAACGTGCCCAGATTTATCGTGCGCGTTGTTACCCCGCCCAGCGAGGACCAGCGCAGCTCCGCCAGCATCGACGCCTTCAGGCTGCCAACCGCGGGGCCGGCGGCCGTCGAGCTGCCCGCGGCTTCGGCGGGCAATGGCGTGGACTCCGAATACCCGACGCCCAGTTTCACGCGGAGATCGGTGCCGTTGACTACCGCGAACGGGGGCTCGAAAATCGCGTACAGCAGCGCCGCCTTGCTCAGGATGTAGCGCTCGCCATCCGGTGCGGCCGCCGTGCCGATGGTCTGGCTGGCGTTTGCAACGGACACCATACCGCCGATGCCGGCAAGCCATCTGCCAATTCCCATCTGTTCAAACGACGCTCCCACGCCGTAGGCGGCCTCGAAGCCTCGCGAAAGCGGGCCTGTGCGCGAGCCGATCGGCGCGGGCACCTCGGCCCAGGCACGGATCTCGCGCGTTGCCAGACCAATGCGCGCGCGGCCGGCAGAAAACCCCGGCTGCGCAAGCTGATCGAATCCGACGCCCGCCCAGCCGTACACCGATTCGTCCAGATGCACGCCCAGAATCTCGTCGGCATCGGGGCCTGTCTGCTCGGCGGCCGCAATGGCGGGCTGCCCGGCGTCGTTGTCGCGCAGATACGCGATGCCCGCGGTCGCGGTCGGGTTGAACACCTGCACAACCTCGTCGCGCCAGAAATAATCGCGGCACACCAGGCGGGCCAGCAATGCCGAATCGATGAAGTCCGTGAAGTTGGAGTCGATGGCGATTCCCCCAAGCACCAGGCGGCACAGGCGCGTGTGGATAGTGCTGCCCTCGATCTGGCCAACCACGGTGATGCGCAGCAGATCGTCCTCGCGCGCTGTTGGCGCGTTCGGATCGTTCCGGGTAAACCAGTCGTTCGCCCGCCCGATCACCTGCTCGGCAAGGGCCTGGCGCAAACCCCGCGTGGGATCCTGCATGGTCCAGCTTATGCGATACAGCTCCTGCGCACCGGCGCTGCCGTATGCCGCGCCCGCCAGCGCCAGCAGGCACGGCAGCAGCCGCCACAACAGGCGGTGGCGCGCCACGTTGCCGCTCGTGGCCACGCCTGCGGCATGCCGTACACTGGCAGGCATGCTGCACGGCCGCATGCCACAGGCGGGCAGGCCGTACGCAGGCGTTCGGACGATATGATTACTGCGCCGCAACTACGCTCACCTCGCTGGTTTTGCCCGCGCCACTTCCGCGCAAATCGATTGCATACATTCGGAATCGGAACTCCTCGCTTCTGCTTCGGCGTCGCACCACCCAAACCTGGCGCACACGTTTGCTGCGCTCGTCGAACTCGTTGTTTACTTCCTCGGGCTCCTCGGCGTTGCCCGATTTGATCTTCAACACGCAGCGATTCGGCTGGCCGTTGATGATGCCGTACGATTCGGTCGTGATCTTCACTTCGTCGGCGTCGCGCGGTATCCCGGGGATACGCCCCAGTGTCGGGAGCGGCAGCGCCTTGACATCGGCCGCCGAGTTATCCACGGCAACCCCGTCCAGATAGCGCACAAAGCGGACACGTTGCACGTCGGCATTCGGTGTATAGTCGAACACAACACGACTTTCGCCGCGGCCAATCCGCACGTGGTCGCCGCCACGATCGGTTTCGATCACCTCCACCGCGATGCGTGTTGAGGGGATTTCCGGCACCGAGAAGTTCAGGCGATAGGTCTGCCCGATCAACATCGTTGTGGGCACGTTCGCGGCGGTCAGCGGCACGCCGCGAACCGTGAAGGACACCGTCGCCGCGCGCCCATCGTTCGGCCGTGTGGCGCTCAGCGTGATCTGCTGCGCCGGGCCGCTGGGCGCGTTGCCGCCAAGCACGATCAGCGACGACGTCCGCTCAACAATCTGCGCGTTCCCCTTGGTTACCGAGAACACCAGTTGATCGGCGGAGGCGCCGCCACGGATGGAAATCTGATTGCGCCACGGGGCGCCCGCGGGAACAGGGATGTCGGTTTGCGAAGGGGTAAGCTCGTAGGCGCCGCCGATCGCCATCGGCGAGGTCACCGGATTGGGCTGTGTGGCCGCGCCAAGCGCACTATCGGCGCGGTTGGCATTCTGCGAAGCCAGCACAACACGCTCCACCGCCGCTATGTTGTCCATCGGCAGCACATTTACCGTGAAGGTCACCGAGTCGCTCACCGTTCCGTTGCGCTCCAGGATTTCCTCCAGCTTGGCCCGCATCTCCGGGCTCATGTTCGCCGATGGAAGCGGGCGGGCGAAGCCGGCCACGGTTACGCGGTACACGCCGCCACGATCGGCGGGGTCCGGTTTCCACTGGAATATCACCGAGCGATCGCTGCGGCGCACCAGCGATGCCCGCTCCAACGGGATCGGGCGGCCCGAAGCGGAATCCTCGATGGCAACGAACTGGAACCGGACGCTTGCGAAGGTGCCGTAGGCGGTGATCACGTTCATGCTGTCGCGGCGCATCGCGGTGCCGGCCGTGTCCACGCGTGCGCCAACCGCCACGATCGGGAAGATCATCGCGTCCTTCTCCGCCTTGACACGGAAATCGGAGGCCAGCATCGTGCGTATCATCCGCTCCAGCTCCTCCTCGCGACCGGAGTGTTGCGACGGCGTTGTGCCCAGCAGCAGGATGATCGCCGAGAGATAGAGAACGAAGTAGATCTCGATCGACACCTTACGCCGCCGGGGCGGGGCTCCGTGTGCGCTGCGATGCACGGTCATCGTTCCGGCTGGTTATGGGCATGGTTGGGCTGTTCGCCGTCGGCCGCGCGCCGTGCGGCATCGCCATTGGATTGGGGCTCGCGGCCCACCATCCGTTCAAGTTCCTTGCGTACGTAGAACTCCAGCTCCTTGCCGAACAACATATCGATGCGGGTGTTCATCGCCTCGATGGTGCCAACAAGCTGCCCCAGCAGGGCGTTGGTGGCGTCCAGGCGTTCGGCGTGCGACTCCAGTTGCGAGAGTCCGCGAATCGCCGCGACCTTTTCGTTGAGCGTTCGGATTGCTTCTTCCTGCGAGCGCGCCGATTGCTCAAGCCGCATCGCCAGGCCGGCATATGTGCCGCCGATATCCTCCAGCTCGGTAAGCACCTCGCGGATAACCTCGCCGGTTGCCGATGCCTCGTCCGCGCTGTCCTCCTCGTGTTGCGGAGCAACCGCGCCGTCCACGATCTGATAGGCCCCGTCCTCCGGCGCATAAAACAGCACCATGAACAGCATCAGCAGCATGAATGCCTCGATGGCGATACCGATCAGCGCAACCCGCTCGGAGAGCAGCCCGCCAAAACGAAGGCCAAGGAACACCAGCAGGATCACCGCGCCGAAATAGACCAACGCCTGCACATTGTTGAAATAGTGCCGAACGATGATCTCCTCCATGAACACGCGGGTGCCGGCCCTGGGGCCCAGCCGCTGCGCGATGCGGTACGACGTCCCCGCCGTGGTGATCCGCATCTCGGTGCCGAACGCCGCGGTACGCCACAGCCCAAACAGCGATGGGAGCACGGCGCTTCGCTGGTCAACGACCAGATCGTGCCAGTACTCCTGATATGCCGTGCGACCGGCCAGTGTAGCGAGGTTGGAGAGTGTTTGCTGATTCATGAGGTGAGGGAAAATAGCATAACATCGATGGGCCTACAACGTTCAAGCGTAATCCGCCCGTGTTCGTTGTTCGCCGCCGATTCGCGAATCGGCCCTCGATGCGTACATTGGCGCCTCCCGTGATATCGATTTCCAGCAATTAATACGATGCGTGGTTGGCTATGATCCTTTGCGCCAGTTGCCTGCACGAAGTGCCCGATGACTATCTCCGGTGCCCGTTCTGCTCGGAGGAGCTTGTTGCGCCCGAGCCTGCCGCGTCGGACACGGGCGATCCGGCCGAGGAGTCCGGCGAGAAGATCGAGTGGGCGATCGTGCGCACCGTAAGCACCGAGATCGAGGCCCGTCTGCTGGCCGGCAGGCTGGAGGCCAACGGCATCCCCGCCTGCGTGCTTTCGCAGGTGGATCGCACGCGGAACTTCACCGTGGGCGATCTGGCCGTGGCCAAGCTGTTCGTGCCGGCGCCGCTGCTGGATGAAGCGCGAGCGCTGCTCGACTCCCCGGCCGAGTATCCCGACGAAGCCAGCCAATGATTGCCTGGCAGGCCGGTGAGCAACGTCATCCGCGGCGTTGGCCCGCACGTCCGCGTGCCGCGACGTTCGCGGGAACACCTCGTTCACGTTGGTGTGGCCGCCTTGCAGCCCACTGTGGTTGAACAGCCTGAGGGCCTGCAGGTATTGCAACAGGCTGCCAGCAACGCGGCGCCCCGGGCGCCCTGCCAATTCGGAACCCGTCAACAATCGTCCCCTGATGAGCATACCAGAACCCACTTCGGTGCCCGCGGCCTGGCCGCACGGGCCTACACGTTTCGAGCAACGGTTTGGCAACGCAACCATGCGCGTGGTAACCGCCGTGGCCGCAATCCCGGTTGTGCTGGCCGCGATCTGGTTCGGCGGCTGGGCCTTTATGCTGTTCGTGATGGCCATCAGTGCGGGCGCGCTTATGGAGTACTACTGGATCGCCGAGAAGAAGGGGCTGCATCCGCAGAAGCTGATCGGCGTGTTGGCCGGGCTGGCGCTGGTGCTGGCATTCGCGCACGGCCCGCATGCGCCAATTGGCGGCGGGCAGGATCTGTTCCTGATACACTATCGGCGGCTGGCAACGGTGGTGGGCGGATTGATGTTGCTCACGTTGCCGGCGATGATCATCGAGATGTATCGGCAGAGGGGATCGTCGATGCTGAATCTGGCGGCCACGCTTTCCGGCGTGCTGTATGTGTCGTTGTCGTTGGCGGCGCTGGTGGGCATCCGCGAATTTTTCTCGGGTGTGGCGTCGTCGGCGGCGATCACCGAGGAGGCCGATCACGTTGGCGCATACATGGTTGCCGCGGTTGTGGTGTCGATATGGATCTGTGACTCCGGCGCGTATTACTGTGGGCGCGCCTTCGGGCGGCACAAATTGTTCGAGCGCATCTCCCCGAAGAAGACATGGGAGGGGGCAATCGGCGGGGCCGTTGCCGCTGTTGGCGCCATGGTGGGATTCCGGTTCTGGCTGCTGCCGCAGTTGGAGCTTGCCAACGCGGTGGCCATCGGGTTGATTGTGGGCGTGTTCGGCCAACTGGGCGATCTGGCGGAGTCGCAACTGAAGCGTGATGCGGGCGTCAAGGATTCCTCGCAGTTGATCCCGGGGCACGGCGGACTGCTCGATCGGTTCGACAGCCTGATCTTCGTTGCGCCGCTTGTATATCTCTACATGGTGATCGCCTCGCTGCTGCGTTAATACCAACGGCCGTGGCGTTGCGTTGGCATGTTGATCGCGGCCCATAAATACGGCGGGGGCGTGGGGTGCAAAGCAGCCCCCCCCGGTGTTTTGGTTTTGGGATAGGTCGTTATACAGCGTGATGCCGGGCGGTGTTGGGCGCGGCCGCACCCGCGTGATCGTGTATCCGGCGCCGAACTCGAACGTGGATGCCGGAACCGTGATGTTCGGCTCGATCGAAACCGTCTCGGTTGTGAACTCGATGCTGTCCTTCGGCGACACAACGTGTTCGCGAAGCACAATGCCCCGCCACACATAGTTGGTAACCAACCCCGCCGGTGTTTCCTTGCGCAGCACGCGGCAGTGATAACCCGCGATCACCGTGTCGCCAAGGCGCTCGGCGCCGGAGGACTGCAGGATCAGCTCGGCCAGCGACACGGTTTTGCCCGCGCCACGGTCCAGATACTGCTTCAGGCTTTCGTTGGGCTTGCTGGAGCCCTGCTTCGAGCGCACCTCGGCGTACGCGCGCGTTTCCGGGGTTGTGATCACGATGATGTTGTGCAGCGTGCCACGGTGGTTCTCCGGGTACGGCATAACGTTTTCCTCGCGGCGTTCGCGCATGCCGTACTGATCGAAGATGATGATGCGCTGGCCCCGGCGGTTGCCGGTGAAACGCTGCACGATCTTTCCCGATGCCAGCCCGTAGCGGGTTTGTTCGCCGTTTGGTCCGATAAGCGGGATCGAGTCCGCGCCGATGGCCGCGTCGGCAACGGGCGCCAGCGGCGGCGGCGGGGCTTGCATGATACTGTCGGCCGCGCGCTTGGCCGCAGCGGCGGTGCTGTCGGTCACTTCCAGACCCGTGTCGACGGTGGATGCCTTTGCAAGGCTGGTGTCGCCGGGGTCAGCAGGGCGGCGTGCATCGCCGCATGCCGGGAGCATCGCGATAACGCAGGCCGCAAGGGCAGCGGCGGCGCGGAGCGAGCGGGGGATCTGATACGTGTCGTTCATCACTACTCTGTTCTGTTCAACATTGCGCGGGGCCCTGGCAGTACTGCTTCGGGGGGCCGTTCCGATGCCGGAGCGGCGTTGCTGGCTGTTGCAGCCTGCGCTAAATCATCTCCACTGGATCGGCTTCCAGAAGGTGATCCAGCCACATGTTCGCGAGCTTCTCCATGGGGCCGTTCATGCGCAGGCGTGCGTTCAGGAATCCGAAATCAACTTCGTCCAGATGCTGATCCTGGTTGAAGCAGGTGAACACGAATCCCTTCTCCTCGCCGGTAACCGGGTCCACGTGGCGCTGAAGGCACTGCGCGCACACTTCCTTCATCATGCACTGCATCGGCGAGTTGATCGAGCCGATCGCCGTGTGTTCGCCCACATGCGGGGCAAGCACACCGTGGCGGGCTTCCTTGATCGCGTTCATCATCCGGTCCGAACCGATCGCGATCAGGCGGCGGGCGCCCTTCAACGGAACCATCTGCTCGCCCAGTTCGCCCTTGGCATAGGCCAGCATCGCCTCCAGGATATTGCCGCGCACGTGCGCGTCCTGCGGCCTGCGGGGGGCGATCTCGGCGCCGCTGTCGGTGCTCCAGATCACCTGGTCGGCGGAATCCTCAACGTCCTGCTGGTGATACATGTCCTCGCCCTTCTTATAGCCGGCGAAGTAGATCACGCGGCACCCGTTGGCGCGCATCGCCTTGCCGATCGAGAACAGTACCGCGTTGCCCAGGCCGCCGCCGCACAGGATCACATCCTCGCCGAACGGGATCTCCGTTGGCGCGCCGGTGGGGCCCATCAGCACAACCGGTTCGCCCTTGCGCAGCATGGCGCACATGCGCGAGCTGGCGCCCATCTCCAGCACGATCGTGCTGATCAACCCGCGCTCCACGTCCACCCAGGCGCCGGTCAGCGCCAGCCCTTCCATCAGCAACGGCGTGCCGCCGGCCACCGGCGCGTTGCGTTCGTAGTTCTGCAGACGATAGAACTGGCCCGGCTTGAATCGTTCGGCCGCCATTGGCGCGTGCAGCACAACCTCCACGATGGTGGGCGTAAGGCGGATCACCTCGTGCACGGTGGCGGTCAGCCGCTGGTCGAGCATCGTGCGGAACGCGTCCCACTCGGCATCGCGTTGCGGCTGCGACGCTTCGTCCAGCAGGGCGATCTCCTTCTCAAACAGGCGCACCACGTGCGTATACCCGTTCTTGGCCGAGGCCATTGCCTTCACTACGTTGCCCGCGTAATGCGGGTGGTTGTCGCCGTAGTAGCTGATGAACTTCCCCTCGCGGTTATACGAGGTAAAGAACCCAACCTCGCCGCGTTCGGTCTGGCGCAGCATCACGTCGGAAAGCTGTTCGTAGCCGTTGGTCTGCATTGATTCGTCCATCTATGTCTTTTCCATGATTGCGTTCACGTCGATCGGTGCCCGTGCGTTACGCCGGGGTCTGCTCGGCGGCCAGCGGCGCCACCGTGTGCGGCGCGAAGTACTGGTTCCAGGAATCGTAGGCGAACTCGCTGGGATTCTCGCGCTCGATGATGGTGTTGGGAGCGGTTCCGGCCGCCACCATAACCGAACGCGCCGGCATCTCGATGATGTCGCCGGTGGCCCGCCATTTCCCTTCGGGCGTCAGCTCCTGGCGTTCCAGCCGCAGCGCGCGCACCGCGCCGTACTGGTCGGCAAGGGCTTCAACCGGCGAGAGATTCTCGGCGAAGAAAATCCCTTCCTCCAGCGCCTCGGCGATCTCCTCGTGATTCAGACGATAGGCGGGGGCGTCGTTCATGCTCTTGCGATACACCAGCGAAACGCCGCCCCACGACCGGATAAGGCTTATGATGTCGGCCTCGCGGTTCTCCCGGGCGGCGCGTTCGCGTTCGGCGCGGATAGCCCGGCCGTGTTCGATGAACTCCTGCATCACCTCGCGCTCCTCGGCGTCGAACGTGTTCCAGAACGCTTCGGCGCCCAGCTTCGCGATCAGGATCTCGCTGCGTTCCAGCGTGCGCACAACCTGCACCGGATAATAGGCCATCAACTCCGTTGTGGTATCGATGCCGGTAAGGCCGCCGCCGATGATCACCGCCGGCAGGCGCACCTGCAGGTTGGCGAGCGCCTCGCGCTTGAACGCGCCGGTAAGCTGCAACGCCATCAGGAAGTCCGACGCCTGGCGAATGCCGCGCAGCAGGTTGTTCTTCATCGGCACGATCGTTGGCTTGCCGGCGCCGGTTGCAATGGCGACGTGATCGAAACCCATCCGCCAGGCGTCCTCAACGGTGATCGTGCCGCCAAAACGGATGCCGCCATGGAATGCGAAGTTCCGCCGCCGCGCCAACGTGATGTACACCAGCTTCAGGAAGTTCTTATCCCAGCGCACGGTGATACCGTACTCCGAAACGCCACCAAAGCCAAGCAGCACACGCTTCTCAAGGTCGTCGTACAGCTCGGCGCGCCAATCGGCGATCGGCTTCGGCAGACTTGTGCGCGTGCCGGTCCACTCCTGCGGCAACGGCTCGATCTTCAGGCCATCGATGCCAACCACGCCAAAGCCTTCGTTCATCAGATAGTGCGAAAGCGTGTAACCGGCAGGCCCAAGCCCCACCACCAGCACCTTCTTGCCGTTGTAGGGAAGCGCGTGCGGGCGCCGCACGTTCAGCGGATTCCAGCGCGTCAGCAGCGAGTAGATCTCGAAGCCGAAGGCGTAATCCAACACCTCGGTAAGCATGCCCGTTTCGATCTGCGGGATGTTCACCGGCTCCTGCTTCTGGTAGATGCACGCCTTCATGCAGTCATTGCAGATGCGGTGCCCGGTGCCGGGGCACATCGGGTTGTCGATCATCACCACGGCGAGCGCGGCCAACCCGTCGCCCTGATGCTTCATCGTGTGCATCTCGGAGATCTTCTCATCCAGCGGGCAGCCGTTCAGCGTAACGCCCAGCGGATTCTTCTTCTTGGTGCCGTCCTTCTCGCGCAGGCCCTTCGAGCAGGAGTCGCGGTCGCGGCTGTGGCAGTAGATGCAGTACTCCACTTCGTTGATAAGCTCGCGATGCGAGAACCGGTGGTCGGTAAGCTTGAAGCCGTCACGCTGGCGAAGCAGGGCATCGGGGCCCTTAAGCGTGCCAACGGGCATCGCGGGGGCGGGCTCCACGTGCACCAGGTGCGAGAAATCCAGCGTGTGCGGAACACGCAGCGACGACCACGCATGCGGATGCCCTTCGGTGCAGGCGTGGTACTCCGCGGCAACCCATTGCTCGTACAGGCGGATGATGCTGTTTACGCCGTCGAACGTGGATGCCGCCTGTGCCGGATCGGCGAGCTGCGCGGCGAGCGTGGCGTCCAGCGCGCGCGCGGCGTTCACGCGATCGAACAGGCCGGCGGCTTCGGCCTCCAGCGCCGGCACCGGCTCGGCAAGGTGCCTGAGCGATTTCTCCAGGTTCACCAGGTCCACCACAACCGTGGCGGTGGCGCGTTCGGCGTCGTGCTTGCCGAACACCTCGGCAAAGGCGCCGGAGTTCAGCGCCTCCACGGCCTGGGCGATCGCGGCGCGGTCGGCAACCGATTCGGCGTTCGGGAAATGCTTCAACGCGCGGCGCGACACGAACTCGCGCTTGAACAGGAAGATCACCGCGTCCTGCTCAACGGCATGGCGCAGCCGCCCGTGGCGATCCTTCACCTGGAACAGCTCGGCGATGAACGCCGACAGGTGCGGCGCCACGTCGACGATCACCTGTGAGATCGCCTCCGGCTGCATGCCGTTGCCCTGCGTGGTTCGATAGTGGTCGAACCGTGACCACAGGTCGGCATCGGAAATGCGGACCGATTCGTGGAATAGCTCGGTTAGATCGCGAAGGCGCGTAGGGTTGTAGAGATCGGCGTACGAGAATCCGGGGATACCGATGTGAAGCTCGCGTGTTGCGCCGTCGCCTGCAGAATCGCTCATCGGGTGCGTGAGTTCGTGGGAGAGATGTAAGCGTCGCAAAATAGCGAGCACGCCACTACCGTTCCCCGATCAACCGGTTAAAAATCATGTCGAACAAAAAAAGGTTTGCAAAGGCTTAAAACCAGCGATTATCTTTGTGTCCCTTTCGATCAGGTCGGGCCCGTAGCTCAGTTGGGAGAGCGCTTGAATGGCATTCAAGAGGTCAGCGGTTCGATCCCGCTCGGGTCCACATTGAAAATCTGGGGTGGTAGTTCAGTTGGTCAGAACGCCTGCCTGTCACGCAGGAGGTCGCGAGTTCGAGCCTCGTCCATCCCGCTTCGCACGATGCCGATTCTCCAGCAGTGGGAATCGGCATCGTTGTTTATACCCCCAACCGCCGGCCGCGACGTTGGGATGCCCCGGGCCGCAACCGCGTTGCGGCCGATAGACGAATCGGCCATGGTGATACGTCGATATCAATACGGCGCGCCGCCCGCATCAACCACGCGGACCCTGTGGGGCCTGGCCTGGCGGCAATTACAAGGGCGCGGCACGCGGCGCATCAGCACGCAAGCAGAATCGTACCAGCAATGACTATTCTTCCGATCTATACCTTCGATCACCCCATTCTCCGCAAGAAGTTGCGGGCGGTGGAGAACGTTACCGACGAGATCGTGCGCCTGGCGCTGGATATGCATACCACGCTGAAGAACGCCGACGGAATAGGGCTTGCCGCCAATCAGGTTGGGCACGATATCGCGATGGCCGTGGTGGACGTTGCCGGCGCGGATGGGTACGAAAACGCCAAGCCGATCACGCTGATCAACCCGGTGATCGAGGCTTTCTCCGACGAAACCTCGTCGTACGAGGAGGGCTGTCTCAGCCTGCCGGATCTCCGTGCCGACGTTGTTCGGCCTATCGGCATACAGATTCGGTACTACGATCTGCAGATGGCCGAACACGTGATCGAGGCCGACAAGCTCCTGGCGCGTGTTGTTCAGCACGAGATCGACCACCTGCACGGCATCTACTTCTTCGATCACCTGAAGCCGATGCGCCGGGCCATGTTGAAGCGGCGCCTTCAGGAGATCAGCCGCGGTGATGTGGAGGCCGAATACCCCATCCATCACGAAGCGTAGCCGGCCGCGTCCCTTGCCGGAGTTTTGCCCCGGCCGGTACCGGCGCGCCGATGGCGCCCGGCATTACACAACACACGGCACGCCCGGGCCGTGACGGCCGTCGCCGGCGGCGTTCCGGCGTCATGCATCACCCGCAACCAGCTTCATGCAGCAACCCGCATCACCCATGTTCACGATGTCGGCTGCCGTGGCTTTCCTATCTTGCTCGTTCATACTCTCGTTCATAACCGAATCCGTTCCATACAGGCAATGATGACATCGCGCGAAATCCGCCAATCGTTTCTGGACTTCTTTCAACGGCACGGGCACACGATTGTGCCGTCGGCGCCGGCGATCCCGCATGGCGATCCCACGCTGATGTTCACCAATGCGGGCATGAACCAGTTCAAGGATGTGTTCCTCGGGATGGGTTCGCGCGACTACGTGCGCGCCGCCGACACGCAGAAGTGCATCCGCGCCTCGGGCAAGCACAACGATCTGGAGGACGTCGGCCGCGATACGTACCATCATACGTTCTTCGAGATGCTTGGCAACTGGTCGTTCGGCGACTACTACAAACACGAGGCGATCGCGTGGGCGTGGCAGTTGTTGACCGAGGTGTGGGGCCTGGAGAAGGATCGCCTGCACGTGACGGTGTACCGCGCCGACGACGGCAGCACGCGCGATCAGGAGGCCCATGATATCTGGGCCGCGCAGCCCGGGCTGGATCCGTCGCATATCCACTGGTTCGGCAAGGCGGATAACTTCTGGGAGATGGGCGATGTAGGCCCCTGCGGGCCGTGCTCGGAGATCCACTACGACCGCACGCCCGACCGCTCCGGCGGGCCGCTGGTGAACGCCGGCGTGCCGGAGGTTATCGAGATCTGGAACCTGGTGTTCATCCAGTACAACCGTCGCGCCGATGGCGGGCTGGACGATCTTCCCGCCAAACATGTGGACACCGGCATGGGCTTCGAACGCATTTGCGCGGTGTTGCAGGGGAAGATGAGCAACTACGACTCCGACGTCTTCGCCCCGCTGATCGCCCGCATCGAGGAGATTTCCGGCCGCACGTATTCCGGCGACCTTGCCGACCGCGTGGGCATTGCCATGCGCGTGCTGGCGGACCATGTGCGCACGCTGAGCTTCGCCATCGCCGACGGCGCCACCCCCGGCAACGCCGGCCGTGGCTACGTTCTGCGCCGCATCCTGCGCCGCGCGGTGAAATACGCCTACATCGATCTGGATATCAAGGAGCCCGTGCTGTACCGTCTGGTTGGCGTGCTTGCCGAGACGATGGGCGATGTGTTCCCCGAGCTGGTGGCCCAGCAGGCCTACGTGGAGCGCATCATCCGCGCGGAGGAGCAGGGCTTTGGCGAGACGATTGAGAAGGGTGTTGAACAGTTCGAGAACATGGTGGCAAGCGCGGCCCAGGCCGTGCCCGCCGCCGACGCGTTCCTGCTGTACGATACGTTCGGTTTCCCACTGGACCTCACCGAGCTGCTGGCGCGCGAGCGCGGCATGAGCGTTGACGTTGCCGGGTTCAATACCCTGATGGACGAGCAGAAGCGTCGCGCCCGCGACGCCCGCAAGACGTACCACCAGGAGGCGACCGACCTGGTGTTCGAGGGCGAGACGGAGTTCGTCGGGTATACCGAGCATCAGGCCGACGCGGCCGTGGTGGCGGTAACAGGCGACGGTGTGGTGCTGAACCGCACGCCGTTTTACGCCGAGATGGGCGGCCAGTTGGCCGACACCGGCGCGCTGGTGATCGGCGGCGACCGGCACACGGTGGCCGACGTGCGGAAGATCGGCTCGGCGTTCCTGCACCTGCTGGAGCACAGCGAGCTTGAGGTGAATGTTGGCGATGTGGTGCGCGCCGAGATCAACGAGGAGCGCCGCGCCGGCATCCAGCGGAATCACTCGGCCACGCACATCGTGCACGAGGCGTTGCGGCGTGTGCTGGGCACCCACGTTCAGCAGGCCGGCTCGCTGGTGGCGCCGGATTATCTGCGCTTCGACTTCAATCACTTCGAGAAGGTTGGCGAGGACGAGATCCGCGCCATCGAGCAGATGGCCAACGCCAAGATCCGCGAGGCGCACGAGGTTGTTACGCTGAACCTGCCGATCGAGGAAGCCCGCGCGGTGCCGAACGTGAAGATGTTCTTCGGCGACAAATACGGCTCGCATGTGCGCGTGGTGGTGATGGACCCCTCGTTCTCGGCCGAGTTCTGCGGCGGCACACACGTTGCCAACACCGCCGATATCGGGCTGGTGAAGCTGGTGTCCGAGGGGAGCGTGCAAAGTGGTGTGCGCCGCATCGAGGCCGTTACCGGGAACGCGGCCGACGAGCTGCTGTTCCGCCGGTATGCCGAGATCGACAGGCTTTCCAAGCGCCTGGGCGTAAGCGATCGCGAGCTGTACGAGAAGGTGGAGCAACTGCTGGAGGAGAAGCGTACGCTGGAGAAGGAGCTTGCCGAGGCGCGCCTTGCCAAGGCTGCCGGCGGCCTGGATACGGTGCTGGCGGCAGCGGCCGAACACAACGGCATACGCATTGCTTCCGGTCGTGTTGAGGCAACCGACGTGGATGCGCTGAAGGCCGTTGGCGACGACCTGCGCAACCGTCTGGGCAGCGGCATCGGTATGCTTGGCGCCGCGATCGACGGCAAGGCCACGCTGGTGTGCGTGGTTACCGACGATCTGGTAAGCCGTTTCAGCGCCGGCAAGATCGTGGGCGCGGCGGCGAAGCTGGTGGGCGGCGGCGGCGGCGGAAAGCAGCACATGGCCACCGCCGGCGGCAAGAATCTGGAAGCGCTGGACGACGTGCTGGCGCGCGTTCCGGAGATCGTGGCCGGCCTGTAGGCCGCCGCCTTCCCGGGCAAATGCAACAACCTGCGACAGGCGGCGCCACACCGTGACGGGGTGTTGTGCCGCCGTGTCATTCTTGGGGGATGCGATCGGAAGCATCACGATCCGGCACTGCCAACCCACGCCGGGTTCGCCGGCCGAACGCATTGCCCGACTTGAGATCATGGGCCTGTTCAACCTCTACGTGTACATCCTGCCATGGAAATGAGTCTCCGTCTCTCTCGTTCTTTGCTCGCTGCCCTTGTTCTGCTTGCTCTGCCGTTGGCAGCCAAGGCGCAGCATGTGTCCGATACGGACGGTGACGATGATATGCCGCATGGCGCGCTGTGTGGCACGCAGATCATGGGCGCGTTGGACAGGAATGTGGTGCTTGCAAATACGGCGCGTGCCAACCCTGGTCTGTATGCGCGGATGGTGGAGCGCGCCAAGCAGGGCAATCGGCCGTCGATACTCTCGGCCGCTGCCGAGGAGACACACACCTTCTACGTTCTGAACCGCGTAACGCAGCAGTACGACGATGTCGAGGCCAAGCTGGTGTTCCGTGGCCGGCGTGCGCGCATCTGGATGGACCTGCGCGACTCCTCGCGCGTGAAGCTCACCACGATTTCGGCGCTGGCGCGTGGGCTGGATACGGCCACGGCTGCGACCTCGCGCAATCCCAACAAGGGCCTTATCGAGAACGACGAGGACGTGTTCGGCATGCCGCCCGAGAACCAGTTCGATGCCTCCACGCCGTTGGTACAGGATTTCCTGCTCACCGATATTCAGGACAACATCTCCGGCGGCAACATCCTTGGGTACTTCTCGCCGTGGGATCAGAGCGACGGGCCGGGCTCCAACGGGATGAACATTCTCTACATCGATTCGCGCGAGGGGATCGGCAGCCAGAATGCCAGCGCGATTGCCGGCATCATCTCCACGCTTGCGCACGAGTACCAGCATCTGATTCACTACCGGCAGAATCCCGGCAGCCAGATCTTCTTCAACGAAGGGTGCAGCGAAACCGCCAGCATCCTGTGCGGCTACAAAACCCGCAGCAACTCCTATTACCTGCTGGGCGCCAACGTTTCGATGATGCGCTGGAGCGATGGCTCGGTGTACAACGATCTGGAGATCGACTACGAGCGCGCCATGACGTTTGTGCACTACTGCTCCGAGCAGTACGGCGAAAGCTTCCTTACCAAGCTGGCCGCCTCGCGCCAGAGCAGCATGAACCGCGTGAACGACGCGTTGCAGAAGATCGGCAGCACGGCCGATTGGAAGGCGACGTTGAAGGGCTTCATGGTTGCCAACTACGCGCGCACCGGATTTGCCGACACGCGGTACGCCTACAAGACCACGCTGTCCAACACGATTGCCAAGGCAACCGCAACGTACACCGATACGCTGCCGGCCACCGCCCAGGCAACCGTGCAGGGATATGCGCCGCTGTACTACGTGTTCAACTTCACCAAGCCATCGGGGTTGCGGGTCCGGTTTGATGCCAGCGGTTCCTACGCGGTGCTCGCGCTGCTGTACCAGAACAAGAAGCTGGTGGAAGTGCGCGAAGTGCCCACCAACACCATGAACCAGTTTGCCAGCGATTCCGGCTACAGCAAGGTTGTGATGGCGGTGGTGAACCTGGCGTCGTCAAGCCAGACGGTGAAGCTCAGCACGCAGGCACTGCCGAGCGGCGTGGAGACCGTGGAACGCAGCAACGGCGGGCTGGTGATTTCCGAGGTGGCGCCCAACCCCGCCAGCGGACCGATTCGCATGGCCTATCGCACCGTTGGCACGGCCCCGGTTACGGTTCAGATGTTCGACCTTCAGGGGCGCATCGTGCGCACGCTGGCCGAGGCTGTAAACGTTGAGCCGGGCGACCATACGGCCGAGGTGAACCCGGCGGGCCTGCCCAAGAGCTAGGTCCCTCCATCGATTGCTCCGTAAC
>CBHYLN010000032.1:0-42063 GCA_966128725.1 uncultured bacterium | reverse complement strand
ATCGATATCGGAACAGGCGCCTGCGACAGGCATACGTCAGCATACATCATGCATGCGCCGCCCGCCCTGCTTCTCGGGCCTGCTCAGCGCGCGGATCAGGCGGTAACGGTTGTGCCGATCGTCTCGCCCATCACCAGGCGCTTCAGGTTGCCGTCGACGCTCATATCGAACACGTGGATGGGCAGCCGGTTTTCCTGGCACAGCGTGATGGCCGTAAGGTCCATGATCCGCAGGTTGCGATCGTGCACCTCGCGATACGTGATCGTGGAAAAACGCTTGGCGGTTGGCACCTCGCGCGGATCGGCATCGTAGATCCCGTCCACCCCGTTCTTGGCCATGATCAGCACCTCGGCGTTGATTTCGATGGCGCGCAGGGCCGCGGCAGTATCGGTTGTGAAATACGGATTGCCGGTGCCGGCGCCAAAGATCACCACGCGGGCCTTTTCCAGATGCCGCACCGCTCGCCGGCGAATGAACGGCTCGGCGATCTGCTCCATCTTGATGGCCGTCTGAAGGCGCGTGGTAATGCCGCGGCGCTCCAGCGCGTTCTGCAGGGCCAGGGCATTGATAACCGTGGCCAGCATGCCCATGTGGTCGCCGGTAACCTTGTCGATCCCCTCGGCAATGGCGCGCACACCACGATAGATGTTGCCGCCACCGATCACCACACCAACTTCAACGCCGAGATCGTGGATCGACTTCACCTCCTGGCTGAAGGATTCCAACTGGTCGCTGCCGATACCGTATCCAAGCTCCCCCATCAGGGCTTCGCCGCTCAGCTTCAGCAGAACGCGGCGGAAACGTGGCTGTGGTTGTGTTGATGGCTGATCGTGTTGGGTTGGCATCGCGGGCAGGTTCGGGTTCACTGAAGGGGAAGTTGATCCAGGCGGCCTCAACCGTATTGGCGCGGTACCGCTTTTCGGGCGGCAAAGGTACGAAAAAGTCCCGCAGCCTTTTGGATGACTGCGGGACTTTTCGTTATTCGCGGCATGCGCACACGGCGCAACCGGCATCAGTTGCTGTTGCTCTCGCCCAGATTGTAGCGAAGGAAGCGACGCACGCCAACCTCGGCGCCAAGCTGCTTGGAGACATCGGCAAGAACGTCGCGGATCATCTTCGAGGAATCCTTCACGAACGTCTGCTCCAGAAGGCAGGCATCGGCATAGAACTTCTCGATACGACCGTTGATGATCTTCTCGGCGAACTCCGGCTTCTTGCCTTCGTTCACCGCCTGCTCCAGGAAGATCTCGCGCTCCTTGGCCAGCACGTTCTCCGGCACGTCCTCGCGGCCAACGTAGGCCGGGTTCATTGCCGCCACCTGCATCGCCAGGTCACGGGCAAGGCCCGTGGTGGCGCCGGCGTCGGTGGTGCCGGTGAGCTCGATCAACACACCCAGCTTGTCGCCGTTGTGCACATAGTCCGACACGATGCCGCCCTGGGCGGAAACCACCGAGAAGCGCTTGATCTCGATGCGCTCGGAGAACTTGCCAAGCAGCTCGGCAAGCCAGGTCTCCACGCTCTTGCCCTCGATCATGCCGGCCATCAGGGCCTCCATCGAGTCGGGCTGGGCGTCGAGCACGTGCTGCGCCAGCTTGCGGGTGAAGCTGCTGAACTCCTCGTTGCGGGCAACGAAGTCCGTCTCGCAGTTGACTTCCACAATGGCGGCGCGGCTGTGGTCATCGGAGATGGCCGTGGAGACCACGCCCTCGTTGGCGGCCTTGTCGGCACGCTTCGCGGCGGTGGCTGCACCACGCTTGCGCAGCACCTCGATGGCGCCGTCCATGTCTCCGTTTGCCTCCTCGAGCGCCTTCTTGCAGTCGGCCATGCCCGCACCCGTGCGGTCGCGCAGGCTCTTCACATCCAAAGCTGAAATTGCCATGATTCTTCGATCGTATGGTTGTTAGAAAATTGCTTTTGTCGTCGGGAATATCGAGCCGCCGCCTCCGTGCGCAGAGACCGGCGATGCGAAATACGCACCGCCGGTTGAATTACGCAGATTACTTCTCGGCAATAAAGGGACGCAATGCGCGGCGCTTCATTGCCCTGGGCGCGGCAACGATCCGTATCAGCCCTCGGCCGGGGAGTCGGTCGCCGGCGTTTCGGCCACCGGAGCTTCGGCTGCCGGAGCGGCTTCGGCAGCGGCTGCCACCGGAGCTTCGGCTACCGACGCTTCGGCTGCTGGTGCGGCTTCGGCACTGACTTCGGCTGCTGCGCCCGGCTCGGCACCGTCGGCGCCACGACGCGAACGCGTGCGGCGGCGAGCGCGCACCTGCGAATCATCGCGCCCATCGGCGCCTGATTCCTTGGCCTCGCGATCATCGGAGGACATGTCCTCGAGCATGCTGGCACGGCTTGCCTCGCGGCCCATGGCCACACCATCGGCGAGCACCTTGGTGATCAGGGCGATCGTCTTCAACGAGTCGTCGTTGGCCGGAATCGGGAAATCGACGTCGCGCGGATCGGTGTTCGTATCCACGATCGCGATAACCGGGATGCCAAGGGTCTTGGCTTCCTTCACCGCCAGATGCTCCTTCTTGATGTCGACGATGTAGAGCGCGCCGGGAAGGCGGTTCATGTCGGCAATGCCGCCCATCACCCGCATCAGCTTTTCCTTCTCACGCGAGAGCATCAGGCGCTCCTTCTTGGTGAGATTGTCCGCCGTGCCGTCGGTCTCCATCTTCTCGATGGTCTGCAGGCGCTTGATGGACTTGCGGATCGTGGCGAAGTTGGTGAGCATGCCGCCCAGCCAGCGATCGGTCACGAAGTTGGCGCTGATGCGCTCGGCCTCGGCGCGCACAACGTCGCGGGCCTGCTTCTTGGTGCCAACAAACAGAATGCGCTTGCCCTCGGCCGCGATACGCTCGGCGGCATTGCGGGCATCGTCGATCAGGTGCTGGGTCTTCTTAAGGTCGATGATGTGGATACCGTTGCGCTCCATGAAGATATACGGGCGCATCTGCGGGTTCCAACGGCGGGTAAGGTGGCCAAAGTGGGCACCGGCTGCGAGGAGATCCTCGATCTGTACGTGCGGCATGATGTTGTAGAACGGATTGTGTTATGTGCCTCTATCTCCGTCATTTCCAGGAACCAGCTCACCCTGGCGACAACCGTTGGTTGGCAGCCCGGACACACGCGGCGGATCGGGAGATATGTGTATTTCGGCGCCCACGGGGGGCACCACGAGACGGACATTATAACGAGGATTGCGGACTGCCCTCGACAGGCAATCCGCAATCCGGGTGTCAATGTTTCGCAACGCCGATTGCGGCGTGCGCCACTATTAACGCTTGCTGAACTGGAAGCGCTTACGAGCCTTCTTCTGGCCGTACTTCTTGCGCTCAACCATGCGCGGGTCGCGTGTCATGTGGCCGCCGCGACGAAGCGGGCTGCGCAGGGTTTCGTCGATCTCGACCAGCGCGCGCGCGATGCCGTGACGTACGGCACCCGCCTGCCCCATGTGGCCACCACCATGCACGTTGGCGTGCACATCGAAGCGATCGGTCATCTCGACCTCCACAAGCGGGGAGACCGCGACCTGACGATCGAAGCTGTCCGGGAAGTAGTTGTCGAACTCACGACCGTTAACGGTCACCTTGCCGCTGCCGGGTGTCAGGTACACGCGCGCGACGGCATTCTTACGGCGACCAACGTTGATTGAATTGGGCATTGGTACTGAGCTGTATTACTTGTACTTGAGTTCCAGCGTCTGGGGCTTCTGGGCCGTATGCGGGTGAACGTCACCGGCATACACCTTCAGCTTGCTGAGGATGCGACGACCAAGGCTGTTCTTCGGCAACATGCGGCGCACGGCGATCTCGATCACCCGCTCCGGATGCTGCGCGTTCATCTGCGTGAAGGTCGTCTGGCGCTGACCGCCGGGATAGCCGGTGTAGCGATAGTAGATCTTCTGTTCGGCACGCTTGGCCGCCAGGTTGATCTTGTCAGCGTTGAGCACGATGACGAAGTCACCGCAATCAACGTGCGGCGTGAACAGCGGCTTATGCTTGCCGCGCAGGATCGTTGCGATCTGCGATGCAAGCCGGCCCAGCGTCTGGCCCTCGGCGTCCACCACCCACCAGTTCTTCACCACCTCCGGCTCCTTCGCCGAGACCGTCATTTTCTCTGGAGTCATGACTGCGTATAAGGCTATTATGATCGACAGTTCCCTTACAAGACCGGCAAAAATAGTGCGCAACGGGCATTCAAACAACTCGCCAGCACCGTTTCGACCGGAAGAATTGTTACAGAGTTCGCGATTTCCTGCATTGTCGCGGACGAAATCGCCCCCCTGCCGCTCCCCACTCAGGCAAGCTCGGCGCCCAGGGCCTGCTCCGCCGCCTGCAACACGGCGCCGGAAAGCACCAGGGCCGTGGCGGCCTCCAGATCGGTGTGAAGCACGCGGTCGTCGTCCAGATGCGGCACATGCGCCCGAAGCAGCGCGTGGGCTGCCGCGGCGCCGGCGCCGGGCCGCAGCGGCGCATGGAAATCAACACCCTGCGCCGCGCACAGGTATTCCACCGCCAGCACGCTGGCCAGATTCCGCACCACCTTCAGCGCCTTCCGCGCCGCGATGGACCCCATGGAGTTGTGATCCTCCTGGTTGGCCGAGGTGGGGATCGAATCCACCGAGGCCGGATGCGCCAGCACCTTGTTCTCGCTTACAATCGAGGCGGCCGTGTACTGCGCGATCATGTAGCCGCTGTTGAGCCCGCCGTTGCTGGTAAGGAAACGCGGCAGGCGACTGAGCGCGCCGTTTACCATGCGCTCGGTACGGCGCTCGGATACGTTGGCAAGCTCGGCCGCGGCGATGGCCAGGAAATCCAGCGCCAGCGCCAGCGGCTGCCCGTGGAAGTTCCCGCCCTCGATGGGCTCGTTGCCCTCCACGAAGATCAGCGGATTGTCCGTGGCGGAGTTGATCTCCGTGGCGAGCACGCCGGCCACGTAGTTGATCGCGTCGCGGCTGGCGCCGTGGATCTGCGGAATGCATCGCAGCGAATACGCGTCCTGCACGCGGTCGTCGTTGGCCCGGTGCGATTCGCGTATCTCGGAGTCCGCCATCAGGCTCCGCATGTTCGCCGCCACGATGCGCTGCCCATTGTGGGGCCGCACGGCGTGCAGGCGGGCGTCGTACGCGCGATCGGTGCCCTTCAACGCCTCAACCGAAAGCGACGCGATGACATCGGCCGTGCGGGCAAGCCGGCCGGCCAGCTCAACGGCGACACAGCCAAACGACGCCATCATCTGCGTGCCGTTGATCAGCGCCAGCCCCTCCTTGGCCGCCAGCTTCAACGGCGCAATGCCGGCCTGCTCAAGCGCCGGCCCGGAAGGCACCGCCACACCGTTTGCCCACACACGCCCCTCGCCCATCGCCGCCAACACCAGGTGCGCAAGCTGTACCAGATCGCCGGAGGACCCCACCGAACCCTGCGACGGCGCAACGGGAATCACGCCCCGGTTCAGCATGTCGGCCAGCGTCTGCACGGTTTCCACACGGATGCCGCTGTAGCCCTTGGCCAGCGCGTTGATGCGCAACACCATCATCGCGCGCATCACCTCCGGCTCCATCGGATCGCCGGCGCCCACCGCGTGGCTGCGTATCAGGTTCTCCTGCAGGCGCTCCAGATCGCCGCGGCCGATAACCACATTGGCGAACTCGCCAAAACCCGTGGTGATGCCGTACACAACCGCGCCGCGCTCAACCCAGTCATCCACCACATCGCGCGAGGCGCGCATGCGGGCAACGGCCTCCGGGGCCAGCTCAACGTGAAGCGTGGGATCGTACGCGATGCGGGTTACGTCGGCGATGGAAAGACCTTCGCCGTCAAGGATGATGGTTGCCATAGGGAAAATGATGCATGCCGGCCGGTCCGTGTTCGCGTGCCAACGCCAACGGACCGGCAACGGCGGGAATGGATTTACAACGATGCCACGATTGTCATGAACGACGCGGCATCCAGCGACGCGCCGCCCACCAGACCACCGTCGATATCGTGCTGCGAGAACAGCCCCGACGCGTTGGCCGCGGTAACACTGCCCCCGTACAGGATGGAAACGTTGCCGGCCGCCTCGGCGCTGTACATCTCGGCCAGCAGCGCGCGGATGAAGGCATGCACCTCCTGCGCCTGCTCCGGGGTCGCCGTGTCGCCGGTGCCGATGGCCCAGATGGGCTCGTAGGCGATAACGCAGCGCGACACGTTGAACTCGAAAATGCCGTCCAGCGCGGCGCGCAATTGCCGCTCAACAATCCGCTCGGTTTCGCCCAGTTCGCGCTCCGGTCGGGTTTCCCCAACACACAGGATGGGCACCAGTCCCTTGTCCACCGCAGCGTTCACCTTCAGGCATATATCGTAGTCCGATTCGCCGAACTGCGTGCGCCGCTCCGAGTGGCCGATGATAACGTGGGTGCAGCCCACCGATGCAAGCTGCCCGGCCGACACCTCGCCGGTGAATGCGCCGCTGGGCGCATGGTGCATGTCCTGCGCCCCCAGCGCCACCTTGCTTCCGGCGAGCACGTCGCCCACGGCCGGCACCAGCACAAACGGCGGGCACAGCACCACCTCGCGATCCGGCGCCGGCGCCAGGCCGGCAACACCATCGCGAACGGCCGTCGCAAGCGCCACAGCCGTGGTCCGCTCGGTGTTCATCTTCCAGTTGCCTGCTGCTATTCGCTTTCGCATCGCTGCTCCTGAAGTACCATTGTTGAATAACCCCGCCGCGCACGGCCTCGGCGTTGCGCTGGATGGGGCTGATTATCTGCCCGAGCCACTGTTCAACCGGTTCAATCGGTTCAGCCGGTTCAATCGGCAAAACCGTACCACCGATTACAACGCTCAACCGAATCCGATTCCCAACCGGCATTTTTCAACCGGTCCTATTTCTCAACCGATTCTATTTCTCAACCGGAATAGTGCTGCCGGAAACATTGTAGATCGTGTAGTTGCGCAGCCCCTCGTCGCTCTGGTACCCCGTCCCCTGCAACATGCGACCGCGCATGCGGTCCACCACCTTCACGTACGCGTCGGAGTGCAACTTGCGCGAGGCGTTGTCCCAGTGCAGGCGGTCGGTATCCACGATGGTCTTGGAGCGCTTGCTCTCCACATGCACCGCGCCATAGGCCACCATGTCCTTGGTGCGGTCGTCGATGCGGGCGCTGTCGGCAATCAGCGTCGCGTTCAGCGCGCCGGCGTTGTCGTAGAACTCCACGTACACGCCACTGTCCAGCAGGGTCTCCATGCGACTGATGTAGCGCCGCGCATGGCGGAGCTTCAAACGCGCCTTCAGCATGGTGGAATCGGTGAACAGGATCGTGGTGTTCCAGCTTTCGTCATCGGGGGCGCCATCGGGCACCACCACCGGATTTCTGGGCGCGGGGGTCTCCTCGCAGCCGGCAAGGGCCAGCCCGCCCAGCGCCAGCAGCATGGTCGCCAGCAGCATGGCAACCAGCAACGGCATGGCGGCAGCCGCGCGCTCGACGCAACGGCGCGCGCCCGGCCAGGGCTCGTTCATTCGCGTACCGTGAGTGTTCATTATTTCAGGCCCGCCTCGATAAGGTCGTGCAGATGCACAATGCCCAGCAGGCGACCACGACGGTCCACCACGGGCAACTGCGTGCGTTTATGGGTTTCGAGCAACACCAGCGCCTGCGCGGCCGGCATGTCCGGCAGGCCAGTCATGGGGTCCGGCCGCATCATCTGCGCCGCGTTCATGGCGTAGATATCGGCGCGGCGCTCCAGCAGGCGTCGCAGGTCGCCGTCGGTGATGATGCCCAGCAGCCTGGTGCGCCGCACAACCAGGGTTGCCCCCATCCGCTTGCGGCTGATCTCCATCACCACATCATCAAACGCCGCGCGCTCGGTAACCGTGGGGATATCGGCATCACGCTTCATCATGTCGGCAAGGCTCAGCAGCAGGCGCCGCCCGATGGTGCCGCCCGGATGCGTGGCCGCGAAATCCTCGCGGGTGAAGCCCTTGCGCTCGTACAGCGTAACGGCAACCGCGTCGGCCAGCCCCAGCATGGCCGTGGTGGATGCGGTGGGCGCCAGATCGAACGGGCAGGCCTCGCGTTCCACCGCGCAATCCAGCGTCACCGTGGCGTGCCGCGCAAGCAGGCTGCCCGCGTTGCCGGTGATGGCGATGATCGCCACGCCAAGTTTTGCCAGCGCCGGCAGCAGTTGCGCAAGCTCCGGCGTGTCGCCGCTTTTGGAGAACACAATCGCCACGTCGCCGCGCTGCGCCATGCCCAGATCGCCGTGCAGCGCATCGCTGGGATGCATGTAATACGCGGGTGTGCCGGTGCTGTTCAATGTGGCGGCCATCTTCTGGGCGATGATGCCCGATTTGCCGACGCCGGTAAGCACCACCTTGCCCTTGGATCGCTGCAGCAGCAGCACGGCGCGCTCGAATCGCGCATCCAGCCGCGCGGCCACACCCTGCAGGGCCTCGATCTCGATGTCCAACACCCGACGCCCCTGCTGTACGATATCTCCTGCTCCTGTTTTCATGCCTGCTGTCCCGCCACCCGCACCATTGATTTCACCGTGTTGATAGTTCGGTCCGCCGTCCACCGGCGAGCGCCTCTGGCCGCCAGCCGGCCGACGCTGCCTGTTCCGGGCCAAGCCCCCATATATACCAATCGCAGCTGAGTATTCCGCATCGCCATGTGTCAGCCTGCGTCCGCTGCCCGCGCGCCCAGCCAGCGATGAAGGTCAACACATTGGCGCATGAACGCGCCGGAGTCGGCCAGCGGTATCTGGCTGGCCGCGTCGGACTTGGCCAGCGCGGGATTGGGATGCGTTTCAAAGAACACGCCGTTGATGCCCACCGCAACCGCCGCGCGCGCCAGCGGCAGCACGAATTGCGGCTGGCCGCCGGAAACACCGTTCACGCTGGGCAACTGCACCGAATGCGTGGCATCGTACACCACCGGCACACCGGATTCGCGCATCGTCACAAGCGCACGCATGTCCACCACCAGATTGTGATATCCGAACGTGGTGCCACGCTCGCATAACATCACCCCACCCGTGCCGGCAGCCTGCGCCTTCTGCACCGCATGATGCATATCCTCGGGCGCAACGAACTGCCCCTTCTTGATGTTCAACGGCTTCCCCGTGCGCGCCGCCGCCTGTATCAGCTCGGTTTGCCGGCACAGAAACGCGGGGATCTGCAGCAGATCCACATACCGCGCGGCCAGCGCCGCATCCTCGGCCGTATGCACATCGGTTACCGTGGGCAGCCCGTTGGCACGGCCGGCCTCGGCCAGCAGCTCAAGGGCGCGCTCCTCGCCGATCGTGGAAAAGGAGTCGGCACTGGTGCGGTTGGCTTTCTTGAACGATCCCTTCAACACCAGATGCACGCCCAGTTGTCCGGCAAGCTCGGCCAGATGTTCCGCGGTGCGGTGGATCATGTCGCGATCCTCCACCAGGCACGGCCCGGCCAGGAAGAAGAGATCGGAGGAGAGTTCGATTGCGCCTATGTGCATGTCGGGATTCGCGAGAGAAAGAGAAACGGAAAGAGATCACGGACAGCGAGCCGGAACAACCCGGATTCAGGAATGCGGGTCCGGGAATACGAGTTCAAGAATCCGGGCCTGGAATACGGACCAAGAATACAAGGCCGCCGGCCTTGCTGCAAACGTAGGGTGCGTACAGGCCGCCGGCTTCGCTGTTGAACTCAACGCCGATTGCGCCGGGCGGCATCGATCGCGTGCCTGGCGCGATGGGCCAAAACGTGCACGGCCCCGAGCATGTCGGAGCCGTGCGTTGGAACGTCGCGTATGTTGGTTGCCGGCGATTGCGCGGCGACGGTCTGCGGCCGCCGGCAAAACGCTGTTAGCGACCGCGCTCGCCGCCCGCCGGTACCAGCGGATCGGTGGAACGAAGCACCTCTTCGCCGTCGGAGATACCGTCTTCGTCGGTATCGGCACGCAGCGGATCGGTGTGGCGGCCGGGGGTCAGGATTTCCTGACCATCGCTCAGGCCGTCGCCGTCGCTGTCCGGCGTAAGCGGATTGGTCTTGTACGTGTACACTTCCAGGCCGTCGGAAAGGCCATCGCCGTCGCTGTCCGGGTTGCGCGAATCCGTATGGGTAATGCGCTCCTCAAGGCCATCGGGAATGCCGTCGCCGTCGCTGTCGGACGAGGGCGTGTACAGATTCTCGCCGCACTCGATCAGCTCGTAATCGGGGCGGAACGTGGGCGAGTACCGAATGCTGACAAACGGGCCGGTACGGTTTGGCCCGCGCGAGTCGCGGTAGAAAATGTGCTCCAGATACTTCACGCCGACCTCCACGTCGAAGTCGCGGAACTGACGCAGGATAAGGCCGGCGTTCACGTCCTCACCGGCGATTTCCAGATGGCCGATGAAGTCGTTGTAGCGGTAGCGGAACATCACCATCGGGTTCATGCCCAGCTCGTACAGCTTGGCCGTATCGTTGCCAACACGTTTGGAATCCGAGTAGAAGAAGTTCAGGAACTTGGAGATCGGCCCGGAGCCCGCGTACTGCCCGGTGCCCAGGCCGGCGGCAACGCTCAGGCCCTGGCGCGAGATGTAGCGCACAACATTCTGCTGCTGCGGGATGCCCGGCAGCATCGCGTGACCGCGGATATAGGAATTGGTATCCAGCGGCGCCGAGCGGTAGTTGTTGGTATCCACATAGCCGCGGCCGGCGTAGTTGGTATCCACAATGGTCTGCATCGTCACCCACTGCTCAAGATCCAGCGGGTTCAGCTCAGGGTATGCGCGACGCAGGATGGCCGCGCGCTCGGCGCTGTCGAGCTGGTCGCCAAACCAATACCCGACAATCGCGCTGAAGGAGTTGCGCGGCGTGAAGACGCTGTTGTCGGCCTGCAGGAGCTTCAGCGGGCTGTAGTCGCGATCGTTGGAGAAGATCCCCTCCCACCCGACCGAGGCGCACCAGCGCGAGCTGTCGGTGCCGAAACCGGTTTCACCGATCATCGGATTCCAGAACAGGTACGGCGCCACCGTGCCATACGGCGAAATGGAAAGCCCCGTTCGCAACTGCCAGTACTCGAAGGAGATCTTGAACTTGCTGTCGAACGAGGAATCGAACGCAATGTTGTGATCGGCCGAGGTTGGATCAAGCTGGCTTTGAACCGGCCCGAACAACGTTCCGCCAACCATGATGCGCCAGTCGTGGAAATGCTCGAACACGTGCCGCATCTCGAACATCTGCGCGCTGGCGGCCGAAACCATGCCAGCGAACAGAAGCACGGCAACGGCAGCGCTTCTCCTCAAGCATTTGACTGTGATCTGTATATCGCTCATGCGAGGCCTTATGCTTCCCTGTGTCGTTATGGTGGCCCCACGGCCACCGCTTGAATATTCACGTACCGAAACTTCACGTCCCTGTCGCCATGCGGCGTTGGGGATACATGCCGCGATCGCCGGCACCACACGTGCCCCCGAAGGCAGGCGGCGCGGATGGCGTCATTCAACAATACGCTAGTAACACGCTAGTGGACCGTATCGTTGGAATTCAGCATCAGCCGACTGCCGGCAAACCCGATATCGCCGGACTCGGCCAGCAGCGAGCTTACAAGCTCCTTGACCTCGGCAATGCCCAGCCCCTGATAACCGGCAATCTGCGCGCGGTTGACGATCATCTCGAACTCGCCCTCGTTGAGCAGGCCGATCTGCATCATCAACACCATGTATCCATAGGCGTCGGTGCGGAACAACATCCGCTCCGAATCGTGAAGAATACGGAAGGACCTCGTTGTCTTGCTGGCTTCGCCTTCGGTTCCGAACACCGCGCGATCGGCGATCCAACTGAACGCCATGCCGATCTCGGCATCGGTGTATCCATCGGATGCCAGCCCTTTCACATCTATCGACTCAATCGGAATATCCTTACGGATCTGGTTGATGAGGTAAAGGATGATCTCGATAATCCTCTCATTCATTAGTCTGCTCGTAAATGAACCTGCCCCGCGAGATCAAGACCCGGATGTTGGCAAGCCGCATGCACGCCTGGTGCAGCACCGCCCAACTCGTTCATCGATTCGCAAGGGAGGGTACCCGAAGCCGCAACGAAAATAGGGCTCAGAACAACCTGAGTCAACGCCAAGCCGCTACGCCGTACCTCTTTATTATCGAGACTTGACCCGCAGATATTTGTCCTCCAGACGCCGCATCGCCTCGCGTTCCGCGTCGGAAGCATCGTCGTAGCCGGCCAGATGCAGCGTCCCGTGCACCGCAAGCCGGCATATTTCATCGTACAGGCCCACGCCATACTGCGCGGCCTGTTCGCGGGCACGGTCCACGCTGATGTAGATCTCCCCTTCCAGCGGCTCGGCTTCAAGCGGAAAGGTTATCACATCGGTATAGTAATCGTGCTGCAGATGTTCGCGGTTCATTTCAAGCAACGCATCGTCGCTCACAAGCACCACGCTGACCGCGGCCCTGCCTACACGCTCGCCACGCAACACACGCGCAACGGCGTCGGCAATCGGCGAGCGGCGCAAACGCGTACGCGGGTGGGCATTCGCCACATCCACCTGATGTTTCATACTGGGGATTCGCGACTCCACACAATGCTGAACAAACTGGGAAGAGAAACCCGATACACATTCCCCGGGCGGGGCTTACGGGATCAGGGCACACCTCGGCGCCCCGAACAAGGCAGGTTACAGCGAGATGTTCTCGGCCAGGCCAAGCTGCATCGCCGCAAGAAGAAGCGCGGGTTCGAGCGAGCCGAAATCGGCCGCGAGCGTTGCGCGGTCCACATTCGCGAACAGCGAGCAGGTGCCCGAGGCCCCCACCACAAGGCCGGAGATGCGATCGCCGACCTCGGAGACGAAGATCACTTCGTCGGGCTCAACCGGCACGTGGCGCGCAACCCCGTGCAGCTCGAAGTATCCGTGCACCGTTTGCGCCGAAAGCACCGTGGAGCCGTCCTCAAGGCTGCTCAGCGTAAGGACAATCGACGGTGTGCCGGCCGAGGTAGCGCCGATCATCAGAACGGTTTCCACACCGTTCGTCTCCTTGCGCGCACCTAGAATCTGCGCAATGGCGTCGATATCGTCGGCCGAGAACTTCACGTGACTGAATATGGTTTCGAGGAAATGATCGCGGGCAGGCCGAACGGAGCATGCCCCCTTGAGGCGTTCGTGGCATCGCGAACCGGGGGTTGCTGATGCCGACCGCGCAAAATATAGCGCCATACGCACGCATCGCCAAATCGGGCCTGCCGCCATGCCCCCGATAACGGCCCGATCAGCGCTCGTAGAACTCCGGTCGGCGGTCGCCGAACAGGTCGTTGAACGGGTTGAATCCCTTCGATCGCGTGGCCAGCGGATCGGCCTCGGCGGTGAGCACCCCCTCCTGTTCGGCGCCGGCAATCGCCAACACCGCGCCGTTGTAGTTGATGATCCGGCTTTCGCCGCTGAAGCCCAGCGTATCGGGCTCGGCGGCGTCCGAGGGGCGCGTTTCCTGGCCGCAACGGTTGGCCGTGACCACTATCACCTTGTTCTCGATGGCGCGCATCGCCATTGCAGGCCCCCACAGCGAAGCGGCGGCAACCAGATTGGATGGATGCACGATAACATCGGCGCCGCGCAGGGCCAGCGTGCGCGATGATTCCGGAAAGCGCCAGTCGTAACAGATCATGGTGCCGATGCGAACGCCGGCCCACTCCGTCACGAAAAAGCCGCTATCCCCCGGTTGGAACACGAACCGCTCCTTGAAGAACAGATGGGTTTTGCGATACACCTGGCATTCGCCATCGGGCAGGGCGATCAACGCGGAGTTGTACAGCCTGTTGGCGGCGTCGCGTTCGGCGAAGCCGCCAACAACCACGCAGCGGCGTTCGGCCGCGTAGGCGCGCATCCAGGAACAGAACGCTCCGGTGTCAGGATGTTCGGCGATATCCAGAAGCTCGTGCGGCTCGGTGAAGTAGTAGCCGGTGCTGGCAAGCTCCGGCAGCACCAGCAGGTCGGCCTGGATATCCGAGGCCAGATCGGCAATGCGCCCCATGTTCCAGGCGACATCGGCGCGCCGGGGCGCGAATTGCAATGCGGCAAGCGTCATCATGGGGTGCAAACTACCGGTTGAGGGGCAATCGGCACAGCCATGCCATCACATCACAACACGCGATCAAAACCTGTTACATCCGCGCTCAGGCGCAGGCAAGGGCGATTATGTGGGATATGGCCCCGGCAATTACAAAAATTTCATCGCTATGAATTCGGCCACCGCCAAAGGGCCGCTGTACATTGCGGCCCCTTCAATCGATCACCCGTCGATACCGAACGTGTAGTGAAGCAAACGGCATCGCAAGCGGACACTGGCGGCACCACCGCCGGCGAACCGTGGGCACAGCCTTGTGCCGATGCCAGAGAAACGACCCCAGAGATTTTATGAAGCGAACCCTTCGGAACGCGCTGATCGCGATACCGGCTGTTGCCGCAATTGCCCTTTCCCTGCACTGGAGCACCCGCTCCACCGCGCAGGCCAACGCCAATATCAACCAGGCGGTGCCGCCGCTGGTGGTGCTCACCGATTCGCTGCGCACGGTAAGCGTTGCGATGGACGAGAAGCTCGCCGAACTGCATGGCGAGGAGATTGCCCTGCGCGAGCGCATTGCCATGCCGGTTGTCAGCGACGAGCTTCAGCGCGAGTCACGCGCGTTGGTTGCCGATAACGGCAACGAGTTCGCCGTACGGCGCGGCGACGCGTTCGAGCTTACCGACCGGATTCACCGCCAGGAGCAGTACATGCGGACGCTGAGCACGGTGATCGCCGAGCGGCGCGACATGCTGAACGCCCTGCCCCGGCTTACCCCGTGCGACGGCAACCTTACGTCCAACTTCGGCATGCGCATCCACCCGATCAGCGGCGAGGAGAAGATGCATACCGGGATGGATATCGCGGCGCCCAGCGGGCAGCCGATCCGTGCAGCCGGCGACGCCGTGGTGAAGTTCTCCGGCACGCGCAACGGCTACGGCAACATGGTGGAGCTGGATCACGGCTTCGGGTATCACACGCTGTACGGCCACGCCTCGCGCCTGCTGGTGAAGAACGGCGATACGGTGCGCCGCGGCCAGGTGATTGCCCTGGTTGGCGCCACCGGCGCCGCAACCGGCCCGCACCTGCACTACGAGGTGATCGTGGACGACACCAAGGTGAACCCGGTACCGTTCCTGTTGCAGGACCCGATCGCCGAGCCCCGCCCGGCCCCGAAGGCGGCCGCGAAGGCAACCAAGGCGGCCGCGAAGAACGGCACGGTTGGCAAGCCAGCCGCCACCAGGGGCGCCATCGCCGGCAAGAAGTCGAGCGCCAAGGACGGTGGCAAGAAGCGTTGCTGCGGCGGCAAGAGCTGCAAGCCAGGGCGCGCCGCCAAGCGCGGTCACCGCTAAGTAATCGCACACGTTACCAGAACGTCTCCAGGCCCCTGTGTTCCCCTGACACAGGGGCCTGTTCTTTTCGAAGCGTAAGCCGCCAGGCCCCGCATGCCGGTGATGGCTATATTTGCGGCCTGTGGCTGCCGGCCGCATTGGCTTCCCCACCGCCGGCGCGCATGCCAGGCGCATGCCGGCCCCGGCAATCCCGCTCTTCCCGATCATCTTGAACCTTTCCTCTGGTTATCCATGCAGAAGATTTCTCGCGCGCTTCTCAGTGTGTACGACAAGACCGGCATCGTTGAATTTGCGCAGGCGCTGGCCCAGGCCGGCGTGGAGCTGATTTCCACCGGCGGCACCGCCCGCACGCTGCGCCAGGCCGGGCTTACGGTGATGGATGTCAGCGAGGTAACCGGTTTCCCGGAGATGATGGAAGGGCGCGTGAAGACGCTGCACCCGGCGGTGCACGGCGGGCTGCTTGCCCGGCTGGACAGCCCGGACCACGTGGCCGCGATGCAGGAGCACGGCATTACGTCGATCGATCTTGTGGCGATCAACCTGTACCCGTTCGAGCAGACGATGCGCACACCGGGCGCAACACACGACGAGATTGTGGAGCAGATCGATATCGGCGGCCCGGCGATGGTGCGCGCATCGGCAAAGAACTACCAGTTCACCGCCGTTGTGACCAGCCCGGAACGGTATGATTCGATCCTGAAGGAGCTGAACGAAAATGGCATGACCATTTCCAACGCCACGCGCCTTGAGCTGGCCGGCGAGGCATTTGCGCACACCGGACGCTACGACACGCTGGTGGCCGGATATTTCGCCGAGAAGATCGCCGCATCGGCAACGATGCCCGGCGGCGCCAACGGGGCCGATACGGCCGCGCCGGCGGCGGGCACGTTTGGCCCGGCGCTGCATCTTGGGCTGCCGCTGGACCAAAGCCTGCGCTACGGCGAGAACCCGCACCAGGCGGCCGCGCTGTATGGCTCGTTCACGTCGATCTTCGCGCAGCTTCACGGCAAGGAGCTGAGCTATAACAACATTGTGGATATCGACGCCGCGGCCAAGCTGGTTCTGGAGTTCGACGAGCCGACCGTTGTGATCATCAAACACACCAACCCGTGCGGCGTGGCCAGCGCGCCAACGCTGGCACAGGCCTGGCAGCGCGCGTTCGCCACGGATACCAAGTCGCCGTTTGGCGGCATTATCGCGGTGAACCGCCCGCTGGACCTGGAGGCGGCCACGGCGATCAACGAGATTTTCACCGAGGTGGTGATCGCCCCTTCCTTCCCCGATGACACGTTGGAGCTGCTCCGCAAAAAGCGCGACCGCCGCCTGCTGCAGGCCGATTACGACGCGCTGCGCCGTTCGTTTGGCGTGGAGCTGAAGTCCGTAGGCGGCGGCGTGCTGGCCCAGACGTCGGACTCGGTGCTGGTGAACAAGGCGGAGATGCGCGTGGTAACCCGCCGCCAGCCCACCGAACAGGAAATGCAGGCGCTGATGTTTGCGTGGAAGGTGGCGAAGCACGTGAAGTCCAACGCGATCGTGTACGCGGCCGACGGGCGCACGCTGGGCGTTGGCGCCGGGCAGATGTCGCGCGTGGATTCGGCGATGACCGCCGCGCGCAAGGCCGCCGCCGCGGGCCTGGATCTGGCCGGCTGCGCGGTTGCCTCCGATGCCTTCTTCCCCTTCGCCGATGGACTGCTGGAAGCCGTGGAAGCCGGCGCCACGGCGGTGATCCAGCCGGGTGGCTCCATCCGCGATCAGGAGGTGATCGACGCCGCCGACGCGAACAACATCGCGATGGTGCTCACCGGCATGCGGCATTTCCGGCATTAGATGCGGGCGGCATCAGCACACGCCCCTTCGCGTGTGCGCGCAACCCTTGATACGTTGCGCCTTTCCTTTGCGAGCCTCTGCGCCCTTCGCGGTGAATTTCCACCGCGAAGGGCGCGAAGGGAAAGGAGCATTGCAGCGATATACAGCGGCAGCTCGGGCTGAAGCCACGAAGCCTGCGGGAACAGCGATGGCCCGGAACCACCTCAGGCGCACTTACCGCCGCCGCTGGGCACCAACGTTGGCGTACACACCACCTGCCGCCGGCTTCGCGTACGGGTAATTCACGATGTCCTGATATTTGATCTCCAGCTCAACGAACCTGTTGGGCGCGGTCCCTTGCAGCAAACGCCCCCCCACATTCCGGATGTATACGCGCGCGAAGTGATACGTGGAAGTTTTGGCCCCCGTACGAACAAAGAATACCTGTCCGTTGGTGGCCTGAAGCGCTGGGAACGTGAACGCCAAGGCATTACCAATCGGCGATTTGAACCAGTCGGTAAGCGGTCGAGTGCTGTACCAGGCATCAATATCGGCGGCCGCGAACGACGAATCCGATATGTAGGTATTCCGGTCGAAGCTGTTTGAATTCTTGTACTCCACAATCGCGAACCCTGAACCAATCACGAAGGTATTTGGAGCGTCGCTTGGTGTGTACAATGCCAGTTGGACGTGACCAAGCTGCGGGTTGACATCACCCACCGACACCGCGACCGGGCCGCCCCACGCGGGGTCCAGCACCAGACCGGGCGGTTCGCTGGACTCGTCCTCGTACAGACGGATGGGCACGGTAGCGCCGAACCGCCGAATCCCGGTACACTCGATCGCCCCGGACCATTTCAATATGTCGCAACGCTTCGCGGCGACTTGAACACGATATGCCGTTTTGGGCTGCAGTTGCGTAAGCGTGGTTGCCAGGCCGTTCACGGCGACCGAATCCGACGTGCTCGCGCCAACCGCCTGCCACTTCACAACGTAACCGTCAACACTGCCCGAGGTTGATGCATCCCACGATATCTTCACGGTGGACTCGTCCAACGCGATGAAGCGAATGGTCTTTGGTGACGAAAGCGTCGGGGCAGGGATCATAGCTGTTACCGCCGGCGCCGATGTGCTTGCGCCCACCACGGCGGAAACGGTAAACTGATACTGCTGCGCGCATGGCAGATTTGGAATATCCGCCTGCGTCAGTGCCGCCGCAACGCTGACGACTCCGCTATCACCTTGCGGCGAGTTTTTCCAGCTAATCTGGTAGCCGGTGATCGAAGCGCTGGGGGAGGCAGTCCATGTTACGTGCCCTTTCAGCCTGCCGGTTGCCGAATCATACGTCAACGTGGCCGCCACATTTGTTGGCGGCTCCAGCTCACCAACCACGCTGATCCCCTTCCACAGCAGTTGTGCCTTTGGCCCCAGCACCGTGCCATGCATCGCTGCAATCGAAATGGTGTAGTTCACGTTGGGCGCCAAACCGGTAAGGCGCGCCGAGCGCGCATCGGCTCCGTTATCAAGCGAATCGGTGGTGCTCTGCCCATCCTTTACCCACCACACCCTGTAGCCGGTAATTCCCGCGCTGTCAACCGGGGCGTTCCAAAAAACGTCAACCGAGGTCCCCTTTGCACCGGCAACATCCAGCGTGCGGGCATTGCGAACCACGGTGGTATTGCTCGGTGGATTTGTGTTGGATGAAGCCGGATCATCGGCGCAGCCACCGGCCATAACCAACATCACCGCGAACACGGAAATCAGGCTCCGGGAAACGGAATTGATAGCCATGAATGGTCTCCTGTTAACAACGCGTAGAGGAACGCAATACGAGATGGTGTTGCCTAGCCAACAGCCGCCGCACGCCGCTGGCAACAAAATGCTCCGCAAAAATGTTCGGGGCCAAGTTACCATTCGAAACCCAGACTGGCGAATCGGAGAACGACAATATTGTACACGGTCCACGATGACATGTTCCCCGGTTCCGGCCCTTCTCCTTTGCACGCCTTTGTGTCCTTCGCTGTGTATTCACAAAGCGAAGACCAGCCCGGAACGCCGAAGCGCGGATGCGTTGCCCTCCGCATGCGGCTGGTGGCAACTGCAACCGCACGATCCTACTACCGCATGATCACCAGCTTGTCCAGCACTTCCTGGCGCACGTCGCCGGTTTCGATCAGCACCTTGTACAGGTACACGCCGTTGGCCATGCGGTCGTGATCCTCGTCCAGGCCATCCCACTGCACGCGGTTGAATCCGATGTTGATATCGGTGGCGGCCAGCGGTATGGTGCGCACCTTGCGCCCGGCAACGGTATAGATGGCGATCTGGCCGCGCTCCGGCGGCACACCGCCGGTAACGGTGAAGGTAAAGGTGGTTTTGTCCACGAACGGATTGGGCCAGTTCACCACATCGCGGATGGTAACATCGCGCTCCACGTAGAACGGGATAAAGTCCGTGGTGTCCGTATTGCCCGAAGCGTCGGTCGTGAAGACGCGCAGATCGTGGCGACCGTTCTCCAGCGGGGTTTCCGGCGTGTAGAGGAAACTGCCACGATACCCGCCCGAGCCATTGCCAGCGGTGAACCGCGTGCCGGGCGTCTCCAGGGTGATCACGTCGTTGTCCACGATCAGCGTTATGGCGTTGGAATCGTCCAGCCGCAGATCGGAGTTATCGGCGATACGGATCTCGAAGGTCGGGCGAGGCGCAACATAGTCGCCGGAAAGCAGCGGCCGTGTGTCGGCGAAAATCCGGATGGTTGGCCGCCGGTCATCCAGGCCAACCTTCAACGATGCCGGCAACGCGTTGTTCTGGCGATACGGTTCGGCAGGCATGTCGGCCGGGTTTGCCTCCAGGCGCAGCGCCTGCACGCCGCGCAGCTTGTCGGTGTTCACGGTGAACACATGCCGCACCGAGTCCTGCGGCTCCAGCACGGCAATCGAGAGTGTGTCGACAACGTCGGTACGCGCGTCGCGCAGCAGCAACAGCCGCGCGCCTACGTTGTTGGCGGTGCGCAGCCGCGAGAGATTCGCGATGGTGCCCACCAGTTGCCCGGGCGTCCCCTGCAGTACGGAGTCGGCCTCCAGGCGCAGCGTGGAGGGCACAATGGCCAGCTCGGGCGAGGGGTCGTACTCCACGCCGAAGCCGTGCAGACGCAGCGTGGTGTCGCCGTTGAAATCGGCCCGGAACTCCAGGCGTGGATACGTGAGTGTCGGGATGCTCACTAGGCTGACGATGTTGGCATCGGGCACGGTATACAGCGTATCGCGTTTGCCATCGCGACGCAGGCCGATCACGGTAAACGCGATGCGCCCGGTGCCGGAGCGGTCCAGCCGGACCGATCGCCACGCCGTTGCCGGCCCAACCGTTGTTGACACCAGCATCCCCGGGCCGGGCGGCACCTGAATGGTATCGGCCAGCACGGCGAAATACGGCGGTCGCTCGCCTGCGGCGCGGCGCGGCGCGGCCTTCACCCAGGATTCGCGGATCTCCGAGGCCGGCACGCCCTTGCCGCCGATCAGCGCATAACTATCCTCCTGAGCCAGCACGGCCAGCACCGAATCGCTCATCCCCACCGCACGCAGCGCCGCACGCAACTCGTCGCCACGATTGACAAACACGAAGGTCTGCCCGTTGGACCACAGCACAACCCGGTCGCCGGCGGCAATCGTATCCATCATGGCAAGGAACCGATCGGCATCGCCGGGGCGATCGATCGAGAACGCCGCGCGCGGGCCAAGCACGCGCCCGCCGCGCATCACCACCACGTTGATGCCGTCGTACGCGGGCCGGTTGTAGTCGCGCCCGTCGATGAACACCGAGGCCAGGTTCGGGTTCACCCGGTTGTTGATATCGATTTCCGGGTTCGGGATATCGATGCGGAAGAACGACTGGCCGAACACATTCATCGCAATCGGCAGCGGTCGCTCGCCGGGGCCAACCCCATCGGCCCGGTTCACCAGGTTCTGCAGCTCGCCACGCGCCATCTGATGCTCACCGCGCACCATGAACTCCGTGCCGGCCGTGTCGTCCACGGTGAACGATTCGGCCAGGGGGAACAGCCGCGCGGTTGCCGTATCGCCGGAGGTTGCCACCGCCCGCCACCAGAACGTGCGCGCCGAACGCAGCGCCTGCGGCATGGAGAACACCCACGTGGTGGTAAGCTCCGCCAGCGTGGTGGTCCCCAGATCGCGGTTGGTGAACCGTGCCGGCGAATCGAACCGCGGCGTGGTGTCCACCTCGATGTCGGCGCCGGGACCGGATGCGGGGTTCAGCAGGTGAATCGCGATGTCGTTATAGCCAAGCACGCGCCCAAACGGCACGGGCTCGATCGGCTGCATCTGGTTGCCGCGCACCAGCAGAAGGAACGATGTGTCGTTATCCCGGCGATAGGTTTCGGGCACGTGCTGTGCCGGGTCGATCTGCAGCCGAATCGTGTACTCGCCCGGATTGGCGCCCAGCGGAAGCGCGAAGGCGATATCCGCGTAACGGCTCAGCGTGTCCACGATCACCGTATCCATGCTTGCAACCTGCGCACGATCGGTAATGGTGGCGACCACCGCAACCGAATCGCCTGCGGCGATCGGGATGCCCACGTTCCACAGGCGCGCGGTAACCCGCACCACCGAGTCCCCCGGCAGCGGCGCCAGGCCGCCGCGCACGTCGGTAACAGCAACGTTGGCAAACAACAGCTCCGGCACGCGCGACACCTTCAGCTTCATCGCGGGGTCGCCCAGCAGATTGTACATGAACAGCGAGTTGCGGCCGATAAATCCCGCCTGCTGCACGTCCCACCCACCGAACTTGAACGGCTCGAAATACGCGGTGTACTTGGCCGTGGCGAAGATGTTGCCCAGCACCCGCTGGTACGGCGGCTGCGTTACCGCATCGAACAGCAATGACTTGAACGCCGCATCGTAAAACGGGAACGAGAAACTTGTGCCGCCGATCGCCGCAATCGCACCACGGCCGGGATATACCACGAATCGCTCGTTGCGCACCTGCGAGGTTGGCTCGGCGAAGGCGCCGGTCTGGCAGGAGAACGTGGCCAGCATGAAATAACGATTGCCGTTGTCGAACTGCTCGGGGAAACCGTAGTCAAGGTCGGCCACGTCGGTGGCGCCATGCCCGGAGAAGTTCATCCACAGCGTGCCCTTGTTCACCTCGCCGCGAGCCCAGTCGGCATCCTTGTCGTCGGGCAGGGCAAGGTTGTCCGACGTACGCCGCACCAGCGCCGTATCGCCCAGAAAGTTCGGCGAAAGCACATAGGTCTCGGCAAGCTCCAGATTGTTGCCGGCGTGGTAATCCACCTCGCCGATGGTGCCGCCACCGGCCAGCAACACAAAGCGCTTGTTCCACAACGCCGGCGGCAGCGTATCGTATTCGATAATCTTGTCCACCACGGCGCGGGCATCGCGCAGGCCTGCAACCGGCAGCCGCCCAATCACCTGCTGCCAGGTGTAGGCGCTGTCGTCACCAAAGGGCACCGTGTAGATGAAGTCCGTGGAGGGAATGCCGTTGGTGGGTATGTAGTCCACCGTGGTTGAGCCGGGCAGCCGGAGCTGCGGATCCCACGAGGCATCGCCGAACAGCAGCACGTAGGCCGGGCTGGGCGCCGCCCAGTTGCTGTCGGCATACTGAAGGAATCGGCGGATGGCGATCGGATCCTTCACGCCGTTGTTGAACTCGTCGTAGATGCGGTTCACGCTCACCACGCGCACTACAAACGGCCCACTCGCCGGCGGATACGCAGCGCGGTGAGCCGCCAGCCGGTATGCCTCGGAGGCAAACCCCGGATGCGTGATCACGATCATGTCGGCGCGGTTGTCCGGCGCAATCAGCGAGTCGGCCTGGTGATACCCCGCCAGGGCCTGCGTTGTGCCGCCAATCTGGAACTCATCGCCGGCCGCGGGCAACGATATCGCCGCACGGTAGCTGTTGCCGTTGGGGTCCGGGATAAACGCGTTCAGTGTTACGCCGCGGTCGTTGTCATCAAACCGGGCAAACGCCTCGGTCGCGGTGCCGGGCTGGCCCTTGCGCGCGGCAAACGCCCACGAGGCAACAAAGCTGTTGCCCCCTGCGCGCGTGCTGCCAAGCGCGGCCAACGCGTTGCGAAGGCCGTCGGAGATCTGGCCACGCGCGCCGCCGCCCACCGAAAAACCCGCCAGCAGGATGTTGCCATCCGGCACCGAGGCGATGAACTGCTCGGCGGCCAGATAGTTGGCGTCCTGCGTTGCCTGGTCGCCATCGTACACGTTGAAGAACGAGCGCCGCACCACCTTGCCATTGGCACCGTCCACCTCCACCATCATGATGCCCAGCCCGAAGTTCGGCGAGGCGAACGTGGAGTCGCCAACAACCGCCAGGAACCCCGGCGAGATGCGCAGATTGGGCGGAAGCTGGCGCGAGGTAAGCTGGAACGTGTAGCCGCGCGCAACGGAATCCGGCACGGCGCGCACGCCGGCGGAAACGGCCAGCGCGGGCGCGGCGGTAAATCCCGCGACGGCAACACGCCGCATGGCGCCACCGGCATCGGGCAGCCGAACCTTGGTTTCGCCGGCGCCGGCATACGGCAACCAGCGCCCGGCAAGCTCGATGTAATCCAGGTAGGAGATATCGGGCACGCGCCGCGTGGCGGGATCAACACCGGCGATCGCCTCCGGACGCAGCGTAAGCCGGTTCTGGCCGTTGATCAGGTACGCAGCCGGGAAATCGACCTCGAACGTGGTGTCGCTGAAGTACTGCAACGCCACGTCGGCAACGTCGATGTCGTTGATCTGCAGCACAACGCGGTGCACCGTATCGGTGGCGCCGGCCATGCGGACGCGCATGTGGATGTTGCCGCCGGGCGTAAGCGCCGGCGAGGCAACGAAGCGCACCACCGTCTGCTGCGGATAGGTTACCCGCGCCCAGTAGAAACGTTCGTTCGGCACACGATCGGAGTTATGGATCGTACGCACATCGCCCCAGCTTTCCGGATCGGAAATGCCCGGGAAGTAGGCGCGCTCCTCCTCGATATGCAGCGTTGAATCGTACCAGGGCTGCTCCGGGGCCGGCTCGGCACCGTTGGCGACGGCAAGCGGCGCAACCGCATCGCCGCCATGCCATGTAAGGATATAGGCGTTGGTATCGGTGATGTCGCTGTAATAGAAGCCCGGCTCGGTGCTGGGGTTGCGACGCCCGAGGAACTCCAGCCGGTCATCGCCGTCGAGCAGGCCGTCGCCGTTGCGATCCACAACATGGAACCGCACCGGCGCGCTCCCGTTGCGCAACCGAAGCGCCGCGATCGGCGAGCGGAGCAGATCGCGCACGCCGCCAACGGCCAGGAAGTCGGCCTCAAGGGAATACGCGCCATCGCCGCCGGTTCGGATCACCACGGCTTCCTCCATCCCCCACCCGCTTGCACGCGTTATCGTTGCGCCCTGTTGCGCGCCGCGCCGCCATGCCCGCGCGCGATCGTAGTTCACCACGGCCGCGCGCATCACCTCCTCCATGGCCGGGCTTTCGGCCCTTGCCAGCCCGCCCGCGTCCTTCGCGCGCGCCGAGCGCCGCCATGTCACCGTCAGGCGCGCGTCGCGCATCAACACGATGCGGCCGCCTTCAAGGCGCGCCGGCTGAAACGCAAGCGCCACCGTGGCCAGCCCGCGCTGCACGGCTCGGTTGCCCAGCCACGCGCCAACCGGGGTCGCGCGGTCGGTTCGCAGTCCCGCGGGGACCGCCAGCGTATCGTAATGCGATGCACGCACTTCAACGCGCAGGTCAACGGCATCAAACGGAATTCCGATGGTGTAATGCAGCGGAAGCAATTGGCCTGCGGCGTCCGGGCCTGCGGCGGAATCCCGGGATGCCGCCGCGAACCCGGCGCGCACGCCGGTAATCTCCAGTGTAAGGCCGCGCTCGTCCTGCGCCACAACGGCAACACGCGCGCCGCCCAGGCGCGCATCCACGGCAGCCTGCCGCCGCGCCACCGCAACCGATTGCGCCGCCGCATGCCCGCAGGCCATGCAGACGATCAGAAAAACCAGCGCCGATTGAAGCCTCATGTGATCCGTTGGATAAGTAGTACCGCGGCACCCACGCCGCACGGCAATTCAATACAACGATCGAATCACCCGTAGCGTGTGGTATCGATGGCGCACCGCTGCGCCGTTGATGGCGTTCGCGCGAACGGACAACCGGGATGAGTTGTGGTTACCGGCGCTGTGACCCCAGGCGCGATGGACCGGCGATGCCGTGCCAACCGGTTCTGGAAGCGGGGCGCAAGATGCCCGCCGGGCATAACGTTGTCAAGGCCGTTCCACCGCCCCAAACATACAGGCCCATCCAACGCGCGGGCACGGGCCTCAGCCCCCGCCGGCTGGCACATCACCGGCCACGGCGGGCAAGGATATCGCCGGGGTGCCCGCAACCGGTGCCTCGGCAATCGCCACGCCGGCAACGGGCGCATCGGCAATGGGCGCTGTTGCGGGCCTGCGCCGGCCGGCCGGCCAGGCGCCGGGCAGATACCCGGTCATCACCATCAGGAAGGGATAGAACCATTTCAATCGGTCCGAACCGATCTCCATTGTCATGCCGGCCACGATCACCGAGATGGTGGCCGCCGCAAGCCAGAACGCAAGGAAACGTTCCAGCGGCGTGGCGGCCGCGCGAATGGTGCGCCGATGCATGCGCGCCATGGTGATCAGCACCCAGATCCATATCAGCAGGCCAACGATGCCACCGCGCCACGTGATGTACAGATACGTGTTGTGAGGGATCACCGGGCTTACGTTCTCCACCTCTAGCAGCGTGTAGTTCCGCCACGAGACGCCCATCGGCCAGCCGAAGATGGGGCGCTCGGCGATCATCGCGGAGATGTTGTAGATCTCGATCAGCCGGTAGCTGGCCGAAACCTCGCTGGTGGGATCGCTGATCACACCAAGGCGATCGATGAACTGATTGGAGCCGATCAACGCGGTTGCGCCGATGCCCAGCACCGCAACCAGGGGCAGCGCGTAGGCACACAGTCGCCGCCGTTCGCGGCCCTGGAAGAAGAAGATCAGGACAAGGATGGCCATGCCCGCGCCCAGCACGAAGGAACGGCGGGTGGAGCCGATGTACGTGAACATCGCGATCGGCAACGTGCCGAAGGCGAAGTAGCGCATGCGCCGATACGGGCGCCCGGCGTCCGGCTTGATCGCGAACGAGAAGAAGATCGCCAGCAGCACCACCGCCATCAGCATGGCGTCGCGCCAGCCGGTAAGCAGTCCCCAGCCAAGGCCCGCGGTCATGTAGATGGCCACACCCTCGATCGACTTGAACAGGCCGGCAATCAGCACCATCCACGCCATAAGCTGCACGTCCTCGCGGCGGTACACGAACTTCCACAGGAAAAACGCGAGCACCACGCCGGGCATCTCCACCAGCTCCAACGGCAGGCGGAAGCCGTTCTCCTCCACCAGCATGCGCACAAAGGGCACCACGCCCACGAACACGCCCACCCACAACATCGGGCGCGAAGCAGGCGAGCGCTCGATCGTGAAATCGCCGTGCATCATACGCCGCACCAGCTCCATCAGGAAGATGATGATGCCCAGCGCTTCGATGCCGGTGACGTTGGCGCCAAGGATGGTCTCAAGGATGCCGATGGTGAACGGCGAATGATTGTCCACACGGGCGCCATAACCAAGCATCACCGTGGTCAGCACAATCGTGAGCAGGCGCAGGGGGTCCGACGCATAACGCCGAAACAACTGGCCGGCGCTCAGCGGGCCCAGGCGCGACTCGGCGGCCGCGTTCATCCCTCCACCCCCGGCCCGGCCGGCCGCTGCCGGCGGATGCGGCGCGCGGTGATCTCCTCGAACAGATCAACCAGGCCGTCCACGAAGCCCTTCAGCGAATAATTCTTCATCGCGATCTCGCGCCCGCGCGCACGGCGGCGCGCAACCTGCTCGGGGTCATCCAGCACCGTGGCCATCGTGCGGGCAAGGTCATCCACATCGCCGGCGGTGAACACAAAGCCGCCATCCTGTATCACCACGGGAATCTCGCCGCTGGTGGAGCCGATGATCGTTGTGCCCACCAGCATCGCCTCGGCGTTAACACGGCCGAACTGCTCGTTCCACTCCGCGCGCGAGGGCAGCACAAAGGCATCGGCGGCGCTCATGTAGGTCGCCATCTGCTCGATCGGCACGGCGCGCCGGAACTCCACCGAACCGCCCAACTCAAGCTCGGCCGCCTTGCGCGCCAGGGCCTCGCCGTATTCGCCATCGCCCAGCACCAGCAGTCGCAGGTCCTGCTCCGGCCGCTCGTGGCGAAGGCGGGCAAAGGCATCCAGCAGGTCCTGAACGCCCTTCAGCTCCAGCAGGCGCCCGGCATACAGGAAGATGCGCGATTCAACCGGCAGGCCCAGGCTTGCGCGCGCCTGCTCGCGCGGCAGGCCCTGGAACAGGCGATCGTTGATGCCGAAGAACAGTACCTGAATTTTGCCCTTGAAGGTGGACTCGGCCAACACCTCCTGGGCACGCCGATTCACGCACAGGCCAACATGGCACATGGCCATCACGGTGCGCCCCAGCAGACGGTAGAACCACGCGGGCCGGTACGGATAGTTGATGTACGATGTGATGTTGAAGCTGTAGAAGATCACCTTCGCACGCCGGGCGAACAGCCACTTCAGCAGCACCGCCTGCAGCGCGAACATGGAGAACGACTCCTCCATCAGAAGGATGACATCGGGCCGCGAACGGCGGAACGCGCGCCACGCGCCGGTGTAGTAGATGGAGCGCAGCTCGCGCCCGGGCCAGCTTGGCACGCCGAGCACGGTTGCAAACGGCTCGTCGTTATCGGGCTGATAGTGCTCCATCACGCAGTTCTCCAGCCAGCGTGTCGGGGCAAGCAGCGTAACATCAACCGAGGCGATCTCGGCCAGCCGCCGATACCGCTCGCGATTGTTCCGCAACACGGCAACCTTGTCCACCACAAGCACGCGCAACCGGTCGCCGGCCCCCGCCGCGCTGTTGGGTCGATCGGTCATCCCTGGTTCCCGGTGTGTGGCTGTTCGGCGCTTGCTGCCCTGTCGGCACGCATGGCGCGGCGGTAGAAGTCCACCACGAAAATCACCAGCGTGGTGCCGATCAGCAGCACAAAGGCGATGATGCCCAGCATCAGGGCGCGCTTCGGCGCGCTTCGGCGCGTAGGCACCGAGGCGTAGTCCATCACCGATACGGTGGGCAGCTCGCGCGCTTCCTGGATCTGCTCCTGATTGTACTGCGCCTCCAGGTAGGTGTAGATCTGCGTGGCAACCTCCAGGTTCAGCTTCAGATTGGCCACCTGGCGTGTAAGGTCAGGCACGCCGCGCAGCGGGATGCCAAGCGCCTCACCGCCGGCCTGGCCGCCTTCCAGACGCGACTTCTGCGAGCGAAGCTGCTCCAGTTGCTTCTTCAGATTCTGCACCTGCGGGGTTTCCTCGGAAAGCTCCTGGCGGGCAACCGCAAGCTGCACCTCGGTTTTCTGGATCTGCGTCTGAAGGTCGATCAACCCCTCCACCGAGGCCTCGATCTGCTTGTCGAGCGCTATCGCCTTGTTGCGCTGCTGGAACCGGAGGAACGCCGCCTGCGCGGTATCCAGCTCGGCGCGTTTCAACAGCTTCATGCGGCCGATGAACTCGCGCGAGCGCCGCGCACGCGACACCGATTTCTTCTGGTTCAGTTTATCCAGGATTTCGATAGAGGCATTCACAACCTTGGCGGCCAACTCGGCCGAAGCGCGTTGCTCGGCGTCGGTTGCCAGCATGCCCGTGCGCACGTTGAAGCTTACATCGATAAAGCCCTGGAGATCGGCCGCAACCGACATCTGCCCAAGCACTTCATCGATCGCCAGGTCGCGTTCGCTGGCGGGGATATCGTACAGCTTCAGCAGATCGAACCGGCGGATAAGGCTGTCGGCCAGGGTGCGGCTTTGCAGGATGCGGACAAAGGTTTCGGCCGAGGAGTTCTCGCTGAGCGCCTTGAAATCCAGCTTGGAGGAGCTTTGCACAAGCGACGCAAGGCTTACCCCCTCGGACTTGTCGGGCGGCAGCAGCGTGGCCGACGCCGAATACGTCTGGCGCGCGATCATCAGATAACCGGCGGCAAGCAGCGTGCCGCCGACCACCACCACGATGAAGGTGCGGCGATATCGCGAGAACACGGCAAGGTATTCGCGAAGACTCACGCGTGGCGGCATCGTGTATGTCGGCTGCGTGCCGTGCGTGGCCGAGGGTTCGTCGGGACGACTCATGGATCGGAAATTTCTATTTGACGGAAGCGCGAACGCTCAGGACCACGGCCACGATGGTGCCGATCTGCGCAAGCACGGTGATGGTTGTTGTGAACCCTTCCCAGAATGTCGACTCCGGCTCCTCCGGCACGAATATCTGATCGCCGGGCTCCAGCCGGTAATTGCTTTCGCTGGAAGCAAGGAACGTATCGCCGGTCTTTCCCTTGATGATGCGTGTCTCCCCCTTGTCGGCCTTCCAACCGTATCCGCCGGCAACATCCAGATAGTGCTCGTAGCCCGATCCCGCCGAGAACGTCACGTTGCCGGGGTTCTTCACCTTGCCGGTCACCTTGATGTAGTCCTTCTTGGAGGGGACGAACAGCGAGTCCTGATCGATCAGGGTAATGTTCTCGCTTTCGCGGCCGTTGAGCAGCTCGGGCACGTTCACCGTCATCACGCCCGGGCGCTCGGTCTGCTTGATGCGCAGATAGCTGATATCCTCCGGCGTGCGCTTCTCGGGGTCGATCTGCTGGATCAACTCGTACTTGGTGTCCTTCTCCAGCAACACCTTGCGGCGGATCACAAGCGCGTCCGGCACCGAAGCATCGCCCGTGAAGCCGCCCACCGCCTCGATCAGGTCGCGCAGCTTGGTGCGTCCCGGCTCGATGGGATACACGCCGGGATAACGAACCTCGCCGGCCACCACCACCTGATTGGTCACCAGATAATCGGCGTTGCGGCGCACGAACACACGATCGCCCACATGTAATGCGCGGTCGTTCTCCACCACGCCCGACCAATCGGCCGAGCAGTAATACCGTTCAAGCGTATCGCCGAACCGGTTCACGCTCACAACCAGCAACGAGTCCGGAATGGCATCGGCCGTAAAGCCCCATGAATACCGGATCAGCGAGGAGATCGAGTCGCCCTCGCGGAACGGGAACTCGCCGGGGCGCTGCACGCCGCCGTAGATCGCCACAACGCTTTTCTTATCCTGCACGCCAACCTGGATCACGTCGCCGCCCTCAACAACCGGGTTGGCGTTGAGGTCACCGTAGGCGTAATACGGCATCAGGTCCACCGCGATTGCGCGGCCGCCTCGGCGCAGCGTGATCTGGCGCTTCGAGGCCGTTGTTGTGGCGCCGCCGCCCAGATCGATCACCTCCGACACACGCGTGGCCGGCGTGGCTGTCACCGTGCCGGGGCGTATCACCGAGCCGATCAGGCTTACCTTGAACTGCCGGATCTTCTTCAGCGACACCGCCACGTCGCCCGTTTTAAACACGCGCGTCACCGCTTCGCGAATCAACTTCTCCCCTTCGGCAAGCGTGCGCCCGCGCAGATCGATGGCGCCAACACGCGGCACGATCACCTTTGCGTCCGGAGCAACCGTAAGATCGATCAGGCGGTACTCCGAGATCGGGATGGCAAGCGTAATCTGGTCGCCAGGCCCAAGCAGGTACGTGGCGGGATCAACCGCGCGCTCCAGAAGCGGCGCCGATTCGGTTGTACGCTCGCGCGCGGTGCGGATGCTGGCGGTATCGTACTGCGCCGGTTCACCCGTGGTCCCCGGATATCGCGGCCCCTCACCCTGGGTAACCGGCTGGGCCGGTGCCACATACGGGTACAGGAAAAACGCGGAACACATCAGGACGAAAGCCCGGCAAAGCCCATGCAAGATGGGGTTGGCGGGGATACTGGAGCGTTGGTTGATTACGTCGTGCACAATGCAACTGCAAGATGAACAAGCGAAAACACTTTGGGGGTGTGCGGAGACAAACCTGGGATATCTGGGGCAGGATGTCAATGACTGAATACGTCCCTATCGCACTGGGAGCACGGGCAGGTTATGCCGGCCGAAGGGGCAAATATACGGATTGATGGAACGCGGGCGGTGGGCTTTCGATCCCTGGTGTTGGGCATGTATGATGAAGCGGATTGTGGCGTTTGGGTTGTGCCAGCGCCGCCGCTGACGGCAATGCCTGCGCCGCATATCGACCCGCATGCATGACTCCGGGAGTTATGCATGTCTCCCCGCAAGCGGAACCGACGCGCCGCGTATCGGCCCGTATGCACAACCGGGTGAAGTTGCCCATGCGCCGCCGCCGACGGCAATGCGGGCGCCGCAACACGCTACCCGCCCGCTTCGCCTTCCAGAAGCGCACGGGTGCGCTGATGCCGATGCGCGAACATGGCGCGCAGGCGTGGGCCGATCACAAGCCGATCCAACAACCGCCCAAACGCACCAAACGGCACGCTGTACTGCACCACATCGGTCATCACGGTGGCGCCGCCCTGCGACTGGAACAACCGGCGATGGCTCCAGGTTCTGAACGGCCCGCGCGTCTGGTGTTCGGCGATAACGTGCGGCGGCTGCACCTCGTCGTACTCCACCTCCACGGTGAGCCGCATCAGGCCGAATTGAATCATGCGCAGCAGAACGCGGGCGCCGGGCTGGATGGCCTCGGGCACGGCGAGGATATCAAATCGAATGCCGGGCGGCGAGATGCGCGGCAGGTTGCCGACATCGGTATGGAAGGCGAACACATCCGCCACAGGCGCGGCAATGGTGACGGAGGTAACGAAGCGTTGTTCGGGGCCGGTTGTGTTGCTCATGGCATATGAAACACGGGCGGGGGCCACGGCGTTCCGCGACAGGGGGCCGTGCTGGGTCTTGTGGCGGTGGCGCGCATGCCTAACTCCACGAGCTGCGCATGCGAAACGATGTGTGGCCATGATAGCGCCGTTTATCGCAACGCATGGTGAACTCTTCGAGTTGTGCATGCGAGGCGTTGTGGGGCGCGTCGGTACCGTTTGCGGCGTCGCATGTTCAACCCGGGCCGCGCTGCACGCCCCCCCAGACTCACAACACGGGATACCTCATGCGGTTGGCTGTGCATTCCCTGCCGCGCGACGCGCGATTTCGGCGACCACGGCGGCGGCATGTTGGCGACCGTTCTCGATGAAGATCTCCCAGGTTTTGGCGCCACACGCAACGGAGCCGGCGATGTACAGATCGGGCACGTTGGTCTCGAAGGTCGCGGGGTCGAACTCCGGGATCAGCGTCTCCGGATGGAATCGCACGCCGCACGCGGCAAGCAATGTGGTATCGGGACGGTATCCGGTGAGCGCGTACACGGCCTGGACGGGAATCTCGAACGACTCGCCGGTAACGTTGCTGCGCAGCATGGCGCTCCGCTCGGTTATGGCGCTGACCTCGGTGTTCCAGTGCATGGTGATCTCCCCGCGCGCCAGCCGGTTCTCGATATCGGGTCGCACCCAGTATTTCAGTCCGCGATGGAACGCATCGCCGCGATGGATCATCGTAACGCGGGCGCCGTGCCGGTACAGGTCCAGCGCGGTTTCCACGGCCGAGTTCCGCCCGCCGATCACCAGCACATCCTGCCCGAAATGCCCATACGGCTCGTGGTAATAATGGCTTACATGCGGAAGCTCCTCGCCGGGCACGCCCAGTGGGTTCACGTGGTCGAAGTACCCGGTGGCCAGCACCACGTGGCGGGCACGATACTCCCCGCGATCGGTGCTCACGGTGAACACGCCGGCATCACGCGTCACGGCGTTCACACGGTTGTGCAGTTCCAGATGCAGCCCGGCATTGCGGGCCACGCCATGATAATACTCCACCGTCTCGATCCGGTTGGGCCGCACATTGGGCGATGTGAACGGCATGCCGCCCAGCTCCAGCAGTTCCGGCGTGGAGAAGAATGTCATGGCCACCGGGAAACCCACGATGGCGTTGACAAGGGTGCCCTTGTCGATCACCAGATGGCCAAGGCCGCGCGCCTTGGCTTCCAGGGCGCAGGCAAGGCCGGCGGGGCCGGCGCCCACCACGATCACATCCGTTATCTGGCCGGTTGGGTCAATCATCTCGTTGCGCATGTCTTCGTATAACATCACGTTGGGTGCCTGGTCGGCGCGGCAGCGCCACGATGCCCACCGCGGCTGCCACCGTGGAACCGCATGGCGAGCGACGCTTGGGGCTGGCGCACGGGCCGCAAATACAAACGGCCCGATGCCGGGCCGTGGGTAAACGAATGTGTTGCGCGTTCAGTGCAGCGGCGGTTATTCCTCCGACGCGTAATCCACCAGCGCATGTACCTGGGCCACACCGGCCGAGGCCAGAAGTTCGCGCCCGCCAAGGAAGCTGAGCTCCACCAGGAACGACGCGCCCACGATGTCGCCGCCGCCCAGCCGAACCAGCTCGGCCGCGGCCGCCATGGTGCCGCCGGTGGCAAGCAGGTCATCGTGCAGCAGAATGCGTTCGCCGGGAACAATCGCATCGCGATGTACTTCGATGGCGTCGGTGCCGTACTCCAGCGCGTACTCCACGATGTTGGTTTCGTGCGGCAGTTTCCCGCGCTTGCGGATCACCACCAGACCGGCGCCAATCAGGTACGCGAGTATGGAGCCCACCAGAAACCCGCGCGACTCAACAACGGCCACCTTGCCGATACCGTTGTTGCGATAGATCGCGGCCAGGCGATCGGCGGCTTCGCGAAGCGCGCCTGCATCGGCCAGCAGGGTTGTGATGTCGCGGAACATGATGCCCGGCTTCGGGTAATCCGGCACGTTCCGAATGTAGGTTCGCAGGTCCACGATGAGCTTCGGCATGTTATGCCCGGCACGCGGGTCGGGCCGCGGGCGGGCTGCTGATTGACAGGAGCGGGTGCACGGCTATCCGGGAATGGCTCGCTGTGCGCACCCCCGGATGCAGTTCCCATCCGCTACGTTCCGCGCGGCGGTTATTCGCCGGCCAGGATGGCCTTGGTGTACTCGCGTCGCATCGTGGCGATCGCCTGGATGGAGATGGACTTCGGGCACACGGCCTCGCATTCGCCGTGGTTCGAGCAATCGCCAAACCCTTCGGCCTCCATCTGCTGCACCATGTTCACCACACGACGCTTGCGCTCCGGCTCGCCTTGCGGATACAGGGAAAGGTGGGCGATCTTGGCGCCGGTGAACAACGCGGCCGAGGCATTGGGACAGGCGGCCACGCAGGCTCCGCAGCCGATACAGGCGGCGAAGTCGAACGCGGCATCGGCCTTTGCCTTCTCCACCGGAAGCGTGTTGGCATCCGGGGCGTTGCCGGTGCTGACGGACACATAGCCGCCGGCCGCGATGATGCGGTCCAGCTCGCCACGATCCACCACCAGGTCGCGGATCACCGGGAACGCCGAGGCGCGCCACGGATCCACCACGATGGAGTCGCCATCGTGATAATGGCGCATGTGAAGCTGGCACACGGCGGTGGCCTTGTTGGGGCCGTGCGGCGTGCCGTTGACCACCATGCTGCACGAACCGCAAATGCCCTCGCGACAGTCGCTGTCGAACTCGATCGGCTCCTCGCCCTTCTGGATCAACTGCTCGTTAAGCAGATCGAACATCTCCAGAAAGGACATGTGCGGGTTGACATTCTCCAGCGCGTACGGTACCAGCTTGCCGGGTTCGTTTGGCCCGGCCTGGCGCCATACCTTCAGTTTGATCGTCATCAGTTTGTCTGCCATGGCACCACTTTATTTGTAGCTGCGCTGCGTCAGCTTGACGTTCTCGAATGCTAGATCTTCCTTGTGCTTCACCGCCGCGGCCGGCGCGCCGGCGTACTGCCAGGCGGCAACGTAGGCGTAGTCGTCGTCGTTACGGCGGGCCTCGCCATCCTCGGTCTGGTACTCCTCGCGGAAGTGGCCGCCACAGGATTCCTCGCGCTCAAGCGCGTCGCGCGCCATCAGCTCGCCAAGCTCCATGAAGTCGGCCACACGGCCTGCGAACTCCAGATTCTTGTTCATCGTATCGGCCGAGCCGGGCACCCGCAGGTTCTGCCAGAACTCGTCGCGCAACGAGGCGATCGCGCCAATCGCGTGCTCCAGACCCTCGCGTGTGCGGCCCATGCCCACGTAATCCCACATGATGCGGCCCAGCTCGCGATGGAACTGGGTCGGGGTCTTCTCGCCCTTGATGTTCAGCAGGCGGTTGATACGCTCGCGGGCATCGTTCTCGGCGGCCGCGCACTCGGGATGCGACTCGTCGATGGCCGGGAAGCTGTTGCCGGCGATGTAGTTGCCCAGCGTGTGCGAGATCACGAAGTATCCGTCGGACAGGCCCTGCATCAGCGCGCTGGCGCCCAGGCGGTTGGCGCCGTGGTCGGAGAAGTTGGCCTCGCCCAGCACGAACAGGCCCGGCACGGTGCTCATCAGCTCGTAATCCACCCACAGCCCGCCCATGGTGTAGTGCACGGCCGGATAAATCCGCATCGGCACCTTGTACGGGTTTTCGCCGGTGATCTTCTCGTACATCTCGAACAGGTTGCCGTAGCGCTCGCAGATCACCTTCTCGCCCAGCCGGCGGATCGAGTCCGCGAAATCCAGATACACCGCCATCCCGGTTTCGCCCACACCACGACCGTCATCGGCCATTTCCTTGGCATTGCGCGAGGCAACGTCGCGCGGCACAAGGTTGCCGAAGCTGGGGTACTTGCGCTCCAGGTAATAATCGCGGTCGGCCTCGGGGATCTGCTCCGGCGAGCGCTTGTCGCCCTGAGTCTTGGGCACCCACACGCGGCCGTCGTTGCGCAGGCTTTCGCTCATCAACGTCAGCTTTGACTGGTAGTCGCCCGAAACCGGGATACACGTTGGATGGATCTGCGTGAAGCACGGGTTTGCGAAGTACGCGCCCCGCTTGTGGCAGCGCCATGCCGCGGTAACGTTGGAGTTCTTGGCGTTCGTGGACAGGTAGTACACGTTGCCGTACCCGCCGGTACACAGCAGCACGGCATCGCCCACGTGGCGCTCCAACTGGCCGGTGGCCAGGTTGCGCACGATGATGCCGCGCGCCTTGCCGTCCACAACAATCAGGTCAAGCATCTCGCGGCGGTCGTACTGCTTCACGCGACCTGCGCCCACCATCCGCTCCATGGCCTGATAGGCGCCCAGCAGAAGCTGCTGCCCTGTCTGCCCGCGGGCATAGAACGTGCGCTGCACCTGGGCGCCACCGAACGAACGGTTGGCCAGCAGACCGCCATACTCGCGGGCAAACGGCACACCCTGCGCCACGCACTGATCGATGATGTTGTTGCTGATCTCCGCAAGGCGGTACACGTTGGCCTCGCGGGCGCGGTAGTCGCCGCCCTTGATGGTATCGTAGAACAGACGCCAGACGGAGTCGCCGTCGTTGGGATAGTTCTTGGCCGCATTGATGCCACCCAGCGCGGCGATGCTGTGCGCGCGGCGGGCGGAATCCTGAATGCAGAACGAGCGCACGTTGTACCCAAGCTCGGCAAGGGTGGCCGCGGCCGAAGCGCCGGCCAGGCCGGTGCCCACAACCAGGATGGTATGCTTCCGCTTGTTGTTCGGGTTCACCAGCTTCACGGTGTTCCGGTAATTGGCCCACTTCTCGGTAAGCGGACCAGCGGGAGCCTTGGAATCAAGCACGGTGGATTTGTTGTTCATATCGCTCATACGGCACCTCCCTTCACGTAGATCCAGATTGGGAGGATGATGAAACCAAGCGCCAGCAGCAGGCCGATCACCAGCGCAAGCGAGTAAACGATCCTGGAGCCCCTGGGGCGCATTGCGCCAAGCGACTGCAAGGCGCTCCAGATGCCATGCCGCAGGTGGAAGGCCGTAAGCAGCAGCACGCCCACGTACACGATCACCCATTCGATGTGCGAAAACGTCTCGAAGGTGATGCGCCGCAGATCGTGCACTTCCTTGCCGTCGATCATCTGGATGTAGCCGTCGGCAATGCCAGGCCCGAAACGGAATTGCAGCAGGTGAATCACGATGAAGATCAGCAGCACCGAGCCGGTGATGATCATCGTGCGCGAGCTGACCGATTGCCGGCTGCCCTCGCCACGGCTGCGATACATCTCGTAGCCCTGCTTGCGGGCCTTGCGCTTGCGCATCCAGATGGAGATGCCGATGTAGGCATGCAACAGGATGGTGGCGCCCAGGCCGATTTCGATCAGGTAGAACAGCGTTCCGAAGCTGTGCAGGAAGGCACCATACTTGTTGAACGCGCCCTCATCGTGGCTGAGAAGGCTGAGATTCCCGGAAAGGTGCGCTACCAGGAATAACACCAGCAGAATGCCGGTGATCCCCGTCAGCAGCTTTCGGCCGACCTGCGAGGTCAGCGCCGTGAGCAGTCTGGATTGATTGTTCATACGATTTGCACGAAACGCGGAGCGTTCGGTAGGATAAACCGGCCCTCGGCCCATCACCACGCCATGCGCTGCGCGCATGCCCCCCTATCACCCATCGAGACGGCCCGGAAGATACACTTCGTTCATATCACCGAGGCGTTTGCCCGGCCATTTCCCACATGCATTGCGGGCTTTGCCAGGCGCACACTACGGACGTTTCAGAATATCGTGTTTCGTGGCCCAAGCAACAATGACGGTTGTCACGAATGCTATTTTTGAGGCAAAAACCATGATATACCGGTCTGGCAGCCCCATATTTGCTGGTATAACACGCCCAGTAACGCCTACAGCCGGATCACGCGATCGTCCAGCCGCGCGAACAGTATCCAGCCAATCCACCCCATCATCACCAACAGCCCCTTGAACCACGGATGCCCCTTGCCCCGGGCGTAAAAGGTTGCGGCGGTCACAAGCTGAACGTAGCCCAGGATGAAGCCCAGCACGCTTACGGTAACCTGCCACGAACGGCCCAGCGCCATGCCCAGAAGCACACCAACGGCGATGGTAGTAGCTCCGGAAAGCAGCAGCCGTTTGCCGCTTGCCCGGAACCGGTCGGCAGTGGCGGCACCGGGGCACTTGGTGCTCCAGTATCCGGGGGGCTCGGTGTCCAGAATGCCGCCGCAACGGGAGCACTCGGCCACGCCCGTTTCCTCGGCGAACTCAACGGTGCAGTACTCACAATACATGCAGGCGATGATGGGGTTATTGTTCGATATGGGATGGCGCCACGGCCGCCATGATGTCAGCCGGGAAGTTGGTAACCAGCACGTCGGCGCCATAACGCACGGCCCGCAGGGCTTCCTCGCTGGTGTTGATGGTATACACCGCCAACGGCAGCCCGTGCGCCCGGGCATCGCGCACACGATCGTGCGAAAGCTGCGCCTTGGACATAACCACAGCGCGCGCACCCACCGGCAGGGCACGCTCGGAGGGCATGGCACGATCGGTTGGATGCATGATCACCGCGCCGGGAATCCGTGGGTTGATGCTGGCGGCCCGCCCTATCAGCTCGTGATCGAACGACGACACCAGCGTATGCGCCGCCATGTCGGCAACGTCGATCGTACGCAGCACGGCGGCCAGCAGGATATCCGGGTCGTCGGTGGTGTCGTAGCGCTTCAGTTCCACATTCAGGTACGCGCGGCCCTTCAGGTACGCAAGGGCATCGATCAGCAGCGGAATGCGTTCGCCGGCAAAGGCCTCGCCCATCCACGAGCCGGCGTCAAGATCGCGGATCTGATCGTAGGTGTGGGCGTCCACACGACCGCTACCGTTGGAGGTTCGGCCCAACACGTGATCGTGGAATACGATGACACGCCCGTCGGCCGTGCGCTGCACGTCGATCTCCACCATGCGGGCGCCGGCATCGATGGCAGCGCGGAAGGCCACCATGGTGTTCTCCGGAGCCGTGCCGGAACTGCCTCGGTGTGCCACCACCAGGGTCTTCGTGCCAAAGGGATATTCAGCCAGCGGTGGGAGCATCGTCGAACCGTCCTCCTTGTTCAAATCGAAAACCGCGAACCAGTTCCGCGGCCGTCATTGCGCGCTTCCCCTCCTGCTGCACCTCCAGCAGCTCAAGCGCATCACTTCCGGTGCCAACCATGATGCGTGCGCCGCCCTCCACGTGAATTTCACCCGGAGCCAGGCCCAGCGGCCCCGCCAGCCTGGCCCGATACAGCTTCATCATCGTTCCGGCATAATAGGTGAACGCGCCGGGATACGGCGAAAGGCCGCGCACGAAATTGTGTACCCGCTCGGCCGGCAACGCCCAGTTGATACGGCAATCGGCACGGAAGATCTTCGGCGCGGGCGTTGCCGCGGCGTCGTCCTGGTGCTCGGTGGCCACGTTCCCCTGGCCGATCAATCGCAGCGTCTCCACAACGGCATCGGCGCCAACCAGCATCATACTGTCGTGCAACTCACCCGCGGTCATCTCCGGTCCTATCGCGATGCTCCGCCGCAGGATCACCTCGCCGGTGTCAACGCTGCGTTTCAGGAAAAAGGTGGTAACGCCGGTTTCCGTATCGCCGTTGATGATGGCCCAGTTGATGGGCGCAGCGCCCCTGTAGCGCGGGAGCAGCGAGCCATGCAGGTTGAAACTGCCCAGGCGCGGTATCGTGTAGATCGATTCCGGCAGGATGCGGAACGCAACCACGCAGATCACATCCGGCTCGGCGGCGCGCACCTGCTCGGCAAAGGCAGGATCGCGAAGCGATTCCGGCGTGGCCACAGGCAGCCCGCGTTCCAGCGCGTATTGCTTCACCTCGGACGCAAACGTCTTCAGGCCGCGCCCCTTGGTGGCATCGGGCGTGGACACCACCAACGGAACGGTATGCCCGGCATCCAGAATCGCCTGAAGCGACGGCACCGCGAACCGCGGCGTACCCATGAAGATTACACGCATGATCGGTAACAGCCCAGAAATATCAACCCGACAGTAACGGCCAACAATACAGCGCAAACCGCGCAATGGCCGGCCAAACAAGCCGGGGGCCTGTTACACGAACAAGCCCCCGCAATGCCCAAGGCACTCGTGGCGGCAGCGCTGAACACGCGCCACCTGGCGCGCGGGCGCAACCACGGTCAACAACCTGTTAACGGCCCGGCCGGCCGCCGTGCGACGGACGCGCAAGATTTTCGGTACCCACACTGCTTCCCCCGTGCGATACAAAGCGCCCACGCGCCTCGGTGCCGGCAGGGTTCACATTGTAGAACACGGCGCCAAACACATCGCTGGCGCCGCCCCATCCCACAATCAACGTGTTGCCCACGCGAATGCCGTCGCCGTAGAACACATCGTCCTTCACATGCCACACCAGATGATACACCTCGCCCTCGTGCGCGATCTCCAGCTTGCCGGTATAGATGGTACGATCCGGGTTGGTGCCGTTGACCACGAAGGTGGTGTTCTTCTTGCTCAACGATCCGCCGGAGGCACGCTCGTTGCCGGCGTTGGTCGGATCGGTGGAAATGCCCCACACACCGGTGAGAACCGAATCATCCTCGATGGTGTACAACACATACCCGAAGCGCTCCACCTGTCCCCAGGCGGCGTACAGTGTCTTGCCGATCAGCCACCCGAACCCATCGTACTCCGCGCCGCCGGCGTTCCAATGCAGCCGGCAGATCGATGGCGAGTTCTGCATCGTGACGGTTCCGTCGTACGAGCCATCGCCATACTTCCCTTCGGTGATCACCCAGTTGCCGTTGATGTCGGGTGTTTGCGCCATCGCGGCGACACCTGACATGAGAACAGCGACGGCAACAAGCGCAGGCAGGTAGATTCTCTTCATCGGTTTTTCAACTCCGGATGGAATGGGTTATGATCCGCGTGAACGCCGGCTGCGCGTTCAACCATGCATCGTTGGCTCGGAAGCCAGCCGCAGCACGATCTCGGCCTCGCCGGCCGCAAGCTCGTTCAACCGGGCCCGTACCTCGCCTTCGGGAAAATACTCGCAGGCGATATCGTAGAACATACGGTAATGCCCGGCCTCGGACGCAAGCAGCGAATGATAGAAGACGCGCATCTGTTCGTCGGGCACGTGTTTGCTGAGCATGGAGAACCGCTCGCAGGATCGCGCTTCAACAAGCGCGGCAACCATCAGCAAGTCCAGCATGCGCTCCGGCTCGTTCGGGCGCATCAGCTTGTGCAGCGCCTGCACGTAGGGGTCGCCGGGGTCGCGCTCCAGCTCGATGCCACGCGAGCGGATGATGGCGTACACCTGATCGAAATGCTCTAGTTCCTCCTTGGCCAGCGCAATCATCTCGGTTACCAGACGCTCACGGTCAGGATAACGGCTGATGAGCGACATGGCGTTTACCGCCGCCTTCTTTTCGCAGTGGGCGTGGTCAAGCAACACACGGTCCAGATCGGCGCAGGCGGCATCGATCCACGATTGTTGCGACGGAACACGGAGGCAGAGCATGAACTATGGGCTTGTTGCGTTGATCATGATAACGAACCGGCACGGCGCGCTGCGCGCATGTTGTACGTCCGCACACACCGGGCACCGACAACATTCCGATGGCACAGGGGGCGACGCGCCTGTGCTCGGCTACTGCATCAACGAATTGATCACGAAATATAGGGCGAAGGCAAGCATCACCACACCGTAGACCCGTTCCAGCGTTGAATTTTTGAGACTGGTGGCAAGGCGCGCGCCAACATAGCTGGCCGGGATCACCGCCACTGAAAGGATAAGCGCGACGTGCCAGTCAACATGCCCCAGCTTGGCGTGCACCGCAACACCGGTAACACCAAGCGCGGCCACGCACAGCAACGACGTGGCCAGCGCGCTTTTTATGGGCATGCGTAGGATCTTGACGAAGGCCGGCACCATCACGATTCCCCCACCGATGGCCAGAAAGCCGGACATGAAGCCGGCCAGCGCCCCGGCCACATAGGCCGTGGCGTTCATTTGCTGTTCGGGTT
>CBHYLN010000031.1:0-42384 GCA_966128725.1 uncultured bacterium | reverse complement strand
GTTGCGCGCGCCCCGCGCCCCCTCCCCGCGGCCACCAAAACCCGGGGGGGGGCGCTGGGTTTTGGCCCCCCCCCCCCCGCCCCGGAACTTTCACGCAACCAGGGGCTGCCACGCGATACGTTTACCGCACCACCGTAACCCGTGTGGACACCACACGCGGCGCGGCATCCCGCTCGGCAATGTTCAGCACCGCCGTGTATACACCGGCCGCGATATCGTCGCCATCGATGGCAACCGAGCGCTCGCCAGCATCAACGGCACCAACCGGAATTGTCCGCACTACCCGGCCCGACATATCCACAAGCGATAACCGTACATCGGCCGGACGCTGCAGCGTAAAGCCGATGCGCGCCTGGTGTGCGAACGGATTTGGGGTGCATGCAAGCCCGGCACTGTTGCCGGAGGGGATAACCTCCACGCTGGAAGCATCCTTCGAGACCTTGATCAGCAGCAGATCGGCATCGCCGCCACCGGTCATCCAGCTAGGCGAATCGGTACTGCCAACGGCAACGTATCCACTCGGCGTTTCCACCACGTCGTAGACATAGTCCGATCCGGTGGAGCCAACCGTCCGCTCCCACTCCACTTCGCCGGCCGCATTGGTCTTCACGATGTACGCGTCCTCCTTGCCGGCGGTCTGATAGGTGGTGTAGCCGGCAAGGACAAAACCGCCATCGGTTGTCTGGCGGGCATTCCACGAAAACGCGTCGCCGCCAACGTGGCCGTAGTGCTTGTTCATCACGGTGCGCCCCACCGAATCGATGACAAGCAACCACATCGTGCCGTTGTTCGGCTGTGTGGCATGCGACGAGCCGCCCACCAGCGCATAGTTGCCGTCGCGTGTCTCGAACAGCCCATACGGCGAATCGTGGTAGGCATCACCGCTGGAGAACACGCTGTCCCACATCCGGTGCCCGTCGGCATCAACCTTCACGGCCCAGAACTTCTCGCGTTCGGCATTGCCCTGGCCGGACTCCGCATGCCCCAGCAACAGGCAGCCGCCGTCGCGCGTGCCGATGCCCATGTGTGCGTGCTCCTCACCGCCGCGGCCGTAGGTGGTGTCCCAGATAACATTCCGCGCGGAATCCATCTTCACCAGCCACATGTCGCCGAAATCGTTGCCCTTGGAATCGGTGTGCCCGCCCATGTAGTAGCCGCCACCGGGCCGCTCCACGAAGAAATGCCAGTGATCGCTGCGATCGTTGTTGACGAACACTTCCCAGAGCAGCGCACCGGTGCTGTCGCCCCGATACATTGTTGCGGCCTCCTCGCCGGAGAACTGGCGACCGGTGAAACCGCCAACCATGAAGCCGTGGTCCTTGGTGGCCAGAAAGCCGAACAGGGTTTCGTTGACGCCTTTGCGGCCGAACCGCTTGTCCCAGACCTTGTTGCCCGTTGAATCGAACCGGGTGATCCAGAAATCCTCGTCGGTGGAACCGAGATCGGCCTGCGTGCCGGCTGTAAGGAAGCCACCATCGGGCATCGGAGCAATCCGGTAACCGAACTCGAATCCTGTGCCGCCGGCCGTTCGGACCCACTTCTGCGCATGCAATGGCACGGCAAGGGCGAGAAACATGATCAGGCAAATCGTAAACGAAACGTTCATTCGGCAACCTCCGTGTGGGAAGTGGAAAGGAAAGTGGGCGGAAGCCGAGAATCACGCTGGTGACAATCGGCCTGCTGAAACGCGGAGAACCGGGCACAGCCCGGCAACCTTGGTAACACCGTGGGGGTGCGGCAAGTCACGCGGGCGGCCCCGGAGATGAACCGATACATACTGCGTTGGGCAGTAATTTCACCAACTGCGGGCGAACCCGTACCTTTGCACCACATTCCAGGCAATCCGGGCTACCGGGGGTCAGCAAACGATCACCGCGTAACCGGAGCGCGATTCATGGTATCATGTGTTTATCATGTACAAAGCGGAAGTTACGGTGATGCTTCGCCCGGCCATCCTTGATGTGCAGGGCAAGACCGTCGAGAATGCCCTGCATTCGATTGGCCATGCCGGCGTTGGGCACGTGCGCATCGGGAAACATATCACGTTCGAGCTTGAGGCCGCAAGCCTTGCCGAAGCCGAGCAGATTGCGCGGCGCGCGGCCGAGGAGGTGCTCTCCAACCCGGTGATGGAAGACTACTGGGTGACGGTTGCCGAATTGGCGGCCGAGGAGGTTCGCTGATGAAGATCGGCGTTGTGGTGTTCCCCGGCTCCAATTGCGATCACGACGCGTATCACGCGTTGCGCCACGAGCTTGGCGTTGAGACAACATTCCTGTTCCACAAGGAGCACGATCTTGCCGGTGCCGACGCAATCGTGTTGCCCGGTGGATTCAGCTACGGCGATTATCTGCGGTGCGGAGCCATCGCGCGGTTCTCGCCCATCATGCGGGAAGTTGTACAGTTTGCCCAATCCGGAGGGCCGGTCATCGGCATCTGCAATGGCTTTCAGATTCTCTGCGAAGCAGGCCTGCTTCCCGGAGCACTTCTCCGTAATGCCAACCTGCGCTTCATCTCGAAGCATATCTCGATCCGCGTTGTCAACAACCGAACGATCTTTACCGGCGATCTTGCCGAGGGTGCGGTGCTGAACATCCCGATCGCGCATGGCGAAGGCAACTACCATGCCGACCCCGAGGTGCTGCGCGAGCTGCATGCCGAAGGGCGGGTGGTGTTCCAGTATTGCGATGCGGACGGGAACGTAACCGACGATGCAAACCCTAACGGCTCGCAATTCAACATCGCGGGGATCGTCAACGGCAAGGGTAACGTGCTTGGCATGATGCCGCATCCGGAACGGGCGTGTTCGCCGCTTCTGGGTTCAACCGACGGTATCGGCATCTTCCGCTCGCTGGTTCGCTCGTTGGAGATCGTTGCGGCCTGATCGGCATGGCCGATCGCCCTGATATGCTGCATCGATAACGCGACGTCAACTTTCTCAACTCAACTACACAGAGGATCCGCAATGCCTGGCATAGGAACAACCGAAATCATCGTTATCGTCCTGATCCTTCTGCTGTTGTTTGGCGGCAAGAAGATTCCCGAGTTGATGCGCGGGCTTGGCTCGGGTGTCAAGGAATTCAAGAAGGCAACCACCGTGGACGACGAACCGGAACCGCGCCGGAACTACGATCGCCCTGCCGACGACCGCCGCGACGCCGGACGGCTTGACGGCGGAGCGCAGGATGACCGCCGTTTCGAGGGACGCTATTCCGAAGGCGAAAGCCGCACCGAAGTCCGCTGATGCCGATTTGATGAGGTCGCCGCTCGTGGAATCCCGCGGGCGGATGATTCATTCCGAACAATTCCTGACTGGAGAGACCGAGCATGTTCGACATTGGCAGTGGTGAGCTGCTGCTGATTCTGATCGTTGTGCTGATTGCCTTTGGCCCGAAGAAGCTCCCCGAGCTTGCCCAGAGCCTTGGCCGCGGCATACGTGAATTCAAGCGCGCGCAGCGCGAATTCACCGATCAGATCAACAGCGCGATCCAGCACGAACACCAGCGCCAGACACGCACGGTAAGCCGCGAGCCAACCTCGACGATGACGTCGAACGGCAGCGCAACAGCGATTTTGCCGAGCGTAACCGATAACGATCCGCATATCTCGCCGCCTCACATGGGCGCCGATGCACCGTTCGGCACGATCTCGAGGGTCGCGCCGTCGGCATATGCCACACCCACCACCCCGGAACCGCTTCCGCCCGACGACATGCCAATCGGCACGGCCCGCCCGGCACAGAGCGGTGAGGATCAGCTCCCGATTTTTCCTGAGAGCCCCACGCCGGCTGGGTAACAGCCAGGCCCGGCGTTTGCGTTGCGGGCACACCGGCATGTGCAGGCCGCGCATCACACCCACCATGCGACCCCCGGAAAACCATCGCACCGCGCGCGCTGGCATCCACGGTATCCCGACGACACGCGGCGCGGCGTACCTCTCTGAGTGATCGGAGGGAATCACCGCCCCTGGAACCACCTGCCTTCCCGATAACGGGCCAACGGCCACGGAAGCCTTCATGGAAAAAGGAAAGGCGCAACCAGGCTATTGCCGAACGAGTGTGTACCAACACGGCGATTCCCCAGCCGACGCCGAGCGCATCCGGCGTGCTGACGATTCGTCCGCGCATGCTAACTTCCGGGGCTATTCGCGTTTCGTTGCCCCTTTCATCCGATCTGGTACCGGTGCGCCAAGGCCGCCCGGTCCGTGCCGAATCGTTCACCGTGACATATGATGACCTATCGAGATATCCGCCGATCGCTCGAAGACGGCAGTCTGACATGCAGCTCCATCGTATCGCAGGCGCTTGCCTCGGCCGAACGCTCGGCCAACCTGAACGCGTTCATCACGCTGTTCAATCAGCAGGCAGCCGAACGGGCCGAGCAGGTGGACGCACGAATCGCGGCAGGCACGGCCGGCCCATTGGCCGGCATGACCATTGCCCTGAAGGATAACATCGCCGTTGAAGGCGAACGTCTCACGTGTGGCTCGCGCATCCTTGGCGACTTCCGTTCGTTGTATTCGGCAACCGCCGTACAACGCCTGGAAGCGGCCGACGCTATTATCATCGGCAAAACCAACATGGACGAGTTCGCGATGGGCTCGTCGAACGAGAACTCGTATTTCGGCCCGGCCTATCACCCGTTGGATCAGGAACGGGTGCCGGGCGGCTCGTCCGGCGGCTCCGGCATCTCGGTAGCGGGCGGCATCACGCAGGCTTCGCTTGGATCGGAGACCGGTGGCTCGGTACGGCAGCCGGCGGCATTCCTGGGCGTTGTTGGCGTGAAGCCCACGTACGGGCGTGTAAGCCGGTATGGCCTGGTGGCGTTTGCTTCGTCGCTCGATCAGATCAGCCCGTTCGCGCGTTCGGTACATGATGCGGCCCTTGTTCTGCAAACCATCGCCGGCCTGGACAGCAACGATGCCACATCGAGCGATCAGCCGGTTGGCAGCTATGTGGATGGCATCGAGAACGCCTCGGTAGCAGGGCTGCGTGTTGGCGTGCCAACCGAGTACGTTACCGAGGGCGTGCAGCCCGGCGTGCTGAACGCACTGGCCGGACTGCGCGAGCGCCTGGTGGATGCCGGAGCGGAGGTTGTTGAGATATCCCTGCCGAACACCGAGTACACAATCCCCTGCTACTACGTGATCGCCACGGCCGAGGCAAGCAGCAACCTTGCCCGATTCGATGGCGCCCGATACGGCTACCGCTCGCCGAATGCCTCCACGCTGGAGGAAATGTACGAGATGAGCCGAACCGAGGGTTTTGGCCCCGAGGTCAAGCGGCGCATCATGCTCGGGACGTTTGTACTGTCCAGCGGATACTACGATGCGTATTACCGCAAGGCGCAGCAGGTGCGTCGTTTGCTGTACGACGACATGATCCGGGCCTTCGCCGGTGTGGATCTGATATTGGCGCCTACCACACCAACCCCGGCCTTCCGGCTTGGCGAGAAAGCCAACGACCCGATTGCCATGTATCTCAGCGACATTTTCACGGCCGCCGCAAACCTGACCGGCGTGCCGGCGGTTTCCTTCCCCGCTGGCACGGATCCCAGCACCGGCCTGCCCATCGGCCTCCAGTTCATGGCGCCACACTTTGCCGAGCGCGCCATGCTGCATGCCGCGTCGTGGGCCGAACACGCGCTTAGCGGCACGGAATAGCGGATTACGCTGTGCATCTTCGATTTCGATGGCTCGCAGGACTGCGGCGTTGGCCCAGTACGGCGGGCCATCGTCGCAACACGGATGCCTGCCAGAGCCGATCACCCCGACACGCACCACGCAGCACATTTTATCGGTTGACATGTGACCTATTGGGGCTTAGCTGGGTCTGGCTGAATACGAGTGATGAACCATTTGCCGATGTATTGTTCGCTAACGGTACAGGCAATAACTTCTTCCCGTTCTGATTCGGACAACGACACGTATCTCCGGCACAGTGTCCCGAAGGCTCAAGCACCCCAAAGCTTTCAAGGGTCGCGGAGGATCATCCCCCCGGGAATCAATGCCCTGCATGATTCCTCGTAGTTGAGCTTTCACCCAACGGACCATTTCATGGTCCGGACTCAATCACTCCGTTCATCCTTTTCAGGAGATGTCGTATGACACGACTTGTACGGCTGTGCAGCCTACTGCTCACAGCGCTCACCCTCAGTACAATCGCGTCGAGGGCAGTGCATGCACAATGCCTGACGCAATGGTTGTATCGCGTCCCGATAACGATTGACAATTCGGCCAACGCGAACTCGCTCACCGACTTTCAGGTTTCACTCACGGTAAACACACAGGCGCCGATTTCCCAGGGGAAGATGCTGCCCACTGGCGCCGACATCCGCTTTGTACAGGATCCCGATGCGGGCTGTACCGAGGTTTGCCATTGGGTTGAGAGCGGTATGAACTCCGGGGCCACAACCATCTGGGTAAAGGTTCCCACCATCCCGGCCAGCAGCACAACCACGATCTACATGTATTACGGCAATTCGACGGCGCCGTCAATCGCCAATGCCGAGTGCGTGTTCGATATGTTCGATGATTTCATCGGCATCGGCCTGGATAACACCAAGTGGAATTCCTTCGGCCCGGGCAACCTGTCGTTCGACGGAAACACCTGCACGTTCAACACACCGCCGGGCAACTCCGTTGTCATCAAGTCGGTCAACAGCTTTGCCGGCCCGGTCGTCAGCGAAATGATGGTCAACAATGCCAGCGGCAATTGGCCGAACATCGCACAGATGCGTGATGGCACGTGGGATGGCTATGGTCCGATGATGGGCGGATCGCAGATCCGAATCGGCTGGACAGTGGACAACGCCCCGGATTATGCCGGCAACTGGAACGGCAGCGATTCCCCAACCGGCGCTGTTGCGGGCGTATGGCAGTTCACATGGGCGGGCACCGGCGACCAGCGTTTCACGTGGCCGGGCGGCTCGATCTCCAGTTCGTATAACAACTACTCGCTCGACGGAAACGTTAACATCGCGCTCGGTCTGCTGGAAAGCGGCTCCGGCTCGATGACGGTTGATTGGGTTCGCGTACGCAAGTACTCCGCGGTAACCCCCGGCACATCCGTTGGCGCCGAGGAAACGGTTACGCCGCCGGAGATCGTGACACATCCCACCAGCCAGGCGGTGTGCGAAGGCGAGCCTGTGACGTTCACGGTGGAAGCAACTGGCGAGGCACTTTCGTACCAATGGCGGAAGAACGGCTTTGCGCTGCCCGGAGCAACCGAAGCGTCGTATACGATCCCGGCCGCGCGTGCGGTTGACATGGGCACCTACGATGTGGTTGTGCGTGGCATCGTGACCTCGCACAGCGCAACATTGGTTGTCAGCACCAACACCGGCATTATTGATCAGCCTGTCGGGCAGACACTTTGCCCGGGATTGCCGGCAACACTGAGCATCACCGCCGCGGGCACGAATCTTTCGTATCAGTGGCGCAAGAACAACATCGACATCCCCGGCGCGATCTCCGAAACGTTGGTGATCCCGGCGGTCAGCGAAGGTGATGCCGGCAGCTACGACTGTGTGGTCAATGGCCTGTGCGGCGATCCGGCAACCAGCGCCCCGGCGGTTATCGCCGTGCGCCCCGCACCGAGCATCGTAACGCAGCCGATGGATCAGGACGTGTGCCGAGGTGTTCTGGCAACGTTCAGCGTTGAGGCAACCGGCGAGGGGCTCCACTATCAGTGGCGTCGCGATGGCAAGCCGCTTGAGGGCGCCACCAAGCCGGTACTCAATATCATGGCCGAGCCATACAGTGCCGGCGCCTATGATGTAGTGATCACGGGAACATGCGAGCCCTCGCTTACCAGCGCCGCCGGGCGCCTGAGCGTTACGCTTGACCCGATCATCACCGAGCAGCCGGTGGATCGTACGATCAGCGTTGGCAACAACGTCACCTACAGCATTCGCGTGATCGGCGGTGGTGTGATCAGCTACCAGTGGCAGAAGGACGGGCGCAACATACCGGGCGCTACGGCCAACACGTATACGATCACGAACGCCGGGTTGAACGATGTTGGCGAGTATAGCTGCATGGTTCGTGGCACGGTCTGCTCCGACGGCATCGCCATCTCGTCGAACAAGGCATCGCTGATCCTTGCAGTGCCGCCGCAGATTGTGAAGCATCCTGAGAACCAGACGCTGTGCGAAGGCAATCGCATGGTGTTGAGTGTAACCGCGGCCGGCATCGGATTGAACTACCAATGGCGGAAGGCCGGCACACCGATCAACGGCGCAACGTCACGCGATCTGATCGTTGATGGCGCGGCGACCGCGGATGCCGGAACGTACGACTGCGTCATCACCGGGCCGGGCATTGCCTCGCAATTGGTGACCAACCCGGCCACCGTTACGGTGAATGTGCCGGCATCGATCACGGCACAGCCAACCGACGTAACCGTATGCCCCGGCCAGCCCGCGAGCTTCACGGTTGCAGCGGCCGGCACCAACGTGACGTATCGCTGGTATCGGAACGGGCAATTGATCCCGGGCGCCACTTCGGCCACGTATTCCGTCCCGGCAGCCAGTGCCGGCGACGCGGGCACCTACAGCGCGGCAATCGCCGGCGACTGCACGGATTCCGTGCCAAGCCAGGCCGCTCATCTGGTGGTGAACGAACTGCCATCGATCACGCTGGAACCGCTTCCGGCCACAACCGCCCCGGGCGGCACGGTAACCCTGGTGGTAGCGGCAACAGGCACAAACGTGACGTATCAATGGCGGAAGAACGGCACGCCGATCGCCGGCGCCACCACGGCCACGCTTTCGATCACCAACGCGCAGCCGGTTGATGGCGGCACGTATGACTGTATCGTAAGTGGCGAGTGCGCACCGGCCGATACGTCGGCGGCGGTGAACGTGATGGTTGGCACCTCGGGTGTTGAGACGATCGATGCAACCTCCGGTGCCAAGCTGGCGGTGACGCCACATCCCGCGACCGGGGTCACGCGTCTGGACATCACGCTTCCGCGTGAGGCACGTCTTGCCACGGGCGCCGAGCTGATGCTGTACGACATGACCGGACGGCCGGCACTGAACCTGAGCGAGGCCTTCGAGCGCAGCGGGTTCCGTACGGCGGACTTCAACGCCGCGTTGTTGCCGTCGGGTGTGTACTACGTGCGCATCCACACGGCCACGTGGAACGGCAACCTCGGTACCATTACCGTTGTGAAGTAACGCCCGGCCACCCCATGCCCGGTGGATGTGCCACGGTAGTGGTGTCGTGCACTTGGTTTGGGACTGGCCATATGTTTCCGACAAATGCATCGTGGAACAGGGGATTGGCTATGCCGATCCCCTGTTCATTTTGCGGTATTGGATAACAATGTCAATGGCGCACAGGCCCCGTTGGCCTCGCCGCACCACAACTGACAGGCCCACCATAACCGATCCATCTCACCCCGGTTCATGCCAACGGACAACCCCCAATAAATAGGCGGTTTTCGCTAATTCTTTGCCCCGGAAGGCAGGTTTGGTAACCAACCCGTGGTTCGCCGTGTTTTCTATTGCACGGCACGCATATTGCTGTGTAACTTCAACATGCCCTGATACCGTTCTTGTAGCAGTATTAGGTGTCACCCCCTCACCCTGATAACATAACCGGCGTTGCTGGCGTGGTTGCGTGTGCACGATAAGTGGACATACGCAGCGCGTTTCCCATGATGGCGGCCGATATGCAACCGGCAGCGATTCGGCGTAGCAGGAGTTCAAGAAACGTTTTCCTCGTCCATATCCCAGGAGATGACAGAATGAACAAACTCTTCCGATTGCGCGGCTTGCTTGTGATAGCAGCGCTTCTCTGGATGAGCAGCATGGCGGCGCAGGCACAGTGCCCTGGCGCGCTGGCTCCATGGCTGTATCGTGTACCTATCGATCTATCGAACGCGGGGGGTGCTCTTACCAACTATTTCGCGCTTGTGAAGGTGAATACCGCCACGCCGATCAGTCAGGGTAAGATGCGCGCCGACGGTGGCGACATGCGCTTCGCCGACGCGAACTGCAGCCCGCTGCAGTTCTGGGTACAGAACGGACTGAATACCTCAACCACCTTCATCTGGGTGAAGATCCCGACGGTTGCAGGCGGCGGTACAACCCGTATCTGGATGTACTACGGCAACAACCCGGCCTCGCGCACCAACGCCGTTTCCGATGTCTTCGGCAACGGTCTTGTGGCGCTTTACACGTTCACCGAAGGAACAGGCGCCACGCTGACCGACTGGGTTGGCGGATTCAACATGAGCGTCACGTGTTCCTGGACCACAGGCTTCCGCACGAACGTCGGCGCGCTCACCGGCTTCAGCACTGGCCGCGCCTTCGTCGCCGGTGTTGGCCCTTCGCTTAACACGGGCAGCTTCACAGCCATCGATTACATCAACCCGACGAGCGCCAACGGCAGCACGCAGGGTATTATCGGCAACTACAATGGTGACGGCAGCAAGGGCTGGGTGCACAAGCTTCAGGGCGGCGCTGGCCAGTTCATGCTCCTGACCAATCAGGACGGCAACTGGTGCCAGACCAGCATTGGCTCGCTGGTCAACAACGTGTGGCAGATGGCCGGCGTCCGTCGCCAGGCAGGCACGATCAACAACGGTCTGCAGAATGGCGCGGTTACCGGTTCGGGCTTCTGCGCCGGTGATAACCGTAACCTGGACGGCCCCGGTCCGTTCGAGTTCGGCCGCAGCTACAACGGCAGCTATGCCTTCTCGGGCAGCATCTCGATGACGCTGGTCTATAACGTTGCGCTCAGCGACGGCGAAATCTCCTCGCTTCACAACTCGATTTATCCGTCCACCGAGCCGGTGCTGAACATCGGCGCCGAAGAGAACGTAACCCCGCCGGTGATCACCTCGCACCCGAGCAGCCAGGCCCTGTGCCAGGGCGGCACGGTAACCTTCACGTGCTCGGCAACGGGCCTTGCGCTCACGTACCAGTGGCGGAAGAACGGCGTGGCAATCGTTGGTGCAACGGGCACCAGCTACACCATCGTCAATGTACAGCCGGTTGACGCCGGCCAGTATGATTGCGTGGTTCGCAGCCAGGTGACGACCAACGCGGCAACGTTGACGGTGTATACACCGGCAGCAATCCAGAACAGCCCGGTAAGCCAGACGATTTGCCCGGGCATCCCTGTTACGTTCAGCGTTACGGCAAGCGGCACCAACCTGACCTATCAGTGGCGCCGGAACGGCACCAACCTGGCAGGCGCCAATGGTCCGCAGTATCTGCTCCCGGCTCCGACGCTCGCCGATAACGGCAGCTACGACTGCGTTGTTGGCGGCCTTTGTGGCGCGTCGGTAACCAGCAGCGCCGCAGTACTCAACCTGCGCGTTCCGCCGACGGTCATGACCAACCCGGCCGACCAGAATGTCTGCCGTGGCCAGATCGCTACGTTCTCCGTTTCGGCAACCGGCGAGGGCCTGACCTATCAGTGGCGCTTCAATGGTGTACCGCTCGATGGCGCCACCAGCCCGACACTGAAGATCATGGCCGAGCCGTTCCGTATCGGTGACTACGACGCCGTTATCACCGGCGCCTGCGAACCTGCCGTCACAACGGCCGCAGCGCACCTGGACGTAACGCTGGATCCGATCATCACCGAGCAGCCGCTCGACCAGACGGTGGAAGTTGGCAAGACGATCATCTTCAAGGTGAAGGTGATTGGCGGCGGTATCGTCAGCTACCAGTGGCAGAAGGACGGCGTGAACATGCCGGGCCGCACCCACGACACGCTGATCGTGCGCGACGTAAACGAGGATGACATTGCCGAGTACAACTGCGTTGTGCGCGGTACGGTTTGCTCCGATCGCGAGCAGGTTGTCAGCAACCGTGCATCGCTGATCCTCAACGTCCCGCCGTCGATCGTCAAGAATCCGCAGGATGAGTCGGCATGCGAAGGCACGCGTATGACGCTGAGCGTCACGGCCGCCGGCCTTGGCCTCAACTACCAGTGGCGGAAGAATGGCACCAACATCTCTGGCGCCAACGACCGCGACTTCACGATCGAGAGCACGGTGCCGGGCGATGCCGGCCAGTATGACTGCGTGATCACAGGCCCGGGTCTGCCGACGCCGCTGATCACGACCCCGGCCACGGTTACGATCAATCTGCCGGTGTCGATCACGACACATCCGGCCGATGTCACGATCTGCCCGGGCCAGGCCGCAACGTTCAGCGCTGCTGCCGCAGGCGGCAACCTGACCTACCGTTGGTACAAGGACGGTGTGGCAATCGACGGTGCAACCAGCCCGACCTTCACGATCAACGCTGCGCAGGTAGCCGACACGGGCTCCTATAGCGTTGTTGTTGGTGGTGACTGCACGGACTCGGTCCCGAGCAACGTTGCACACATCATCTTCAACGAACTGCCGGTGATCACCGAGCAGCCAACCGCTCCGACGGACAGCATCAGCAAGAACGGCTCGGTAACGTTGACCGTGAAGGCCACCGGCACCAGCCTGACCTATCAGTGGCGCAAGGATGGCGCGGCTATCCCGGGTGCCACGACCTCGACGTTCACGCTGACGAATGCACAGCCGAGCGACAATGGCAGCTACGACTGCATTGTCAGCGGTGCCTGCAATCCTGGCGACACGACCGATCCTGTGAAGCTGTCGGTGAAGACCTCGGGCGTCAAGACGTTCGATGCAACCACCGGTGCGCTTCTCACGGTTGCTCCGAACCCGGCGGCCGGCATCACTCGTCTGACGATCCACCTGCCACAGGGTGTGTCGGCTCATTCGGGCGCCGCGCTGAAGCTGTTCGACATGGCTGGCAAGCCGGTTATGGATCTCAGCACCGCCTACGAGCGTAGCGGGTTCCGTTCGGCCGAGTTCAACGCGGCGTTGCTGCCATCGGGCGTGTACTACGTCCGCGTGCAGACCGGCGAGTGGAACGCCAACCTTGGCACGGTTGTCATCGACAAGTAATCAATCCGGTTCAACACGCCACCGTGCAAACGGTGATGTGATGAAACTCAGGATTCGGCGATGAAAGAAACGGGGAAGCAGAAATGCTTCCCCGTTTCTGTTTAGCCCCGCATGACCGTGATAATCCGATCGGCAATCCAGCCGATGAATACACCGAATACCCATTCCCGACATGGCGTCAACACACCGCACCACCGCTGGCGCGCAGCGCGTCATTATCACCGGCGCTTCATCGGGCATCGGCCGGGAGCTCGCCATCGCCTACGCCCGCCGCGGCGCGAGGATGGTGTTGGTGGCACGGCGTGAAGATTTGCTGAACGATACAGCAGCAGGGGCAACAGCGGTTGGCGGCACTGCCAGGTGCCTGGTCGCCGACGTTACCGCACCCGAAACAGCGGCGCGCGCAGTGCGCATCGCGATCGAACATTATGGCGGCGTGGATGTGGTCGTGATAAATGCAGGGCGCGGCGGGGCAGCCCATGCCAGGACGTTCAACGCGCAGGAGGCCATTGCCGTAATGGACACGAACACCAATGCGGCGTTCCGGATGATCGAGGCGGTGATGCCGGTAATGTTGGATCAGGGGCACGGTGTGCTGGCGGCAATTACATCGCTTGCGGCATACCGCGGCATGCCGGGCTCCGGCCCCTACAATGCCAGCAAGGCAGCGCTCTCCATCATGATGGAAAGCCTCCGCACCGAACTGCGCGGCTCCGGCATCAGCGTGGTCACCATCGCACCCGGCTTCATCCGGAGCGAGATGACCGCACGGAACAACTTCCACATGCCGATGATGTTGGAAACCGACAAGGCGGCACATCGCATCGTGCACGCAATCGACAGGCGGCGCTCGCTGTATCGGTTCCCATGGTCAACCTCACTGGCCGTACGGTTGCTGCAAATTCTTCCCAACCCGATCTACGATCGCTTGATACGCTGGGCCACCGGCACGGCCGCAAAGCGCATGTAGCCGCGAAGTGCCTTACTGACCGGTGCGAAGCAAGGCGCACGGCCCGGCTGTTAAGGCTGTAACGCGCGCACGGCCTCCGCGATCTGCTGCGCACAGGCGGCAAGGTCGGTGTTGATCCGCACGGGCGAGAATCGCAGCAGCGACCACAGCTCCGGGATCTCCGCTCCTGTCTCCGTATGGTTCTCATGCGCCAACGCCGTGACGGCCGAATCCGAACAGATCACACCCACGGTACTGCCCGATTGATACAGCGCGAAGTCGACTTCCACAACCATCTCCCCCAATCGCATATAACACTTGCGATCGATCGCCTGAGCCAGGCCACCCAGTTCCGTCAGTAAGCGCTCCTCGGCCGGTGTGCCGATCACCAGATCATTGACATCGGCGGCAGCATACAGGCGTTGCGACGTCGTCCGCAGGAACACAAGCCGGCGAGGTCGGCTGCTGACAATCGGCGCGGACAGGCGGCGAACAGCCCCAAGGCGCAGGATGTAATAAAGATCATTGGCGGCAGGATGATCCGGCTGGTCGCGGAGGATTGCCCACCGTGGCATCACAACACGCTCGACAATCGTTGCGCAGACCTCGATGGCGCTGGGCAGGCCAGCCGTGATCGACGCGGTTTGATAGAGTGCCAGCAGCGATGACTCCGCCAGCGCGTCCTCCGAAATGGATCGCCCCAGCGCACGCACCGGAATGCGGTACCATCCATCGGCGACCACGTGATGGAGATCGTGATCGTTGTTTACCACCGCCACAAGACAATCGCGCACAGCACGATCGTGCGGATCGACGTTCATCGGCATTCGGGTTGATCAGAAGAACATTGGCGGGTGGGAGCGCTTCAAATATCGCGAAGCCATTGCGAAGACTCAAGCAGGAAGATTCGCGCGCACGGACCGATCAGCAAACGCGATACAGAACGAGGGGGCTGCGGACAACCCCCTCGTATTTGGGAAGTACCATCGGCCCGGCACGAACGCCGGGCCGACGGGCTTCGCGGACACTGTATGGCGCGGTATCAATACTTGAACTTCAACACCAGCGAATCAACCGTGGATGCCGGATCGTTGAACTTTGCCCGCACGTATGCGTTGATCTCACGATTAACCGTATCCACCCTGGTGACACCGAACTGACCGGGCAACGATGGACTTGTGGCCTGCCACTGGCGATTGTACGGATACCGTGGCAGTATCGCCAGCCCGGCCTTGGCCGTATTGTTCCAGGGATCCGCTATCAGATCGCGCGAACCAACCCCGTTGTTGATTTCGATGCGCGGAACTATCAGGTACAACCAGGATGGCGGTATGCCCCACACCGCCGTATCGGTAAGCGTGGGAACGCGCGCTATCATCTTGATCTGGAGCGCCACAGGCCCAACGTTGGGCTTCAGCTCCACGATAATGCGTGTGAGGTCATCAATCTCGATCGAGACCTGAGCGACCACCGTGCCACGATCGGCGCTCTTGCGATACAGCACACCCGATCTGGGCAGGGTTTCACCCAGCAACCGGAGTGTGTCCACGACGCGCGTGGTGTCGTGCACCTTTGTGGTGTCGTTCCGGATCACTGTATCACGTACAACAACCTGCACCGTACGGATCACCGTCTTCACGGTAATCAACGTGTCGTTCTGGATCAGCGTGTCGCGGTTCTGCGTGATCACCGTATCCACATGCACCGTGGTATCATGTATCACGCTGGTGTCGATCGATAACAGCGTATCCTTTGGCCGGCGCGTAACGGTGGCGGTTCCGGGATCAACAGGGTTTTCCTGGCAGGCGGCAATGCTCAGAAACAGTGCGATCAACGCCAGCTCCCAGCAATGGCGACGCGCGACAGCAAAAAGCCGTCGCGCGGGCACCAGGGCCACATTTGTCGACGATGTATCCGTACAGCGTACCATCAGCGGAAAATGTATTGCAGACCGGCTGTTGCCCCAACACGGCCCGACATAAGCCGTTGGCCATCGAACTGATACATCAGCGACGACATCTCGCCCCCGATGGTGGCGCCAAAGGCTCCCGAGATCTGATATTGCGCGCCAACGCGAACGCGCAGCATCGGGCCTACCGATGTAGCGCCAAGCGTGGTCTGCACAAATGGAGCTAGCCCGACAAGCGAGAATCGGGAGATCTCGTAGCGAAGCGTGGCACCGCCCCATGTGTATCGCGGGCGCTGATCGATTTGCAACGTGTCGCCCCCCTGATACCGCAGCGTCTGGTCGTACGTCTCGCTGCCGGCTTCAAGCCCAAGCCCCAGACCATCGGCAAAGCGCCACAACGCACCCACGGCATAGGCCTGCCTGCCGGAAGCAACGTCGGCATGAACATTGCTGGTATTCAACGCCCAGCCAAGCTGGCCCCGAACCTCGGCAAGCATCCCTCCACCTTCCGTTGCCACGCTGGTCTCCATATCCAGAGGATTGGCTCCGCCAACACGCTCGCGCAACGTTGAGGAAAGCACAACCTCCGCTGGTACCGGAGCCACAGTAGTCGCAATGGCCGGCGTGTTGCGGCGCGGTTGCACGACATCGAATTGCGAGGAGTTGAGAACCAACACGGCATCCGGCGTCGTGTTCACGGCCGGCGCCGTTGCCGTGCCCGAACGATCGCTTGTGCTTGCAGCACGGTCCCGAACCGCCGACGAACCGTTGGCATCCCTCACCGTGGTATTGGCTTCCGAACTCGTCGCCTGACCATTGCGGCGATCCGTTGTTGTCAGTGCACGGCCGCCATCGCGGCCGGCATCCAGGCTGGCACCATTGTTCGCATTGCGATCAACAGCACGCGCATCACGTTGCGTGGTGCTGCCATCGGCGGGAATCACCGATGCCGCATTCGTACGACGCGATGCAGCACGTTCAAAACGGCTGCGGGCTTCGCGCGGCATGGCGTTATTGTGGCCGTCTGTTTCGGTGACATGCCTGGTTGTACCGTCGGCACCAATCGGCATTCCGCCGAGCTGCGAACGTGTGCGGCTGCTTTGCGCGCGGGCAGACGCCGTGTTGCGGTTGGCAGCCGCTCCATCGGAGCCGGTGCCTTCCTGGCCTGATGCAGGCGCCAGATTGGCTCCCGAGCCGCCATCCGTGCCTGTTGCTCCGGCGCCGGAATTCATGTGGTTGTCCGAAGCCGCAGCGCCTGAGGGCGCACCCGCCGCTGTGTTGCCCGTGCCTCCATTATCAATCAAAGCGCCGGCGACGTGGCCCGAGGTATCGTTGCCCGCAGCGCCGTTGCCGGCCGGCATACGGCCCGCAACCATGGCCCCGGCCTGATGGGGATCAACCCCAAGCAGATGAAACAGAAGCCCTGCCAGCAGAACACCAAGAACGAACGCGTCGACAGCACCCCAGAATCGGCCGGCGATCACGGCGCCGAGTCTCGCCATGATCCCCATCGAGGATGTTGTAAAGCCAAGATCGGCAGCGGTGAAGCCCAGGCCGGCAAACAGATCGCGCTCCACATCGGCCGGAGGCGTGTAGGCCTCGCGGTCGGCATGAACGGCCTGACCGATACTTATGAATTGCCGTAGCGCCGATCGCAGATCGGGCCGCCCGGCCAGCGCATCGAACAACTCCTGCTCGGACTCGGTGTCGAGCTGGCCGTCGATGTACTCAAGGATGTGTTCGCTCTGTATCATGGTTTCAACTGCTCGCTGCAGAAGTCACACGTGTATCCCGTGCAACCGATCAAACCTCCTCCAGATACGGAGAGAGGATTTTTCGTAACCGTTCCTTGGCACGATAAATATGAACCTTCACCGACGCCAGCGACTGGCCGGTGACTTCGGAAATTTCCTGGTAGCTGAGCCCGTCGTATTCGCGCAGCACAAACACTTCACGATGGTGTTGTGGCAGCAGATCAAGCGAGCGCTTCACCAACTCCGCAAGCTCCACGTTCTCGTGGCTCGGTTGGAAAACTATCTCGTGATAGTCCTCCACGGCCGCGGTGGGCTTGCTGTTGCGAATCATGTTCAGGCAGATGTTGCGGGCAGTCGTGAAGATATAGGCCGACACGTTCGTCATCAGGCGCTCACGCTCCTGGCATCGATTGTAGATGCGCGTGAAGGTCTCCTGGAAAACGTCGTTTGCCAGGTCACGATCGCCCAGCATCCTGAGCGAATAGGCATAGATCCGACTCCGGTACCGCGTATACAGCTCAACAAACGCACGCTTGTCACCACTGTTTATCAGCGTGAAAAGCTCCTCATCCGTATGTCGGGTATACTGGACTGACATGCACTCGGTAGTTCTGGATCGAGGGTGGAACACTCTATCCACCATGAAGTTACAGAATACCCAACCGGTTTTTGCCCGCCACCACACCTGGTGCCGGTTGCCGGTTGCCGGCAATTGTGGCCGCGGGCCGAACAGGCACGGATGCGTCGTGCAGGCTCGCTATCTTGGCCATGCATCACGAGATTATCCTTTCGCATGCCGAATCAACCAGAAAAGTCCGCGCCGTTTGATGCCGTAGCCGACCAATACGATGAGGTGTTCACGCGGACACCGCTTGGCCGGCGCCAACGCGATATTGTACGCCGTTACGCTGGCGGGATCGTGAAACCGCCGTTCCGTGTTCTGGAACTGAACAGTGGCACCGGCGAGGATGCCGCATGGCTGGCAGGGCTTGGCGGTGAAGTGGTGGCCACCGATGCATCGGCCGCGATGGTTGCGGTGGCACGGAGCAAGGCCGATGCATCGCCGTTCGCGGAACGAATCCGAACCGAGCAGATGCGGATCGAGGACATCGCGACCACGAGCTGGCAGCAACGCCTGGGGCGGTTCAACATGGTGTTCTCCAACTTCGACGGGCTGAACTGCGTGCAGGATCTGTCGTGGATGCCGGACGCATTGAACCGCCTGCTGCTGCCGGGTGGCCACGCCGTGTTTGTGTTCATGAACCCGGTGTGCGCAATGGAGATCGCCGGCGAACTGGTTCGCGGGCGGATCGGCTCCGCATTCCAACGAATGCGCCGCTCAGGCGTTGACGTTCATATCGGCAACGGGATAACCATGCGCACATGGTTTCACAGCGTTGCACGGTTTCGCGAAACATTCCAACCGGGCTACGTGTTTCGCAGGACGGAAGCCGTGGGGTTGATCACGCCCCCAACATCGTTGCGCCGGTTCTACCATCGGCACCAGCGCGCGTTTGGCATGTTCTTTGGGCTCGAGGACCTGTTGTCGCCGCTTCCGGTATTCAATCGGATGGGCGACCACGTGCTTATCCACATTCAGAAGAAGGACTAGCGATGGCCAAGTTGCTTGCACCGGTTGACGGGCGAATCAAGCTGGCAAAGATCGACCCGAACGACACCTTGGGCATCAGCGATCAGGACGCGGTGGCCGAGGCCATGCAGAACGATTTGCAGGAGTTGTACAACCTGCACTATCTGATGTTCGCCGAGAATCGTCGCGCGCTGGTGATCGTGCTTCAGGGGATTGATGCAAGCGGCAAGGACGGGCTTCTGCGGCATGTTGCATCGGGGCTTAACCCGCAGGGAACCAGGGTACACTCGTTCAAGAAGCCGAACGACGAGGAGCTGGAGCACGACTATCTGTGGCGTGTGCATCGTGCCATGCCGGGCCGGGGCGAGATCGCAATCTTCAATCGCTCGCACTACGAGGAAGTGACCGTGGTGAAGGTGCACCCGGAAATACTGCAGGCGCAGAATCTGCCGGAGGAGTTGGCACGCCCCAAGTCGATATTCAAACGCCGCTACCGGCAGATCAACGCCTTCGAGCGGATGTTATCGGAGAACGGCACCATCGTGCTGAAGTTCCTGCTGCACATCTCAAGGGACGAGCAGGAGAAGCGATTCGAGGAGCGCCTGACCGATCCGCGCAAACACTGGAAGTTCACCAAGCAGGACATCCTCGAGCGTCAGCATTGGCCCGCGTACATGGAGGCCTTTGAGGAGATGGTGGAGAACACCAGCACCGATTATGCGCCCTGGTTTGTTGTGCCGGCCAACCACAAGTGGTTCCGCAACTACGTTGTTACCAACACAATTGTGCGAACGCTTGCAGCACTGAACATGACATTCCCGACACTCCATGCCTGACGCGATGTTCCACAGGCCGCCAGGCAAGGCCGCCAGGCAATACGGCCCCCTGCATCCGCAAACCTCACGACGTCCGCCGCGAGCCGGGAACGCCCACCGCCTTGCGACGTCATCATAATCCTCAGCGCCCCTGATCACGTAATGCGCGTTCTGCTGACACACGCATATTTCCTTGCCGACGACCCGAAGGAGCAGGACATCATGCGGCCGTATGCGCCGCTTGGCATTCAGTACGTGGCGGCCTACCTGAACGCACACGGCATTACGGCATCCCTGTTCGACACCACGTTCTCAACGAAGGAGAAGTTCCGAAACCACATCGTGCAAACCCGCCCGGATGTTATCGGCATCTACACCAACCTGATGACCAAGCTGAACGTGCTGGAAGCGCTGGCGTTTATCAAGAGTCGGCCAGAGCTTGCCGGGACGCGCGTGGTGCTTGGCGGGCCTGAGGTTACGCACCATGCCGAGAACTTCCTGGCGCACGGCGCCGACGTTCTGGTGATCGGTGAAGGCGAGGAAACGATGCGTGAGCTTGTTGAGACGTGGTCATCGCCGCTGCCCCTGGCGTTGGCGAATGTGCATGGGATCGCCTACCGCGACGACAACGGCCACGTGGTCCGCACGCCGGAACGCGCGCTTATCAGCAAACTGGATACGCTGCCGTTCCCGATGCGGGAAGGAATCGAGATTGAGCGGTATCTGGAGACCTGGAAGCAACACCACGGGATGAGCATGGTGTCGGTAAGCACGATGCGCGGATGCCCGTACTCCTGCCGCTGGTGCAGCCGTGCGGTGTACGGCGCAAGTTATCGCCGGCGTTCGGCGAAGCTGATTGTGGACGAATTGGAACTGATACGCGATCGCTACGCGCCGGACTCCATCTGGTTTGTGGACGATGTGTTCACCATAAACCACCGATGGCTGGAGGAGTTCGCGGGCGAGGTTCGCGGGCGAGGCGTGCGTATCCCGTACGAGTGCATCACCCGTGCCGATCGCCTGAACGAACGCGCTGTGCAGTTGCTGAAGGAGTCCGGCTGCTTCCGTGTGTGGATCGGCGCCGAGAGCGGATCGCAGCGAATCCTGGATGCGATGGACCGCCGCGTTACCGTTGAGCAGGTTCGCCAGATGATAGGCCTGGCGCATGCCCACGGCATCGAAACCGGCACGTTCATCATGCTGGGATACCCGGGCGAAACCGAGCAGGATATCCTTCAGACGATCGACCACCTGAAGCAATCGGCCCCGGATCACTTTACCGTCACGATCGCGTATCCGATCACCGGAACGCCGCTGTTCGGCGAGGTGTCCGCAGCCATCACCGAACAACCGGAGTGGAACGTCTCCACCGACCGCGATATCGATTTCGAGCGGACATATTCGCACCGCTATTACAGGTTCGCGCTCAGCCGGATGCGGCACGAGGTTGCCGCCAGCAAACTGGCCCGCAACGGCCGGGCGCTTTCGCTGCAACGCGCGCGCCACGGTGCAATTGCCGTGGCCGCGGCAGCAGGCATGCGCTGGGAGCGTTTGTTCGGGCAACCGAAGCGCAAACGGGCCGTTGCCTCCACAACCGCCACAACTACCGCTTGATCAGGATCATGGCGTCAATCCCCTGAAGGGAGAATGGTCGCGACTTCGATGGCCGCAGGAATCGGATGTCGCGGATCTGCATCCGCGCAGGCCCACCTCGTTCAGCATCCAGCATCAGCGCCGAGCGGGGCAGCATCGAGTAGTCATCCGTGGCACCATTCGCCTCGCCTGGCGGCATTGTGAAGTGTGGCGGGGCGATAACCGATGTGAGATTGAACCGCGCATGTTCGGCACCGTTGCGGGTGACCGTCAGCACCAACGAATCCGCCTTCACGGCAATCGCATACTCCACACCGTCCAGATACGCCGATTGCCGGCTGAAGCTGCCGAACTGCTGACCGTATTGAACATAGAGATCAAACCCCGTAACGGCTATGTAATCGGTTGAGTCGGCAACAAGCCGGAGCTCGTACGGTGTGGCGTTTTCGTACACATGGGCCTCGCCCTCGATCATGGCCAAAGCCCCGTACTGCGACATCGGCAACGTTGCGTTGGTAAACCACCCGGCGATATCGTCCAGGCGATCACGACGCTCAAGGTAGCGCAGGATGCTGCTCACCCGATTTGCATCCTCACCTTCCAGCCGTTTGGAAGGCGGCACGATCTTCCCAGCAACCAATATCCGCCGGCCGGTAAGGAACGTGCGAAGCTGCGCGATTTGATCGTTGGCCGATACCTCGAACGCGCTCCATGGCCCCACCGCCGAAATCAATGCAAGCGCCGCCAGCGACATCGGTATCACCTTGATGGACCGATGCTTCGACGCCAGGAAATACACCACCATACATGCCAGCCACAGCGCCGTGACGATCACGAAGTACCGGGGCTCGGTGATGCCGTACTCCTGAACGCGGCGCCAGATGGACAACACCAGCAGCACAACCAACGGCGCCAGCAGCACGAAGAACAACGAGCTGAACCGCTTGATCCACGGATGATCGGCCCGATCGCGCAACGGATGCAGCAGCAGGAACGACAGGATCCCGCCCACCGCGAATCCAAGGATCAACGTGGACACCCAGCCACGAGGCCAATCCCACGTTACCATGATCTTCGCCGAATACACGTACAGGATCACCGCGTAGATGCCGATCAACGGCAGCAGCACGAACTGCACGAAATAGCGCAGCACCTTGGGGTACTCGACATCGGATTCCAGTGCCTCCAGATCCGCCGGGATACCGGCAACGAAGAACCACGGATGGAAGATGCCGGCGATCAAACCGAACAGATCTGCGTAGGCCTGATGATGGATATCAACATCAAACAGCTTGTCCACCGCAGCCAGCGCCAAGGCCAATCCACCGTACAAAACGCCCGAGAACAACGTGGTGGTAAGCGCCCGCAACAGGATGATCCGATTGAATTGCCAGAACCCGTTGACCTGCCCGCGCGCACTGAATCCGGCAAACGAAACCAGCAGATGCGATGCAACAAGCAACAGACCAAAGCGCATTGCCTCGGTGTCGAACTTGCTGTGCGATGGGAGCTCCAGGTAGTAATACAGCAACAGACCCAGGCCGGCCAGCGACACCGCGATACGCGCAACGTTGCCGCGGACGTATCGCTCGGCAAACAGCCCCAGCGCGGTCATCAGGCTGATCCCCAGCACGGCCACCATCCATTCCCGATCGGTATTCAGATCGGCGATGATCGCGGCCGACAGCGCGGCCCCCGAAAGAACCACGAACGGAAACCGAACAAACGTGGACATGGCCGAGGCCAGCACGTTGGAAACGGAAAGCAAGCGCATGAGCGAGGTCCCGGATAGTGGTTGATTCATCGGCCCGTGGCACATCGGCGAACCACGGGATTTGCTGCCAACGAATTCGGCATCGCCCCGGATCGAGAATGTGAGCACAGGCATGTGCAGGGATGCCGCCCGTTATGCAGGCCATACACGTAACGCCCCGTGTGGCGTTACGGCTGGCCCGGCACCGCCGATTCGCCTGCGCCGCGGACGGTGTCCGCCTCGATCCGCCCATCAACGATATTCACCTGCCGGTCGGCACGGGCCGCCAGACCTGGATCGTGCGTGACGTACACAATGGTTTGCCCGGCGGCGTGCAACTCGGCAAGCAACTCGTAGATCTGTTCGGTTGCAGCCGTATCAAGCGAACCGGTGGGCTCGTCGGCCAGAAGCATCAGCGGGTTGTTGGCCAGCGCACGCGCTACGGCCACGCGTTGCTGCTGCCCTCCGGAAAGCTGGTTGGGCCGGCTGTTCAGCTTGTCGGCAAGCCCAACCCGCTCCAACAGCATCGCCGCGCGATCGCGCGCTTCCTTCCTGGCGGCTCCGCCCGCCTGCATCGGCATCATCACGTTTTCCAGGGCGCTGAACTCCGGCAACAGGAAATGGAACTGGTAGATGAAGCCAACCTTGGCGCCGCGAATGCGGGTCAGCTTCTCCTCCGCCATCGTGGAGATCACATCGCCGTCGAACGTGACGCTGCCGGCCGACGGACGGTCCAGCCCGCCCATCATGTACAGCAACGTGCTTTTGCCGGAGCCGGACGGGCCGGTTATCGCCACCATCGAACCAGCCGGGATCGCGATCGAGATATCGTGGATGATCGTCTGCACCAGTTCCTTCGACGAACGCAAATCCTTGCGAACACCTTCCAGCAGCAGCAATGCGCCGGCGGCGGAACCCGGTGAGGCAGTCGATGGCGTTGTTGGTTCCATCAGGGAGTGTTCTTAATCGTTGCCGACGATTGCCTTGAACTCGGCATATGCGTCGAGGAACTGGAGCTTGGCACGCTCCTCGGCCAGTTGTGCCTCCAACACCCGCGATTGCGCGGCTTCCACATCCACCAGGGTCGCACGCCCTTCGCGGTACAGGATCATGGTGATCCCGATCGCCTTCTCGGCCTGCTCAACGCTGGCGTGCTCGGCCGTGATCAGCGCACGGGCGCCGCGCATGTCCAGCATCAGTGATTCCAATTGCGCGCTGTCGGCATCGGCCAGGCGCTCGATCTCCAGCTCGGCTTCGCGCACACGCAGCTCCGCTTCCTGTTGTTGCGCATCATCACGCCAAAGATTGGAGATCGGCCACACGGCGCGTACGCCCACATGCGATGTCATCGCCCAACGAGCATCGGTCGGCGCGGCCTGGTTGCTTTGCCCAAGCGCCTGCCAATGGCCCACCGCATCGATGCGCGGATACGCCGTGGCACCGGCCAGCTCGGCCGAGGCCCGTGCTGCAGAGCGCTCACGCTCGGCAACCATTACCGCGGCCGAGCGCCCCGGGCCCGCGGCAAGCATCGGATCGCCGCCGCTGGGACCGGGCTCGGTTGGTACGTCGAGCGTGCCGGTAACCTCAAGGGTCCGGCGATCGGGCAGATCGAGCAGTTGCGCCAAGTTCAGCAGCGCGCGCTCGTACGCAAAGCGCGAGCGTTCGGCATCGGCGCGCGCGCGCGCCACGCCGGCACCGGCGGTTATCGTATCCAGCGCCATCGCCCTGCCCTGCTTGAACCGCGCCAACGACAGATCCAGGTTCGCCATCGCGGTACGGATCTGCTCCTCGCGCACCTGCCGTTCGCTTCGGGCATACACCGCCCGATGAAATGCCTTCTCCGTGTTCATCCGCACCAGCGATCGCGCGGCCTGCAACTGTGCCCGCGACACTTCGGCGCCTGCCTCGGCCACCAATCGCCGCATGCGAATCAACGGATCGTACAACGGCTGCGCGACATCCAGCCCAAGGCCCGCCGCATGCCGGTTGCCGATCGGGTAGGCCTGGGGCACATCGGTCTGGTTGAACGGCGTGCCGGGCGCGGCAAACAACACCGGCTTCTGGATGTTGAGCGTATAATCGCCCGTGGCCTGTACTGTTGGCAACCACTCGGCCTGTTCCACGGCAATCGCGCGCTCGGCCCGCATCACCGCAAGGCGTGCCTTGCGTACGTCCACGCTCTGGGAGTCCGCAAGGCGCAGCGCATCGGCAAGGCTCAGCGCCTGGGCACGCACTGTCCGCGTGTGCAGCAGACAGCCGACCAGCGCCATCGTGGCAAGGCCACCGCAAAGAATCCGCCTGTTCATGATTACCTCGTCAACATCGATAGGGAAAGCCCCTGTTCATCAACGGCCAAGCGCGATCAGTCCGCCGTGCCACTAACGCTCGCCCCTGAGCACATCCACCGGCATGATGCGCGCGGCGGACCGTGCGGGTGCAACCGAGGCCACAACCGCCGCCAACATGGTGCTTGCAAGGGCGATCACGAAATACCAGACGCTCCACCCCATCTGCAACGTGGCCGAATCGATGGGCGCAACGCCACCGGTTCCCACCGACGGCACCATCGCCAGCAGATAAATGCCCACGGCACCAACCGCGCATCCAATAACTCCGCCCACCAGCGCAATCATCACGCCCTGCAGCAGGTAGATACGGGTGATAGCGCCGGCGGATATCCCGAAGGATTTCATCACCGCGATATCGCGGCGTTTCTCGCCAACGGTGGTAATCAGCACATTGGCGATGCCGAATCCGCAGATGACAACCACGAACCCGATCACCACACGGAATAGATTCTGCAGGAACACAAACACCGATATCACGCCGGCATTGGTCTGCTCCCAGGTCTCGGTGGCATGCCCGGTGAGCGATTCAATCGAACGCGCGGTGCGCGCGGCGGAACCAACATCCCGAAGCTGAAACCCTATGCCGGTTGCCTCGCCGGGCAGCGCATGCTCAAGCGCCTGTGCGATGCGCAGGTTAACAAAGGCCGAACGATCCACCGAGGCCACACCGATACGGAACACGCCAACAACCTGCATTGGCTGGGCGTCGCCGCTCATCGAGACAAGGCGGAGGCGATCGCCGGAGGTGACGCCCAGATCCTCGGCAGCCTTCCACCCGATCAGGATGCCATCGCGCGAGGCTTCCAGGCGCGCCAACGAACCGGACACCATGTATCGCCGAAGATCGCGCATACGGGCCTCGCGCTCCGGCAACACGCCCACCACGGGCAATGTGTATTGATTGGTTCCGTAGGATGCCAGCACGTCGGTTGCGAGATACGGCGACGCCACGGAAATCTCATCGGCCAGCGAGCGCTCCACCACACGCAGCAACGACATCACGTTCCGAACACGGATGCGCTCCTGTTGCTCGGCGTTTTTTTCGATCTCGACCGCCGCGCCGGATTCCCCCTGCCCGTCCACCAGCCGATCGGTACGGTTCCATGCGGCGCTCTCGGCCTTCATGGTCACGTGTGGCGCAACGTCCAGGATCTTCGCGGTAAACGATCCAAGCAGCCCACCAAACAGCGACAGCGTTACCACAAGCACTGCCACGCCGATCACCACGCCGCCAACCACCACGGCGGTTTGTCGCCGCCGGGCACGCAACTGCGTGATGGCGATATGGAACACAGGGCTCACCGAGCACACCCCCGCATCACCGGCCGGCCGCACGTCGCGCGCATCATGGCTTCAGGCACGCACCTCATGCATCACCTCGTATCACCTGCACCGGGATCACACGCGCCGCCCGCCGCGCAGGCAACAGCGCGGCCAGCGAGGCCATCGCAACCGAAATGCCGAAGGTCAGCAGGAAGATCCAGGGCTCGGACGACACCGGGAACGTATCGAAGCGGAGGTACGCCGTTTCGCTCTTCGGAAATAGCCGGAGCATGCCCACGACAGTGGCAAGGCCGTACCCGACGGCCACGGCGACAACCCCGCCCATGATGCCGATGGCAACACCTTCCAGCAGAAAGATCCGCGCAACCATGCGCCGGGACATACCGAAGGATTTCATCACCGCGATATCCTCCTTCTTCTGCAACACGATCGCCACCAGCATGTTGGCAATGCCGAACGCGGATGTCACGAACACAAACGCAACCAGGAGCTGCGAGATCACGCGCTGCTGTGTCTGGAACGCAAGGATCTGCGCGTTGGTCTGCTCCCAGGTTTCGGCATGATAGCCGGTGGCGGCCTCGGCCAGCGGACGCACCTGATCGGCCAGGGCGGCATCACCAAGCTGAACGCTGAGCCCGGTAACGGCATTGCGCTGCATGCCACGCAGCGATTGCGCCAGCGCCAGATTCACGTAACACCGGCGGTCATCCACGGCGGCTACACCGCTCTCGAACACGGCAACCACCGCGCAGCTCTGCCGCGTGCCGGAAGGCGCAACAAACACCACGCTGCCGCCAATGCCAACATTGAGCTTGCGCGCAAGACCATTGCCGATGATCACCGCGTCGGATCGGCCGGACAAATCGGCCAGGCGGCCACGCCGAATGCTCGCGGCCAGCCGTGCAATGCCTTGCTCGCGGACGGGATCAACGCCGCGCATCTCCACGGTTTGAAACCGTGTTCCGTTGCGCAGCACTCCCTGAAACGCCACGTACGGCGCAACGGCAACCACTGGCGAACCGATGCGCTCAACACGCGCCACCATTTCGGTATACGGCTTCAGCTCGCTTCGCTCGGTTGGCGCCGTGTTCACACGAAGCTCCACGGTGCGGTGGTCGGTGTTGCCGATAAGATTGCGGTTGGTGGTTGGTTCCAGGCGATCGCCGGTTACGATCAGATGCGGAGAAACGTCGATCAGGCGTTGGTTCAAAAACGTCTGCTGGCCAATCGTGATCGCAAGCATCAGCGCGAAGATCGCCCCGCCCACCCCGACACCAAGCGTGGCAAGCAGGGTTTGGCGCCTGCGCGAACGCAGGTGCTTCAAGGCAATCGAGACGATCAATCGTGAGGCTTTCGGCATCTGTTCGATCACTGGGCCAAAAGGTTGGCGCATGCGAAACCGCGCAGGGTTCCACCAAACCGCCAGGGCAACTTCAACCGGGCCAACACGGTGGGCCTGTCCGGAGCATACAAGGCTTACGGACGCTGGCCGCGCTGCGTTCCAGCCTTGCGCCGCATCCGTTCCTTGTCGATCTCCACCGCCTGGCCCGACGCCCATTCGGCATCCGGGTTCAGCGCAACGCGTTCTTCGTCGTGCAGCCCCTCCAGAATCTCAACATAGTCCTCCCCACGCACGCCGACCTTTACCACACGCCGCTCCAGCACGTTGTGATCGGTGACCACAAAGAGCGTGTCGGTGGACCCACGATGGCCAAGCAGCGCAACGGTTGGCACCGTAAGCGCGTTGGCGCGCCGCTCCTGCACGATATTCACCGTGGCGGTAAGGCCGTCGGAAAGGTTCGGCACGAAATCGGTAAGGTTCAGGATAACGGGGATGGTTTTGGTAACGTCATCAGCCTGCGGCACAACCCGTTCCACACGGGCGCGGAATCGCGTTTTCGGAATGGCGTCGAACGCCACGATGGCCTCCTGCCCGGGTCGAATGCGCGTGATGTCCAGCTCGTCGATATCGGCGTACACTTTGAACGATGAGGGATCGAGAATGGTTACCATGTCGAAGCTGGCCGGCACAACATCGCCGGCCGCCGCGCTCACCTTGGTAACCACGCCGGATATCGGCGAAACGATCTTCCCCTTCCCGGAAAGCGTACGCCGCGCGGCAAGCGTGGCACGTACGGTTCGCAGGAACGCCGACGCCTTGTCGTAGGCGGCCTTGGCGTTGTCCACCGCCTGCTGCGTGGTGGCGCCCTGCTCCAGCAGCGCGGCCTCACGATCGTAATTCTGCTTGGCCTCGTCCACACTGATCGACGCTTCGCGCACGCGCAGCGTCTGCTCGTTGACCGCGGCGTTCTGCTCGTTCTCCTCGATCTGCAGCACCAGCATCCCGGCCCGTATCTCCTCGCCCTCCTTCACCGGAAGCTGTAGTATCTGGCCGCCGATTTCCGAGCGTATATGCGCGCTGATTTCGGCCCGGACAGCGCCGGTGGCATACACGGCGCGCACGGCCTCGCGCCGCTCCGGGGCGGCGACCTCCACCTTGGTGACGCCGAGCGCCCCGTACGCCCAGAAACCGATCGCGACAGCGGCCGCAAGGGCAATGAATCCGAAGACCCACTTCATGGCGTATTCTTTATTGAAATGCTGACGTTGTTCGCGGATCGCGAGGATGTTTCGATGCGCCATCGAGGCGCCCGAATTTAATGAATACAGGCAAACACAGGCCGAACGCACGCAACGTTTCGACGACGTACCAACCGGACGGAGGCCCAGCACACGGCGCCCCTACCGTTGATCAAACCAAAGATCGAGCCAAGGTCGGAATAAATCCGGTTGTTTCCGTGATATCAATCGCGAAGGAGATCACATACATCATGAGCAACATCATCATACCAGAGGGATGGCGTATCCCGGAGCGGATGGCAACGCCGGAGTCGACATTCGCCAGCCGGCGCCGGTTCCTGCAAACGTTGGGCACTGGCGCGATGGCACTTGGGCTTATCGGCTGCAAGCCGGTGGATGGCAACGCCGGCACGCCCACCGCAACCCAGCTTCCCAACCCCAACCGCAACCTGTATCCGGCCAGGCGAAACACGGGCTATACCATCAACCGGCCGCTTACCGACGAGGCAGTTGCCGCGCGCTACAACAACTTCTACGAGTTTACCGAAGTAAAGGAGCGCGTGAACGAACTGGTGGAGCACTTCCAGACACGACCGTGGGATCTGGAGATAACCGGCATGGTTGCCAAGCCGTTGAAGCTCTCGGTGGATGATCTCGTTCGCAGAATTCCGCTGGAGGAACGCCTGTACCACCATCGCTGCGTGGAAGCATGGGCGATGTTCGTGCCATGGACCGGGTTCCCTCTGGCGAAGGTGCTGGCGCTGGCCGAACCCCTGTCATCGGCTCGATTCGTACGCTTCACAAGTTTCAACCGGCCGGAGGAGGCCCCGAATCAGAAGACGGCCACATGGTATACATGGCCCTACTACGAAGGGCTGCGAATGGACGAGGCGATGAACGAGCTGACGATGGCCGTAACAGGAATCTACGGCCACGAATTACCGAAGCAGCATGGCGCGCCCATGAGGGTAGTGGTGCCGTGGAAGTACGGGTACAAGGGCCCGAAGTCGGTGGTGAAAATCGAGCTGGTCGCCGAACAGCCCCGAACGTTTTGGAACGACCTTGCCCCCAGTGAATACAGCTTTCTCTCCAATGTGGATCCCGCCGTGCCGCATCCACGGTGGTCACAGGCATCGGAACGGTTGATTGACACCGGCGAACGCATCGACACGCTCCCGTTCAACGGTTACGCAGCCTATGTTGCGGGCATGTATGCGTGATTTTGCGCAAAATTTGGGCATCTGACTCCCGGGCGAAGTATTCGAAAGAATTTTTCGTCCAAATGGGAACCAAAGTTGCCGCCCGCTGGTATACCCCTTTGAAGACGCCGAGGCACCAACCATCGGCCTTCGTTTTGAAGCCGTGCAACCAGGGGTGAGTTGTACGGCTTCTTTATTTGCTGCATCCGGCCACGTGCGGGCAATTGCGACGAAGGCGTATCTTGTGTGCCCGCACGGTGCGGGGAGCAATTGACGGGAGAACACATGTCGACGGCGATTACACCGGAGCAGATCGAACACATCGCGAAACTGGCCCGCCTGCGTTTTTCGCACGAGGAGTTGGCCGGCTTTACAACGCAGTTCAATCAGATCCTTGGATACGTTGAGCATCTGGACCAGGCGGACACCAACGGCGTGGAGCCCCTGGCCAGCCTGTTGGACACAGGCGTCATGCTCCGCGACGACGTCCCCGGCCCGATGCTGACCGCCGCGCAGGCCCTGAGCAATGCGCCGAAGAAGACCGAGGGGTTCTTCACGGTCCCGAAGGTGGTTGGCGAGGAGTAACCCGCCAGTGCCGTCGTCACGGATGGCCCGGCTTCGGGCCGAACACGCCGTGACGACACCGCCACAAAGCCACACCCTGTGCCGCATCGGCACGTCATGCCCCGGTGATACAGGGAAAGGAATCACGCCCGCCGGCACATCCACCGATCAGCCACGTCGCGAGACCCCGTGCAAACACTAGCGATCATTCCAGCCCGATACGCGTCAAGCAGATTCCCAGGCAAGCCGTTAGCGATGATCGCGGGCCGATCGATGATCGAGCACGTGTATCGCAGGGCCGAGAAGGCCACCAGGATTGACCGTGTTGTGGTGGCCACCGACGACGACCGCATCCTCCTGCACGTACGTGATTTCGGCGGTGAAGCCGTGATGACATCGCCGGGCCACGCCTCCGGAACCGACCGTATCGCCGAAGCCGCCGCCATGCTGGGCGGCGCCGACATCATCGTGAACGTGCAGGGCGACGAGCCGATGCTGGACCCTGCGCTGCTTGACGCGCTTGTGGAAGCGCTTGACCAAAGCGACGCCGGCTGCGCAACGCCTGTGCGGCGCATCGAGACGGTGAACGATCTGCTTTCCCCGAACGTTGTAAAGGCGGTGCTCACCGCCGACGGACGCCCACTCTATTTTTCGCGAGCCACCATCCCGGCACATCGAGATCTGCCGATCGAGCGTTGGCTGGAAGCCGGTGATTACTACGCTCACATTGGCCTGTACGCATACCGGGCCTGGGCGTTGGAACGATTCGTTGCAGCACAGGCTACCCCGCTGGAGCAGTGTGAGCAATTGGAGCAGCTCCGGATGTACGAGCTTGGCATCCCTATCCGCTGCGTTGTTGCAAGCCATGCCGGGCATGCGGTGGATACACCCGGGGATGTGGCTATCGTTGAGCGTATGCTGGCCGCGGGCACGTAGCCGCAAAGGCCGGCTTCACGGCACACGTAGCGGCGGCGGCCATCGGGCTGCCTGGCTTGGAAGTCAACCAATGCCAAGGATAAATTGTGCCGGCTTTCGAGTTCCTGACGGGCCATGATGCCATTGCCCACGGGCCTTCCCGCCGCAAGATCGGCGAGCGGCAGTCTCGTGCCCAACGTGCAGGGCGAAGTTGATCGCATGAACTGGTTCACACGATCTAACAACACCGACGCACGGTTCTTGGTATAATGGCCGATTGCAAATAGTTCCACGTTGTATGCCCAACTCCCAGCAGAATCCAGTCGCCAGCAGCCCCACGATGGTTGCGCCGACGCAATCCCAAAATCCAGCATCCGGAGAGCGCCACTTGGCCGATATCTTTCAGAAATGTCGTGAGTTCACACGTGCCGACGATGTGAAGGAAGCCGGGTATTATCCGTATTTCCGCGCGATTGAGGAGAACGAGGGGCCGGTTGTGCGCATCGAGGGCCGGCACGTTATCATGGCCGGCTCCAACAACTATCTGGGCCTTACGGCCGATCCGCGGGTGAAGGAGGCGGCAATCCGTGCCACCGAGCAGTTTGGAACAGGGTGCTCGGGCTCGCGCTACCTTACCGGCACCGTGCGGCTGCACGAGGAGCTGGAAGCCGAGCTTGCCGACTTCATGGGCAAGGAAGCCTGCCTGCTGTTCTCCACGGGATACCAGACAGCGCAGGGTGTTATCCCGACGCTGGTGAACCGCGGCGACTATGTGATCTCCGACAAGGACAATCACGCCTGCATCGTGGCTGGGAACCTGATGGCCAAGGGAGCGTTCGGTGACGTTGTGCGCTACAAGCACAACGACATGGACGACCTTGAACGCCAGCTTGCACGGCTTCCGGAAACCTCCGGCAAGCTGATCGTGACCGACGGCGTGTTCTCCACAACGGGCACCATCTGCGAGCTGCCAACCATGGTGGCGCTTGCAAAGAAGTACGGCGCCCGCATCATGGCCGACGACGCCCACGCGCTTGGCGTGATCGGCAAGGGCGGCCGGGGCACGGCCAGCCTGTTTGGTCTGGAGGCCGAAACGGACCTGACGATGGGCACGTTCTCGAAGTCGCTTGCATCGCTCGGCGGATGGGTTGTTGGCGAGGAGCGGGTGATCAACTACATCAAGCACACCTCGCCCGCGCTGATCTTCTCGGCCTCGCCCACGCCGGCCTCGGTTGCCGCGGCGCTGGAGGCTTTGCGCATCATGAAGGCCGAGCCGGAACTGATCGATCGGTTGATCGCCAACGCCGACTACATGCGCAAGGGCTTCACCGATGCGGGCTTCACGATCATCGACGGCCGCACTGGCGTTATCCCGGTTATCATCGGCGACGACACGCTCACGTTCATCTTCTGGCGCCGATTGTTTGATGCCGGCGTGTTTGTCAACGCCTTCATCTCGCCGGGTGTGATGCAGGGCATGCAGATGATGCGCACGTCGGTAATGGCCACACACGAACCAAAACATCTCGATCGCATCCTTGAGCTGTTCGAGGACATCGGCACCGACATGGGGCTGCTGGAGAAGGATACCCCGGCCGCCGCCGCCGAACAGACCCGCGCCGAGGAACCGGCCGAGGAACCTGTTGCCGAGCCGGTCGCCGCAGCGGCAACGCCGATCCCCGGCGCGCTGCCAACCAGCGGCACGGTTCGCATCCGCCAGCTTTCCACACGCAAGGAGCGTCTGGAGTTTGTGCGCATGGTGTGGCCGTTGCACCGCGAGGACCCCAACTGGGTGCCGCCGCTGGAGATGGACCGCATGCGCCTGATCGACACGGAGAAGAATCCGTTCTATCGCCACGCTCGGCTTGCGCTGTTCCTTGCCGAGAAAAACGGCGCGCCGGTTGGCAGGATCGCGGCCATCGTGAACGAGACGCACAACGCGTTGCACGGCGACCAGATCGGCTTCTTCGGGTTCTTTGAATCGATCAACGATCAGGACGTGGCCAACACGCTGATCAATACCGCGGCACGTTGGCTGCGCGAGCAGGGAATGCAGGCGATGCGCGGCCCGGTATCCCCGTCGATGAACGACGAGGTTGGCATGCTGCTGGAAGGCTTTGACTCCCCACCGGTAATGCAGATGCCGTACAACCCATCGTATTATCCGGAGCTGATGGCCAACGCAGGGTTCGACAAGGCGAAGGACCTGTTGGCGTGGCTGGTGGAATACCCGCAGGCGCTTACCGAAAAGTTGACGCGTGTTACCGATGTGCTGCGCGAGCGCGGGCGCATTACCGTGCGCGGCCTTTCGATGAAGCGTTTCGAGGAGGAAGTGGAGCGCATCAAGCGTATCTACAACAGCGCCTGGCAGCCCAACTGGGGCTTTGTGCCGATGACCGACGAGGAGATGAACATGATGGCCTACGAGCTGAAGCAGGTGATCGATGCCGACCTGGTACTCTTCGCCGAGCAGAACGGCAAGACCGCCGGCTTCGCGCTTGCCGTGCCGGACATCAACGAGGCGTTCAAGGCCGGCACGCAGATCCCGCCCGGCGCGAAGAATCTGCCCACGGCCATCATGAATCTGATGACCAAGAAGAAGCAGATCAAGACCGCGCGCATCATCATCCTTGGCGTGCTACCGGAGTTCCATGGCAAGGGGATCGACGCGCTCCTGTATCGCGAGATCATGGAACGCGCATCGCGCAAGGGCATCCGTCGTGGCGAAGCATCGTGGGTGCTGGAGGATAACACGATGATGAACCGTGCGGCCGAGATGATGAACGCCAGCCCGTACAAGCGTTACCGGGTTTACGAAAAGGGTATCGCCTGATCAGGCTCATCGCCTGGCCGAGCTTCGCTGGCGCATCAACCCGATAAACAACCAGGCGGCCGTGGGGTACGATCCCCACGGCCGCCTGCCGTTTACACCGGCACTTCCAAGTGGGGCATCGGTCGCGATTGAATCGCAGCAATGCCGGCATCGCGGGCTGGCCGTTGCCATTGCCCGGCTACAGCAGTGCTTGTACTTTTTTTCGCGCCCCCTTTACTTAACCATGTTGTTTTTGCAGTTTCTCCGTTGCAACAAATTTGGTGCGGCACTCCCCTTCCTGGTCGCCTGCTCTCGGAATCGAAAACAACCATTGGAGCTTTCACGATGCGACACCCACTCCATGTCGCGGCGCTTGTTGCCGTGGTCATTACACTGCCATCGGCGGCGCGTGCCGGCGGCTGGGTACAGGATGTAGGGGCGATCTACGCCAAGCTGGCGTACATCAGCTCGTCGGCCAACACGGTATACAAGTTCGATGGCCAGGAAAAGTATCCCACGGATAATCCGCCCTTCACGGTACGCGATTATCCGATAGCCGATCGCGGCCTGTACCTGTATGCCGAGTACGGCCTTACCGCCGATCTAACGCTTATTGGCAGCGCAGCGCTCAAGCGGGTGATCGTCACCTCGCCGGTGGAACGCAAGCAGGTTCAGGGCCTTGGCGATATCGGCATCGCCGCGAAGTACCGCGTTGCCACGTTCGACCAACAGGTGGTATCGGCAACGCTGGGCCTGAGCATCCCGACAGGATACACGCGCGACCTGACACCGCCGCTGGGTTCCGGCAATCTGAATATCGAGCTCGCCGCCAACTACGGGATTTCGTTCTATCCGATCGCCGGCTACGCAACTGCCAGCCTTGGCTTCCGGCTTCGCCCGTCGATCTTTCTCTCGTCGCTCAACGACAACTCGCGTTCGTTTGAACCCAACTACGCCAACGAGCTCTTCTCCGACGTCGAGGCCGGGTATTCGGTGATCGATGAAGTGCTTGTGCACGGCGTTGCGCGGTTCCTGTTCTCCACCCGTACCGACGATAACGATTTCGACGTGGAACGCCCCCCGGAAACGCAGCAGTACATCAAGCTGGGCGGCGGCGTGATTGTGAAGGCAACCAAGAACATCCAGATAAGCGCCGACGCCCTCGTTACCCCGTACGGTCGCAAGGCCTCGAACAGTTTCGACCTGGCACTGGGCATTGCCTATTCCGGCCAACTCTTCTGACACAGGCCCCAACGCGCTGAGCCCAGCGCACAACCATCCGAACCAATGGCGTTTGATCGCAGATCGTTTCTGAAGCTTGGCGGAGTCGGCATAGCCGGCATCGCGTTCGCCCCATTGCTGAACGGTTGTGAGGAGTTCACCGTAACCCCGCTCAACGACGGCGTTGGAACCACGTTCGTAACCCCATCCGATCTGTTCTTCGTGCAGAATGGCGGGCAGGGCAGTATCTCCGGCTGGACACGGCCCAGCTTGAACGAGGCCACCTGGGGGCTGACGATCGAGGGGTTCCAGCCCGGCGACGTTGCCACTCCGCTGGTGGTTACCTATGCCGACATCCTTGAAGCCGCACGCTCGGGCGCCGAGGTAACCATCCTCAAGACCATCCAATGCGTGCTGGAAAGCCCGCTGCGCCTGACCCCGACGGGGTTCATGGGCAACGCCTACTGGACGGGCGTTCCGCTGAAGTACTTTCTGGACCGCGCCGGCATCGCCAGCTCGGTAAAGAAGCTGCTGTTCTTCGGGGCCGACGGGTTCACCAACAACATCACGATGGCGCGCGTGACCGACGCCGAATCGCTGGGCCTTGCACAGCCGCTGCTGGCCTACCGTATGAACGGAGCGCCGCTTACGCCGGACCACGGGTACCCGGTTCGCCTGTTGATTCAGGAAGGCTACGGCTACAAAAATGTGAAGTGGCTAACCAAGGTCCAGGCAACGAAGTTCGAGGTGGAGTTCGGGACATATCAGGACCAGGGCTTCAACGACAGCGGCATCATCAACGTGAACAGCCGTTCGACGAACGTACACGAGGGCACGGTGGTGGCCCCGGGCGCGGTGGAGATTTCCGGCTATGCGGTAAGCGGGTACGGGCCAATCACCAACGTTGATGTGCGCATCAACAACGGCGCATTCGCCCCGGCGGAGATCGTGCCACTGTCGGAGATCACGGCCACCGAAACGCTGCCGGCTTCCATCCGGCAGCTTGCCGAGGCCACGCCGTATCCCTACCGGGCGGTCTGGACCAAGTGGCGATTTCGCTGGAACGCGCCCGCGGGCGAACACACGGTTGCTGTGCGGGCTACCGACAGCACCGGAACGGCGCAGCCGGAGGTTGACGACAACATCTTTGACGGGCAGACCGGCATCGCACGCTACAACGTGACGGTACGATAGAATGCCACGGCATTCCGAAATCCCCCAGGCGTGCGTTTACAGTCAGAACAACTTGAGCGAGAAGGTATGAACCGATATATGCGTGGATGTATGGCGGCCCTTGTGCTGGCCGTATCGGCGGCCGGCTGCAACGTGCTGGATCCCGCCCCCGACGCAACCATCAGCAAGGACGAAACATCGTTGGCATTGCTGAGCGGCGAGGAGCTGTACCTGACAAACTGCGCGGGCTGCCACGGCCTTGCCGGGCTGCCGAGCGACACGGCCATCGTGAAGGATATCCGCGACTGGCCGGGCACGTACGGTCGATTTGATTCGCTGCTTACCGACAACGGCGCCGGCGCGATGCCAAACTTCCCGGAGCTCGACGGCAACGCGCGCGGCAAGCTGTACACACATCTGAAGACGCTGCATCGATAATCCGGCGTGCCGGGCACGTGCCGCAAGGCGCCCCACCGTCTCCGGACCACGGAGCAGCGCCGGAACAATCACGAACTTCAGGGGCGGCGTTTGATGCCGCCCCTTTCATTTGGTTCATTTGGTAAGCCAGCCCATTGCGCCAGGCCGGAACCGAACAGGCAAGGTGGGATTGTCGTAACTTTGCCCCTCTCATGAACTCCAGGCTACTTGAACGACTGAACCGCGGCCCGATCGTGATCGATGGATCGATCGAGGCAGTGCTGCGCACACGCGGGCACGACGAACGCCCATCGGAATTGTATAATCTGAAGAACCCGCTGCTGGTGGAACAGATCCACGGCGAGTTCATCGCTGCCGGCGCCGAGATTATCCAATCAAACACACTGCGCGCCAATGCCATATCGCTGGAGGCCTACAACCTTCGCGACAAGGTGTACGAGATCAACCGCAAGGGTGTGTGGCTTGCACGAACGGCGGCGCTGAACCGGGCGTTTGTGGCCGGGGTGGTTGGCCCGATCGGCAAGTTCATGGCGCCGATTGGCAAGGCCCAGCCCAACGAGGTGCGCGAGGCGTTCATGACGCAGATCCACGCGCTTGTTGACGGCAACTGCGACCTGCTTCTGTTGAAGTCGTTCATCGCGCTCGACGAGCTGGAGATCGCGCTTGAAGCGGCACGCCACATCGCGCCGGACATGCCGGTGATCGCGCAGAAGACGTTCCCCGAGGATGCGGCCGTGCTGGCCACGGAGTACCCGCGCGAGGTTACCCGTCGCCTTGCGGCTGCCGGCGTTGTGGCGCTGGGCTCCAACGGCACGGTTGGCCCCAACCGCATGCTGACGATCGTACGGTCGTTGTACGGCGTCTCCAACACGATCCTTTCGGCGCAGCCGGATATCGGCATTCCCACGCTGGTGGACGGCCACCCCGTGTACAACGCAACGCTGGAATACGTGGCCAACTCGGCGCGCGCTCTGGTTGAAAACGGTGTGACGATTGTCGGCATGGATGGTGGGGCGATGCCGGAACATGTGCGCGCAATCCGCGCCGCCATCGAAGGCATTCCGCTTGGGCATCCCGAGATAAAGGTTCGCAAGCAGAAGGAATCCGCCGGCGACGCGGCCACCCCGCACACCGAGCCAAGCGGGTTCCAACAGAATCTTGGCAAGAGATTCATGGTGACCGTCGAGCTGGACATCCCGCGCGGGCTGGACATGGCCGAGGTGTACGAAGGCGCCGAGTATCTTCGCCGGCACGGGATCGACGCAGTGAACATCTCCGATGGCGCACGCGCGCGTTTGCGGATGAACTCCATCACAATCAGCCACCTGATCCGCGAACGCACCGGGATGGAGTGCATCACGCACCTGGCATGCCGCGATCGCAACATGGTCGGCCTGCAGTCGGAGTTGCTGGGCGCGCACCTGCTGGGCGTGCAGAATATCCTCGCGGTTACCGGCGACCCCGCGCACATCGGCGACTATCCCTATGCAACGTCGGTGTACGACGTGGACGCCGTGGGCCTGATCCGCGCGGTAAAGCGGATGAACGAGGGTCAGGACCTGATGGGCAATCCGGTTGGCGAGCACACGAACTTCATGATAGCGTGCGCCTGCAATCCCGTTGCCGACGATATGGAGCGCGAGGTGCGGCGTTTGGAGCGCAAGGTGGCCGAGGGGGCCCAGGTAGCGTTCACGCAGCCGGTGTTCGAGGCCACGGCCCTTGCGGCATTCCTGGAGCGCACAGCGCACATCCCGATCAAGATCATGCTGGGGATTATCCCGCTTCGCAGCGCCATGCATGCTGAGTTCCTGCATCACGAGGTGCCGGGCATGAAGATCCCGGCGCACATCCAGCAACGGATGCGCAGCGCGAGCGATGCAGCCGGCGAGGGTGTTGCCGTTGCGGTGGAGTTCCTGGATGCAACGCTCGCTATGCGTGACAGAATTGCGGGCATCTACGTGATGCCGCCGCGCAAGAAGAACGAGATGATCGTGGAGATCCTGCAGCGCGCCGGGCTGGGGCGCGAGGTGGCCGCGTGATGGCCGCATGAACATGCGAAGGCACGACGGCCCGGTAGTGCTGGGCGGCGGGGTTGCGGGGATTGCCGCCGCCGTTTCGCTGGCACGCAACGGGCTTCGTCCGCTGCTGCTGGAATCACGCCCGTATATCGGCGGGCGTGCGCGGTCGTTTGTGCACGAGCCATCCGGCGATGTGATCGACAACGGCCAGCACCTGATGATGGGCTGTTACCACCGCACATTTGAACTGTTGGAACTGCTTGGAACCCGTTCGGCCGTGCAATTGCAACGGTCGCTTGCGGTGGAATTCCGTGACCCGGACGGCAGCAGTGATCGGCTGGCGGCACCGGCAACGCTCCCCTCGCCGGCCGACGTGCTTGTGGGCATGATGCGGCTGAAACGGATAACAGCGGCCGAGCGTCTGGCCCTGCTTCGCATCGGCATTGCGCTTGCGCTGGGCACACCCGGCAGTGACGAAACGGCGGCGACGTATCTGCGGCGCCACGGGCAAACCGCCAACCTGCGCCGGCGACTGTGGGACCCCATCATCATCGCCACGCTGAACCTGCCGGCCGAGCGGGCATCGGCGCTGCTGTTTGCCCGCGTTATGCGCCTGGCGTTTCTTGGTAAAGGCACCGACTCGCATCTGGCGTTTCCAACGCGCGGGCTCTCGGAGCTGTTCCAGCCCGCCACATCCCTGACCGAGCATTCCGGTGGCAGCGTGAGCATTGGCACCGCTATTACGGCCGTGGAACGCCATGACGAGGGTTATGTTATTCGGCTGAAGGATCGCGAGCCGATACTTGCCCGGCAGGTCATTTCCGCGCTGCCCGAGCGTGCGCTCCGGGCCGTGCTACGCCAACCGGAATTGGTTTCCGATGTGCTGGGCGCGACGCCGGCCTTCGAGTATTCGCCCATCGTGTCGCTGTATCTCTGGTACAACCACAATCCGGCGTCGCTGCCCGCATTCGCTGCAATGATTGGAACGGCGGTGCAGTGGATGTTCAATCGGCGGGCGATCGATGGCTCGCGCAACGAGAAATGGCCGGGCCTTGTATCGTGCACCATCAGCGCCGCGGTTGCCGAAAGCTCAACCGACGCGGACAGTATCGTTGCGCGCGCGGATGCCGAGCTGCAGGCCGCATTCCCGGAGCTTGCCGGCGCCGGCCTGCTTGGATCGCTTGTGCTGAAGGAGCGGCATGCCACGTTCGCGGCCACACCGGAGGCCGAGCGCGCTCGCCCCATGGCCCAGACCGCGGCATCGGGCTTCTTCCTGGCTGGCGACTGGACGTCGACGGGATTACCGGCAACAATCGAAGGCGCCGCACAAAGCGGATTTACCGCAGCGGCCGCGCTGATGAATGCCGGAGATCGTGGCGCCGGTTGACGCGAGAATGTTCAACCGGATGCCCGGCGGATAATGCCCGGCACAATGCCGGCGGGCATTCCTGATGTGGATGTGCGCTGGTAGGTGAAGGCCCTGACAACGGGCCGACGTTCCCTTGCGAGAGCATGCGGGCAATCCGTGTCGCAACGCAGTAAGATGACCGCGCTACAATGCGCGCCGCAATTCCAACTGCAACAACAGCGTGTTCAGGCTCCAGTTCTCATTGCGGGTAACGTTGGTGATCCCGAAGTCGTAGAAGATGCCTGGGTACAGAATCCATTCGTTGTTGAACAGACCAAGCTCGGCCACCAGCCCACCCTTTACCGAGAAGCGCACGTTCTGCAGGCCTGAGATAGGTTGGTCCTGAGCGTAAATCAGTCGCCGACCATTGTTCTCGGTAGGGAGCCCGTTCGGGTTGACAAACTGCGCGTTGAGCGGCTCCTCCAGATCCTGCACCTGCGTGATCTTCCCGCTCAGAACGTAACCGACAGCCGGGCCGGCATTGACATTCAACCGGAAGCTCCTGCCCAGACGGAACAGTTGCTGCGCGTACATCACCTCGAAGTTGAGCAGACGCATGTCCACCGTGGACGTGGCGGATACTACCTGATCGGCAACCGTAACGCTGTCCACAAGAATCCGTGCGCCCTCCAACTGCTGATGAAAACGGCCGGGGCGTGACTCGTAGGTAATCCTCGGGATGATGCTCCACGTTGCGCCAGGCTGCACCTCACCGCTCAACCCAAGGAAATACCCCCACGCATTCCCATCGGTGAACACAGGGCACGACGATTCGTTGATGATGCGGAAACCGCCCGTGTGGTGGCTGAGAGCGATACCGCCCACCGGGCCGATCAGGACACGGGTACGTGCCCGGTCGTCGCCCAGAGGGTTTGCGTCCGTTCCTTCGTGTTGTGCGTATACCATGGGCGCGGCAAGCAGCGCGGCCACCACCACCAACACGGAGAGTGCTCGAAGATTCATGCCGATGTCCCGATCATGCTGAAAGAAAAGGAATGAAGTCGGGTTGGGTCTCGCCGGAGGAAGTTACTCCGTTTGCGCGATTGTAGAAACGATGTTCGGCGCGTAGATGATAGTAACTGTAGCAGCCAGGTAGAAATGTCCGGTTCAGCACCAGATAGAAATGTCCGTAGGA